>DAIDIH010000067.1 GCA_027459465.1 Bryobacterales bacterium | reverse complement strand
CCGGCGGTGCGGGACCAGGTGCCGGCGTGCAGTGGCCGCAAGGCCGCACTCCAGCAATTCCTGAACGCTTCCTCGGAGCGGACCTGGGCGCTGACCGAGAATTTTCTTGCCACGCTGGACCGGTTGGTGACCACGCTTGGAACCATGCCGGGATCGCGGACCGTACTCTTCCTGTCCGACGGATGGAACGACCGGCCAGGGCGGGATCTCTACACAATTCTGCAGGCATACGGGCCGAAGGACCAGAGTTTCCAGTTGAACCCGCGCGATACGGGAAACCGCTTCCTGGCCGTGCTCCACGACGCGGTCCGCAACAACGTGAAGTTCTATTCGCTCGACTCCCGCGGCGTCTATACGCAGGCCTCGCTGGCCTCGGCGGGCGATTTCGACGCCAGCCAGGGCCTGAACCAGACGAGAGCCGGAAGAACCTCCGTAACGCCGGGAGGCGAGGATTCGATGCTGCGGGCGGTGGCGGAAGAAAACGGCCAAATCCTGGCCCAACTCGCGCGCGCCACCGGCGGGCTTTTCTACCACAACAGCAATGACCTGGAGCGCGGCTTGCGGCGCGCCTTCGACGACGGGCATGCCTATTACATGCTCGCCTACACCCCGTCAAATGCCACCCAGGACGGCAGCTACCGTAAGATCACCGTCGCGGTAAAGAACCCGAAACTCACGGTCCTGGCCAAGGCGGCCTATTGGGCTTCGGCCAACTGAGCCGTGCCGGGTTTGGCGGCCAGGGGCGAGCGGGCCGGGGCTCAAGTGGCCGTTCCCTCATCAACCCGGTACACTAAGGTAAGATCTGCCACTCAAGGTTTCCTGTTGACCCGTCTCGTCCTGCTTTCACTCATTCTCAGCCTTCCCCTCGCGGCGCAACAGCCAGGGCAGGAGAACAACCTCGACTCCAATCCGGCGTTGTTCACGACGTTTTTGGCGCGGGCGGCGGCGGGCTACGACAGTCCAGGCGCTCCCGACGAGCATCCGGCCCGGGCGGGATTGATCGCCCGGATTCAGGCCCGCCATCCAGCGTCCCTTGATGCGCTCAAGGCGTTTTTCGCCCAGCATCTCGGCCGGACGCAGGAATCCGACCAGGCGCAGTACGTATCGTTCGCGTTGTCCATCGCCGGGCCGCCCGATTTTGCGTTCCGCTATGAGCCGCAAGAGTTGGCGCCGGACGTCCAAAAGTTGGTGGGCCTGGAAAAGCTTCTGCGGGAATTCTGGACTGAAGCCGGGCTGGCCGAACAGTGGAAGACCGCGGCGCCGGTGTACGACCAGGTCTTGGACGAATATCATTCGCCCGTCACGCAGGCGATATTTCTCGTGAACGCGTATCTGCGCAATCCGACCAGCGGGTATCTGGGGAGGCGCTTTCAGGTTTTCGTCGACATCACCGGACCCCCGGGCCTCATGCAGGCTCGCAGCTTCAAGGACGACTATTTCGTCGTCGTAACGCCCGCGGGGAACTCGATGGCGAAGGTGGATGAGTCGGTGGCGGCGCAGGTGCCGGAAATCCGGCATGCCTACCTGCACTACGTGCTGGACCCCCTGGCGATCAAGTTCGCCGAAATCGTGAACCAGAAAATTTCGCTCGAGGACATTTCCGAAGGAATCGAGGCGCTGCCGGTGATGTACCGGCAGGATTTCGGGTTGCTGACGACCGAGTCGTTGATCAAAGCGGTGGAGGCGCGTTTGGCGCCGTCGAGCGAGCGGGACGGGATGGTCGAGAAGGCGCTGCACCAAGGCTACATTCTTACCCCGTACTTCGCCGATGCCTTGCCGGCATACGAAAAGCAGCAACAGTCGATGCGCCTGTACGCCGCCGACCTGTTCGGCCAGATCGATATCCAAAAGGAAACGGACAGGCTGGCGCAGGTGAAGTTTGACGCACCTCCGCCGCAGGAGAAGGCGGCAGCCCCGCCGCCGCAGTTGAAGCCGGGCGAGCAGGCGCTGTCGGACGCCGAGTCGTTGTCGTTTGATAAGAAATACGACAAGGCGAAGGACGCTTTCGAGCGTGTGCTACAGTTGCCCGATACGGGAGGACTGCATGCACGGGCGTATTTCGGTCTCGGCCGGATCGCAGTGCTGCAGAAGGACCCGGAACTAGGTGAAAAACTGTTTCAGAAGACATTGGAAGAGAAGCCCGACGCGGTCACCGAGTCTTGGGCCAAACTATACTTAGGACGGCTGGCGGCCGCCGCAGGCGAGGACCAGCAGGCCATCGGCTTTTACCGCGCCGCCGCCGCTGTGAATGGGGGCTCGCCGAAGGCGAAAGCGGAAGCCGAGAAGCTGATCGCCTCGCCGGATGCAGGGCGCCCGCGATAAGATAACGATTTTTCCCAGAAAGACCACCCCATGTGGAGGAACCAATCCATGATCTCTCGCCCCGCTTTGGCGGCACTGGCGGCTCTCGCGCTCGCCCTGCCGTCGTTCGCTCAACAGGCTGCCGCTCCCCAGCAGTCCGCCGCCGCGCCCCAAGGGCCGCACCCAAAGTCGCAGAAGGAACTCGACGCGTTGATGGCTATCCAGAACGCCAAGGACCCCGACTCGCGGCTCAAGGCCATCGACGATCTATTGACTAATTTCGCCGACACCGACTTCAAGAGCCAGGTGCTCGACATGGCCGTCGACACGGCCCGCATGAAGAACGATTCGGGCGCCGTTGCCGCATGGGCCGACCGCGCGCTCCAGAACAACCCCAAGGATTACATCGCCCAAGCGGACCTCGCCGGGGCGTTGGCTTCGCAGATGAAGGAGTTCGACCTGAACCTCAAGGACGAGGCGGCCAAAGTCCAGAAAAATGCGCAGGGCGCCATAGACAACGTCAAGGATGCCCCAAAGCCGAACCCGAACATAACCGATGCCCAGTGGGAGTCCGCCAAGAAGGAGATCGCGGCGCAGGCCTATGAGGCATGGGGCATGTCGGACATGACCCAGAAGAATTATAAGGACGCGATCCAGCAGTTTTCGCATGCGATCTCGATGGCGCCCAACTCGGTGCTTCGGGTCCGCTTGGGTCAGGCCTACCTCAACGACAAGCAGTACGACGCGGCGATCGCACAATATGACCTGGCGATGTCGGACGCCAACGCCCCGGTTCAGGTGAAGCAGATCGCTCAGGCCGGAAAGGTTCAGGCGACGAAACTCAAAGCAGGACCGGCAGCTCCGGCGCCGGCGGCCGCGCCGAAACAGTAGTCGAATGCCATGAACGAGGCGATCGGGGAACTCGAGGAAGCGCTCGAGTATCGCTTTCGCAACCCGGAACTTCTGACCCGCGCCCTCACGCATAAGTCGCGCGCCTCGGACCGCGAGGCCGCTCCGCAGATCTGCGATAACGAGCGGCTGGAGTTCCTCGGCGATTCGATTCTCGGGTTCCTCGTCAGTGAGCGCCTACTCGAACTGCTCCCCGGCGCCCCGGAAGGCGTGCTTTCCAAGCGAAAGAGCCGCCTGGTCAGTGAAACACACCTGCACACCGTTGCGCGCTCGCTCTCCCTGGGCCGCCATCTCATCCTGGGCCGCACCGAGCAGGTCAATGGCGGGCGGGAGAAGAAGACCCTGCTCGCCGATGCCGTCGAAGCCCTGATCGCCGCCATCTACCTCGATGGCGGGATGGACGCCGCGCGCCGCTTCGTGCTCGCGCACGTGGCGCAGCACGCGGCCGAGGGTGGCGAACCGGAGGCTGCCGACCACAAGAGCGCCCTGCAGGAGTTGACGCAGGCGCTGAAACTCCCTCACCCGCGTTACAGCGTGCTTTCAACGCATGGCCCGGAGCATGCCAAAACGTTCCTGGTCGAAGTGCGTGTTGGGGGCGAGTTGACGGCCCAAGCCAAGGGGCCGTCGAAGAAAAGTGCGAGCCAGGAGGCAGCCCAGCGCGTGATCGAGCAGATAGAAGCTTCGCGCGGCGCCGGGCGGGCACTGTGATGCGATGGTTCGCTTCGCCGACCGCGCGGTTGATCGCCGGCCTTGCCGTGACCCTGGCTTCAGTAGCGGGCTTCTCCTGGTACGCTCTGGAGCAGATCGCGGGGTTGCGCGCGCTGCAAACTACCGCGATCGACCGTAACCGCCGGGACTCGTTGCAGCTTCTTCGGATCGAGAATAACTTGAACTCGATCGGACTGGCGATGCGCGACATGGTAAATGGGGACGATCCCTACCCGCTGGAAGCCTTTCGAAGCCAGTTTGCGCGTGCGCAACGGGACCTCGACGATGCGCTGCGGCTCGAAAGATCCCTCGCCCCCGAAGGCCTCAGCCCGTCGCGTGAACACTATTTCAGACAATCGTTGAGCCAGTTCTGGACGTCGGTAGACCAGATGTTCGCGCTCGCAGGCACACCGCACGGGGACAAGCAGGCGAAAGAACTCGTGCGTTCTTCCCTTGAGCCGCAGCAGGAGGCGATGAGTGCCACGGTCGCACGGCTGCTCGTGGAGAACAACCTGACCGAGGAGCGGGCGGCCGCGCGGGTACAGGAGATCTACCTCCGCGTGGAACGCGATGTCTATCTGTTCCTCGCGGCGGCCCTCGCGGCGATTCTCGCCACCAGCCTGTATCTGATCTATTCCAACCGCAGACTCTTCCAGCGGCTCGAGGCCCTGTCGACCCAGCGAAGCGCCCTGGCGCGAAAGCTGATTACAATGCAGGAGGAGATGCTTCGCTCCATATCGCGCGAACTGCACGACGAGTTCGGCCAGATACTGACCGCGCTTGGCGCGATGTTGGCGCGCGCGGAGAAGAAGGAATTGCCCTCGGGATTTCGGGAAGATTTGCGGGAAATCCGGTCGATCGCCCAGGAAGCGCTGGATAAGACGCGCGGACTATCCCTTGCTCTGCATCCCTCGATTCTCGATGAGGGAGGCCTCGAACAGGCCATCGACTGGTACGTGCCAATTTTTCAGAAACAGACCGGGATTCGCGTGGATTACCGCAAGTCCGGGCGCGGCGCCGATATCCCGGACGCCGTGGCGATTCATGTTTACCGCGTGCTGCAGGAAGCGTTGAATAATGTGGCCCGCCACTCCGGAGCGGCCACGGCGAAAGTGCGCGTCGAGTTCGCACCGAGTAAGCTGTGTTTGGAGGTCGAGGATCACGGATCCGGACTGCCTGCGCGTCCAGCCGCCGGCGCACGGCGCGGCATTGGGATGGTGGCGATGCGGGAACGGGCGGACCTTCTTCACGGCGTGCTCGCCTTTGACCGTCCCGCCGAAGGAGGCACGCGAGTCCGCCTCGATGTGCCCATCATAGAGGAGTTATGAGCGAAGCGATTCGAGTGCTGCTGGCCGATGATCACGCGCTGGTCCGCAAGGGATTCCGGCGTATGCTCGAGGACGATACCGAGATCGAGGTTGTCGGCGAGGCGGCCGACGGCGCCGAGGCGGTGACGCTCGCCGAACAGTTGCAGCCGAAGGTCATCGTCATGGATATGGCAATGCCGGGGCTGAACGGCATGCAGGCGTGCATGGAGATTCTCCGCGTTCTGCCGAAAACGAACATCCTGATCCTCAGCATGTACTCGGAGGAAAACTACGTCCGCAACGCGCTGAACGCCGGCGCCCGCGGCTATATTCTCAAAAACGCCATGGATATCGACCTGTCGGCCGCGATCAAGAAACTCGCCGCAGGTCAGAAGGTCGTGGGGCCGGGGCTGCTCAGCTCGCCCTATGAGGCCGAGCCCGGCGACCCGCTGACCCCGCGCGAAAAACAGATCTTGCAGCTAATCGCCGAGGGCAAGCCGAACAAAGAGATCGCCGCGCTGCTCGACCTGAGCGTGAACACCGTGAGCGTCCACCGCGCCAACATCATGGACAAGCTGAATATCCACCGCACGGCCGAGTTGGTGCTCTACGCGGTACGCATGGGTTTGGTGCGCGTTCCATGACGCGGCGCGATCTACTGATCGCCGCTCCGCTTGCAGTTGCCGGCGCCTCGCGCGAATCCTCCGCCGGATTTCATTTCACCGACGTCACCGCCCAGGCCGGAATTCACTTCACCCACAACAGCGGCGCCTTCGGCGGTAAGTACCTTCCGGAAACCCTCGGCCCGGGCTGCGCATTCTTCGATTACGACGCCGACGGCTGGCAGGACATCCTGCTCGTGAACGGCACGAACTGGCCCGGCCACCACGGGCCTCGCTCCACGCTCCGTCTCTATCACAACAACCGCGACGGCACCTTTACCGACGTCACGCGCCGCGCCGGACTCGACATCGAAATGTACGGCATGGGCGTCGCCGCCGGGGATTTCGACAACGACGGTTTCCCTGACTTGTTCGTCACCTGTGTCGGGCAGAGCCGGTTGTTCCACAACACCGGCAAGGGAACGTTCGTCGATGTCACGCACTCGAGCGGGCTCGCCGGCCACGAGGGCTTCTCTACGTCGGCCCTGTGGTTCGACTATAACCGCGACGGGCTGCTCGATCTCTTCGTCTGCAATTACGTGAAGTGGTCGGCGGCGGGCGACGTCTACTGCACGCTCGACGGGAAGCGGAAGTCGTATTGCACGCCCGAAGCCTATCACGGCTCGACATGCTGGCTGTTCCGCAACCTCGGCAACGGGCGGTTCGAGGACGTGACCGCTTCGAGCGGGATTTTCGATTCCAGTTCCAAGTCCCTCGGCGTGGCGATGCTCGACTACGACAACGACGGCTGGCCCGACCTGTTCGTCGCCAACGACACCCAGCCGAACAAGCTCTATCGGAACTTGCGCAATGGACGTTTCGAAGACGTGGCCATCGAAGCCGGGGTCGCCTTCAGCGAGGACGGCAAGGCGCGCGCCGGAATGGGCGTGGACGCGGCGGACTTCGACAACTCCGGCGTAACGAGCCTCGTGGTTACGAACTTCGAGAACGAAATGCTCGGCCTGTACCGCCTGGGCCGCGGTGGGTCCTTTCAGGACCAGGCGCCGGGCTCAAACGTAGGCCGTCTCACGCGCCGCAGCCTCGGGTTCGGCTGCTTCTTCTTCGACGCCGATCTCGACGGCTTGCTCGATCTGCTCGTGGTCAACGGGCATATCGACTCGACCGTCCAGGGGTTGGAAACCGATGCGCGCTACCAGCAGCCGCCGCATCTGCTCTGGAACCGCGGCGCTGCCGGATTTCGCGACATCGCCTCCGACGTGGGAGCTGGGTTCGCGGCTCCAAAGGTCGGACGCGGCGCGGCGTTCGGCGATTTCGACGGCGACGGCGACCTCGACGTCTTGATCACCACAAACCAGGGTCCGGCCTACCTGTACCGGAATGACTTGTCGAATGGGAACCGCTCCGTCCGTTTCCGGTTGCGCGGCACCAAGTCGAACCGCGATGGCATCGGGGCGGTGGTCCGGATTCAACTCAACGGCCAGACGAGGTCCCGCATGGTGAAGAGCGGGTCGAGCTACCTGTCGCAGTCTGAGCTGCCGGTCACCTTCGGGTTGGCACACAGCGACCGCGCCGAGCGCGTGACCGTCGCTTGGCCGAGCGGACGCTTCGAGGAATTCAAGAACGTCGCCGCGGGCCGCTATGACATCGTCGAAGGGCAGGGCATCACGAAAACGTGACCTCCGCGGCGGACGCTGAGAACCGCAACCGCAGCCAGAAGCAGCACCAGCGGGTCGATCGGAAGACGATAACGCGGCAGCGCCAGCGTCAGGTAATAAGCGAGCGGGTACAGGACCGGTAATAGCCCGGCGGGGAGCGCATACGGATTGCCGCCCCGCATCAGGGCGAGGAGGCCCACCGCCGCAGCCAGCGCCATCAGCACGTTGAACGCGAAGACGTAGATGGACCAGAGGGTATGATCTTCGCCCAAAAAGCGAAGTGGGTGAGGCGTGCCGCCGGTCCAGAAGGCGAGGAATCGCCAGCCGATGAGTTGGGCTTCGCGCCGCGGATGCGTGCTCATGTAGGCTACGGCGAGGTCACGCTTCTCGTGCATGTAGGCGATTTCGCCCATCTCCACGTATTTCTCGCGCTCGGCGGTGTCGCGGATTGGATGGCCCTCTCCCAGCCAGACATCCTTTGCCAGTTCGCTGTTCCCCATCCAAAGCTGCAGGCCGAGGATGGAGCGCAGTGGCACCAGCGCGTGGAAGACGCGATAGTTCCGGACCGTCCAGGGCACGCAGCACAGCAGGGCGAGGGCGGCGCAGGCGGCCGCTGGATTCCATTGACGAGTTCGCCAGGCGGCCCAGAGGGCGGGCAGAAACGCGAGCATTCCGACCGTAGGGTTCAGCATGAGAGTGAACCCACACAGAAGGCCGAAGCCACACCAGGCGAGCCAACCGCGGCCGCGGCCCAGTTCCACCGCGCCCCATACAAGCAGCGTCGCGCAGAGGGCGGCGAGGCAGGCATCCCAAATGCTTTCCACCGATAGGAGAACGGCGTTCGGGAAGATCGCCCACAGCCACGCTGCCAGCGCTCCCGCCGCAGTGCCCGCGATCGTGCGTCCCAGCCGGTACAGGGGCCAACAGGTGAGCGCGCCGGCCGCAATGTTAACGCCGATCGCCGCCAGAAACGCCGGATAAGTATAGGCGCCGAACACACGGAAAATGCCGGCGACGAGCAGTGGGTAGAGCGGCGTCATCCACGCGGTGGGGCCGGTCGCGACGCGGAACGGAGAGGCAAACCCCTGGCCCGCCGCCACAGAATGCGCTATATTGCCCGATTCAAACAAAAATGGCACCGTGGCAAGCGCCTGGTGCGGGTTGTGCGCTGTGTAAGCCCAGGCAAAGTACAGGCGCGCC
Source organism: Bryobacterales bacterium (assembly GCA_027459465.1). GTDB lineage: Bacteria > Acidobacteriota > Terriglobia > Bryobacterales > Bryobacteraceae > JAJYKC01. The sequence continues at coordinate 23,503 of DAIDIH010000067.1, read as the reverse complement.
CCTAGCGCCACGCAAACAATCAACGGAAGCGAAACGAAAACAGAGCGCAGGCGGCGCTTCACGCGGGCGTTCCGGTCACTTCGCCGCCACCGACCCGAGTTCCTTGCTGGTGGGTCCGGCCGGCTCCGCAGTCCAGTTCTCGCGCTTCACCAGATTCTGGTCGCTGTAGAACGTCCGGCGTCCCGTGCTGCCGAATGTAACCGGATTGGCGTTGATCGTGTAGCCGGCAGGGGTCGTCGTCATGACGAAGTTATATCCCTGCTTGGTCCCCAGCGCCAGGTCGCCCGGAATCAGGTCGGCCGCCGAGGGGCCAGGCGTACCGCTGGTTGGTGGACCAAGTTCCTGTAGCGAGTTGGCGTAACGGCCGAACTGCGAATAATACTGCTGTTGGGCCGTGTTAATCGTCTGGATGGCTTGAATCGCCGCCATCTCCTGCGCCTGCATTCTGGCGCTCGTGAGCTTCGGCACCGCCACCGCGAGAATGATCAGAATGATCGCGATGACGATGAGGAGTTCGACCAGCGAGAAACCCGCGGTGCGAAGGCGTCTTGACACGGTGGACCGCTGCCATTTCGTCATACCCACATATTATGACGCTGCGCCTCCCCGTGCCGTGTATCCTGTCAATACTGGAGTTGCCGGAAAAAACAGGAGGCGAAACTCAGGTGGCCAGGCTTCTGCCGGCCTGGGCATGAATCGCCGCCGCGAGGCGGCCCGGGTCGATCGGCTTGGATACATAATCGTCCATCCCGGCCGAAAGACACCGTAACTCGTCTTCCCGCAGCGCGTGTGCCGTCAGAGCAATGATCGGGATGTGTGAGCCAGTCTCTGCCTCGCGGGCCCGGATCGCGTTGGTTGTTTCAATACCGTCCATCTCCGGCATCTGGACATCCATCAGGACAAGATCGAAACGAGACTTCTCCAGCGCCTCCAGCACTTCCACGCCGTTGCTGACAACCACCGCCGAGTGCCCCATGCGAGCGAGCAAGACGCGGGTCAGCGTCTGGTTGACACGATTATCCTCGGCAACAAGGATGCGAAGCGAGCCCGTTACGGCAGATTCGACCCGGTGCTCCCCATCCGGGTCTCGCCTCCGCAGCGGGTTCCCGGCCGCTGTGGCGAGGGCCTCGCGAAGATCCTGCCGCCGGACCGGCTTTCGCAGCAAGGCCTGCTGTGGTTGCGAACCGGACTGCTCCCCCCCGGACTCTGACTTGCCCGGTCTTACCAGCAGAACCTGCGGCGTCGCCGCACCCGGCGGTCCGGCCACCTGCTCGATGCCCGGGAGATCGGCATCGGCGATGACCACTTCATAAGGGCGGCCGGCCCGCGCCGCATCCTCCATCAGCGCCACGGCTTTACTCGCGCTCGGAGCCAAGTCCGTCGGGAGACGTAGCGCTTCGAGCGCCCGCCCCAATGCGGCCAGCGAAGTTGCATTGTCGTCCACCACCAGTACAGGCCCAAAAGGCAGCGTTAGGCCCGCCTCGCGCGTGCTTCCGGCCATCTCTTTCGCCCGGCCATAAGGCAGCAGGACATGAAACGTGCTGCCCTGGCCCTCGGAGCTTTCCACCCAGATCCGCCCCCCGTGCATCTGCACAAGCCGCGAGCAGATCGTCAGCCCCAGTCCCGTCCCCCCATACTTGCGTGTCGTGGAACCGTCTGCTTGGGAGAACTTTTCAAATATGAGTTCGTGCTTGTCCGCCGGTATGCCGATCCCCGTGTCGCGCACCCGGAGATGCAGCGTCACACTCTCCGCATCCTGACTCGATATCCCGGCGCTCAGATGGACTTCGCCCGCCTCGGTGAACTTGATCGCATTCGACAAGAGGTTCGTAAGAATCTGATGCAGCCTCAGCGGGTCCCCGTGCAGCCACTCCGGGAGTTCGGGATCGAGTTCGCAGATGAGTTCCAGGCCCTTGCGGTGGGCCGATGGCGCGATCGCAGCCGCCGTGTCCTCCATCTGGCGCGAGAACGCAAAATCCACCGGTGTCAATTCCAGGCGCCCCGCTTCGATCTTCGAGAAATCGAGAATATCGTTGATCACTGCCAGCAACGATTCCGCCGACCCCCGAACCAGATCGAGATATTCACGGTCGGTGGGTGGCATCGGAGTGTCAAGCAGAAGCCTCGTCATGCCCAGAATGCTGTTCATCGGCGTGCGGATTTCGTGGCTCATATTCGCCAGAAAGTCGCTCTTGGCGCGGCTCGCTTTCTCGGCCGATTCCTTCGCCTCCCGCAGCTCCGCCACCAGTTTCCGGTGGCTCGCCCGGGCTCGCAAAGCGAGGATCCCGTGCGCCAGGCTGCCCGCCAGTTGCTCCAGCAAAGTCACCTCTTCGGGAGCAAACGCCGCGGCCTCGGCCGAATACAGGCAAAGCACGCCGATCACCTCTCCCTCCGTCCAAAGCGGAAGCGAGACCATCGAACGGAAACCGTGGCGCAGCGCATGTTCCCGCCACGGAGCCAGAGCCTCCTCTCGCTCAATGTCGGGCGCCAGCGCAATCTCCCCGGTGCGGAGCGCGTGTCCGGCCGGCCCATGGCCCAATGCGGAGTTGTCCCACCGGACCTCAATGTTCCGCAGGTAGTCTTCAGAATCCCCGGCCTGAGCCACAGGCCGCACGCGGCGGGTATCCCCGACGTCGGGATACCCAATCCAGACCATCCGGTAGTTCCCTTCCTGAACCAGAACGTCGCAAATGAACTGCATCATTTCCCTCTCGCTCGATGCCAGCACCACCGCTTCCTGACACCGGGTAATGACGCGCAAGGCCCGGTTGTACTTGCTCAAACTGAGCTCAGTCCGGCTCCGCACCGCGATCTCGGCCGCCAACACCCGGTTGGTCTGGCTCAACTCCGCGGTTCGCTCCTCGACGATCCGCGCCAGGTTCCGCTGGTGGCTGCAGAGATCCTCCGCCATCTGGTTGAAAGTCGCCGTGAGCACGCCGATCTCGTCGCGCGATCGAACGGGCAGCACCTGCGGCTTGGCGTTTGGGTCGGTAGTGTGAACGGCCAGATCCTTTGCCGCATGCGTCAGAGCCCGTAACGGGGCCGCGACGCGGCGTGTCAACAACAGAAGGAACACGTTCGCCGCCAACAGGAGAACCGTGACCCATCCAAGCGTTTGAAGCTGAGCTTTCCTGATCGCCGCCTCAAGCCATGCCCGCTTCAGCGCTATGTGTACGGCGCCCCCAGCCCCACCGGGCACAGGCTCGGAAAACATCGCGTATTTGCGCTTCCCCGTCTCGCGGACCGCGTCCGCCGGCAGTACCGTTTGTGCGACGATCTCCCCTTTGCCACGAGACACAGAGGCCCACGCCACGCCCGGCCTCCGCGCCGTGTCATCCAAAGCCGCCTGGATCGAGGCAATGTTTCCGGCCGCCAATGCGTCCGCCGCCGGCCTGGTAAGCGTACTCGCCAGCGTTTGGCCGTACCTGTCGAACGAAGCCGACAACGGTGCTCCGATCTCCCGGCCGGCGACACAACACAGCGCGGCCCCGATCATCACCGTGAGGGCGAGCCGAAGAACTACGAGCTTGAGAAAAAAGCTCTTCATATGCACGTGCCGGGCTGGGTGCGCGGACAAGTCTGCTCTTAAGGTTCGAGAAGCGTCAATCGCAGCCGCCGTCCTCCTCCGGCGCGCGCCGGAAAAATCGACTCGATCATCGCCTGCCCCGATATCCTCGTGCTCTGTTCCACATCTGCCCTATCGGCAGATTGTGGGAAGACATTTAAGCCCCCAAGAAACAGTCGGGTATTTGGCAGGACCGGCTCGGCGAGATCCAGTCATCAAACCGAGCGCTGGTACGCCCGGAATGCCCTCGTGGCCACCCAGAGGCTCAACAGCGTGAACGCCCCCAGTGTCGCCAGCTTCACGGTGACCTGGCCCCAATCCGGCGCCGCCTGGAGCGCCTCCCGCCCGGCTTCCACCGCCCAGGTAACCGGATTCGCCATCGCCGCCTTCTGCATCCACTCCGGCATCAGCGCCTTGGCCATGTAAATCGGCGACAGAAACGTCATCGGAAGAAGCAGCATATTGCTCGCCCCGATCACCGACTCCTCCTTGCGCACCACCAGAGCCAGGGCATTCGATAGAGCGCCGAACGCCGCCATCATCAGCATGGATGCCGCCGCCAGCAGCGCCAACCCGATCCACGGGCTTCCGTATCGCGCCCCCATTAGGAAACCGAGGCCGATCAGAATCAGCGATTGCACCCCTCCCCCAACGCACAGCGAAAGAATCCGCCCGGCGATGATGGCCGGCCGTGAGACCGGCGTCAGCAGAAAACGGTCGATAATGCCGCGCTCCAGATCCGCAATGATGCCCATGCCCTGCCAGCCGCCCCCGAACAGAGCGTTCGTGACCACTACGCCCGGCATCAGAAAGCTGATATAGGACGTGCCGTGAAAGCCCGGCAACTCGACCACCCGCCGGAAAAGCTGGCCGTACAGAGCCAGCCAGATCACAGGCTGGACCAGCATAAACACGATCCAGAACGGCTGCCGCCAAAGCGCCATCAGGTGGCGTTGCGTCATATACAGCGAATCCCGGATCAGTTTCATCGTCTTCCTCCCACCGACGGCTGCTCGGCATCCGCTTCTTGAAAGCTTCGCCCCGTGTAGTGAAGGTAAACGTCGTCGAGCGAAGGCCGGGCGATGCGTACCGCCGTCGCTCGCAGGCCGGCCTGATCGAGCGCCGAAAGAATCGCCGGGGCCGCGGAGGCTCCGTGCTGGGCGCGGGCGTGAACGCCCTGGGTCTCGACCACAATCTCGCGAATTCCGGCCACCCGCTCGAGCACCGCCCGAACCGAAGCTTCATTCTGCGGTTCGCTGAACTCAACCTGCACCGCGTCTCCCTGCAACTCCGACTTGAGCCCCTCGGGCGTCCCTTCCGCCACCAGCCGGCCCCGGTCCACGATGCCCACACGGTCCGCCAGCTTGTCGGCTTCTTCCAGATAGTGCGTGGTGAGCAGAATCGTGATCCCGCTCTGTCCGGCAAGCGAGGCGATCTCGTTCCACAGACTCGACCGCGCCTCCGGATCGAGCCCCGTCGTCGGCTCGTCCAGAAACAGCACCGCCGGACGATGAATGAGTCCCATCGCAATGTCCAGCTTGCGCTGCATCCCGCCGGAAAAAGTCCGCGAAATCTTATCGGCGGCCTCCGCCAGCCGGAACCGCGCGAGCAGTTCGTCGATGCGCCGCTCGAGTTCCGCGCCGTGCATGCCGTAAAATCGCCCCTGCAGGCGCAGATTCTCGCGTCCCGTCGCGTTGGCGTCAACGCCGGACTTCTGCGCCACGCAGCCAATCACGCGCCGTACCTCCGCCGCGCGCCGTATCACATCGAGCCCGGCCACTTCGGCCGCTCCCGCGTCCGCTTTGGTCAGCGTCGTGAGGATTTTGACCGTGGTCGACTTCCCCGCGCCGTTCGGGCCCAGCAGCGCATAAACTGTCCCCGGTGCGACCGCGAACGACAAGTTGTCCAGCGCCTTCACCCCGCCGGCGTAAGTTTTCTTCAAACCTTCCGCCCGGATCGTGGGTGCAGCTTGGCTATTCATTTTCCCTCGTTGAATGGCTTCTATCGAATATAACTTGCGAGGTACAAAAGAGGGCCAGGATTTTCCCTGCTGAGTCAGCTATTATAGGTAGCCACGCGAGCTTGCTCGCCCCGGGACGCGGCGCACGCCGTTAAAATCCGCCGTCGGGCCCGATAGGAGGCCGACATGTGGATGAGCAAACGGCGCCGCGCCTTAGAGCGGCTGATCGGAGAAGGTGCGCCCGGCATCCCCCCCGAACAACAGAAGTTCTCCAAAGCTGACGCGGATCGCCTCAAGGCGCAGATCCCGGGTGGCGTGGTCCTCTACGGCGACCCCAATTACCAGCAGGCCCGCCAGCTATCGAATCCCGCCTTTCAGGATTTCCCGCAGATTATCGTTTATTGCCAGGTATTCGAAGATGTGCGGCACAGTTTGCGCTTCGCCCGCGAGCACAATCTGTGGGTCGTCTGCCGGTCCGGCGGACACTCCACCGCGGGGTATTCGCAGAACAGCGAGATGATCCTCGACTTGAGCGGGCTTTGCTACGCGACGGTCGACGTCAATGCGAAGCGGGTTACCGTCGGCGCCGGAACCAACTTCGGCCATCTCAACTCCACTCTCGACAGCTACCGGCTCCACCTTCCCAGCGGTGGCTGCGAGGACGTCAACGTCGCCGGCTACACCCAGGGCGGCGGCTTCGGCTTCACCTCCCGTAAGTACGGCATGCACTGCGACAACATGGTCGAGGCGCTCGTCATGCTCGCCGACGGGAGCATGGTAACCGCGAGTAAGAAGGTGAATCCGGACCTGTTCTGGGCCGTCCGCGGCGGCACGGGGAATAACTTCGGCGTCCTGTTACAAGCCGTCTACCAACTGCACGACCTCTGGCAGGTCTGGGGATTCGGTATCACCTGGCCGCTCAAGAACGCCGCCGAAGCGCTGAACGCGATGCAGACCGGCCTCGAAGCCGCGCCGCCGGAGTTGGGCTACATGACGATGGTCACCTGGTACAAGGGCAAATGCGCCGTCATCCTGCGCGGTATGTATTGCGGCTCCCGCGATGAGGGGATGAAGCTCATTCAATCGCTGCTGAAGACCCCCGGAGCGAAACTGGACATCGACAAGAGCGGAAGTTACTTCGAAATGAACCGGTATCTCCTCGAGAAGCCCGACCTGCCCATCGTCCCCGACATCGCCGCCGAAACGAAAGACTGCGCCTACGTCGCCAAACCACTCGGCGTCAAAGGCTGGCAGCGGATTGTCGACGCGCTTCAGAAAACTTCGAATCAGTCCAGCATGCTGCTGCTCGAGCCGTACGGAGGCAGGATCGCCAAAATCAAGCCAACCGAGAACGCCTTCATCCACCGGAAAGTCGACTTCGACATGGCGCTCGACGTGTTCTGGATGAACGAGGACGAGCGGCAGAAGGCGGAAGCGTTTCTGGACGGATTCTTTGCGGACGTCGAAGACCTCACAAACGGGCATAAATACCAGAACTATCCCCGCCGCGGCAATCTCAACTATCGCTGGAATTACTGGGGCGACAGTTACTCGACGCTCCTCGCCGTCAAGAAGAAATACGATCCAACGAACTTCTTCCATTACGGACAAAGCGTCTCGGAGATTCCGGAGAACGCGGATCCTTCCATCCGCCGTCCCTCTTCAAAACTGATTATTTCCACCGATGACCCCATCCACTACGAAACTTATAGTGATGGAAATCGGGGTCGCACGCACGGAGTGGCCTGATGCCTGCCGAAGACGGTAGCCGCATGGTCGGTCTGTTCTTCCACCCGCCGATGGCCGTGGCGCGCCTCGGTTCGAGCGACACGCCGCTCGAGGCCTTCGAGTGGTACACATCGCGCGGCGCGCACTCGCTCAATCAAACGCTGCTGCGGCCCGCGGTGTCTTTCGAGGTTCTTCCGGACTCCTCTATTCGGCCGTATCTGCCGGGCGAGGTGCGCTTCAAGGATGACGACGGCGCGATCCGGCCCGTCGCGCCGTTTTTCGAGTTATGGGCCGAAATCCAGTCCGGCGTCGACGGGAAATCTCACGAGGAACCGCTCACGCCCGCCCTGCTGCGAAAGCATGGCCTCTCGGTAGGCCATCTCTGGTTCCGCGTTACCGCCGCCAACCGGAAAGCCCAACGGCGCACCGGTTCCGCCTCGTGCGCCTGCATCGCCCGCGTCGAATCGCGCGGCTCGGACTACCAACGCAAGGCTCTGCTCGGAACCAGCCCGCACACCCAAGGCCAGCAGCCTCTCGTCATGCCGGACCATCCCATCCCCCTCGGATGGTTTCAACTGATCCGGCCCATCGAGCACGAAGCGGATGTCGAGGGACAAAAGGTCGACTGCGGCGTCATCCGCCTGCGCATCACGCCCGCCAAGGGCAAGGCCTACGGCCCGCCTACAGCCACCACGGCGCCGGCCAGTCCGCTCCAACCCGGCCAGGCCCTCCCCCCGGTCTGCGAAGACGGACGCATTCACGAGATCGTACCGGAAGAAAACCGGATCCTCAGCCCCGACACGCCCTGGTCGAAATTCGTCATGATGAAGGGCCTCTACCTGGACACCCTCCCCTACGACAGCTACGAGGGCGCCAACGTCGGCGAAAACATCTCCTGGGCCGTGCTCGACGATGCCTGCGATGGCCTCATCGAAGCCACGCTCGCCTCCGGCTTTCAAAGGCTTCGCGCCACAGCCCGCTTCTTCTCCGGCCCCCCGGCCTTCGCGCCGGATCATCGCCCCTTTTATAGCGTCGCCGACGACCTGGCCGATCGCGACGAGGCGCCTCCGGTGGTCGACCACAGCACGTACGATGCGGTCAAGAAGGAAATCGTCAACCTCTTCCGCCGCGCCTTCGACGTCGCCAGTATGCTCAACCTCGACGCCGCGCGAAGCCGCGCCATCGAGGAAAACGCCATGTGGCTCGCGCTGGCGGGCGACGCCTCGCAAAAGATAACCGGCGCCAACGCCCTGTGGCTCGCCGTCTCCGGCGGCCCTCCGCTGCCGGAAAGCGAACTCTCGCCGAAACTCGACAAGGAGAGCCTCACGGCCAAAGACAAACCGTACGTCGACAAGACGCCTCCGCTGCTCCCCGGGCAGGAAATTTCCACCTTCAGCCGCGCCGCCACCTACGATCCGCTGCCTTACACCAAAGTTGTCCCCTTCGTGCACAGCCAGTTTCTCGAAGAGCCCATCCTGCTCGATTTTCTTCGTGAACACACCGCTCACGTGCGAAAGTTGATGCGCCCGCCCTTCGCCTCCTGGTCCGAGTTGCCGGAGCGCGCGCCCACCGTCACCTCGCCTCACCGCCGGGACCCGCGCCTGTTCCGCGACAAACTCCACGACATGCGAATGCCTCCCTATATGCGCGATTCGAATTTCTATCCCCTCTCCATCACGCGCCGCCAGTATCTGACGCTGATGGCCTTTCTCGACTATCTCGAGCAGCACCCGAAGCACGCGCAAACGGAGGCCGCCTCATGAATCCCCGGCCGAGAAACCTCACCGCGCGCGCAGCCCGGCCCGTCGCCGGAAACCCGGTAAACACGCTGCTCGAAACCAGCGTCGCCAACTGCTTTCCGGGCCTCGAGTTCGACGTCCGCAGCCTCGACCGCCGTTTCTTCCCCGGCATCCTGTTCGATTTCATCCCCGCTCCCTGGTATCCCGATCCGGACACGCCGAATAACCAGCAGGGAGCGCGCGTTGCTTACGTCGACTTTCAACTTGACCCGATGTTACCCGAAGATAGTCCCGAGCCCTGGGTCCAGACTCTGCTCGGCCAGTTAGCCGGCTTGCAGACGCAGTTACAAACGGGCCGCTGTTATCTCGATTGGGTCGAGCAGTGCGGCAAGCGCATCGAGATGTACCAGGACACTAATGGCCTTCCCTATGACGGCACCATGGTCTGGCGTCTCGTCCGGGGCCTGGAACTCGAAGAGCCCCTGACGATATCGCTGGTTCAGCGCAACCATGCCGGCGAGCGCGAAGGCGTGCCGGTCATCCTTACGGGCTATCGCCGCCGCTATCTCGCCGCCAACGGCGTTTTCGACGACGCCTATCAGCCCGGCGAATTCACCGACAGCATGTGCGTCCCCTGGACGCACGATTTCCGCGACTGCGCCTGCCATTACTGGGCCGCAAATCACCCCGATGCCGTCTTCGCGCAGCCAACCGCCGAAGAGCCGGGCGGGGAAGCCCGCGACCCCGCACAGGCCAACGTCCCGCTCGACTGGCTTCGCGCGGACCGCGGTCCCTCGGGCGCAGCTCCGATGCAGCCGCTCATCTCGGAAAACCGCCCCTACCAGCTCGATCACTACCAGATCAACCAGGTCTGGGAGCAGCTTCCGTTCGTCGTCGAAGGCCGCGAGATCGGCGCCGCTTACTCGCCGCCGATGGAAGAGATTGCCGAGCCGTATCCTTCGGCCGAAGTCATGATCCACGAGTTACAGAGCGTAATGGCCCCGGTCGAACTTACTCTCGCCCTCCAGTATCTCTACGCCATGTTCTCGCTGAAGTCGCCGGAGGAGGCCAAGGGCAGCCCCTGGGAATCGATGCCGGGCGACCTGCTCGCCGCGCGCCAGATCGTCATGCTCGTCGCCGCCGGCGAAATGACGCACCTGCGCTGGGCGAATCAGCTCCTGTGGGGTCTTTGGCAGCACGGGCTTTATCCCAAGGGCGAAACGTATCAGCCCGTGATCCACACCACCCCAGAGCTTCCCAGGGAGCGCCGGAGCCAACTGCGCCCGCTCGATCCGGAAACCCTCGAAAGCTTCGTGCGCATCGAGCGCCCGGGCGGGGCGATCGACACCCTCTACGCCCGCTGCGTGGCTACGCTACGGTTGCCAGCCTACCCCCGCCACCTCTACGAACTCGCCGTCCACATCGACAGCGACGGCATCGAACATTACTCCCGTTTCCGCGAAGTGCAGCGGGCCTTCGCCGCATACTCGGGAGCCGGAGCGCCCTATCTTCAGCCCATCCGCGAAGGCACGCCGGAGGAGGCCGCCGGTGCTTTGGAAACCTTTTGGCGCATCCTCGATGAGCTTGCCGCGGCCTACACCGAAGAAGCCGCGGGCAACTCCCGCCAGGCCGGCGAGATAATCGCACGCGCCCGAACCCTCATGAACAGGCTCTTCGAACAGGGCGACGAACTCGCCAGGCACGGCATCGGGATCCCCTTCTTCACCCCGCGCCCGGCGCCGTCTGCGAACTCGTGAACGCCGCCGGCTTGATGCACGAGTCCCGGCCGGCGGACCCCTCGCTGCACCTGTTCCGCTCCGCCGAAGGCGACCATCTGTTTCTCCCCGACGGCTCGCGCCTCTACGACATCGACGCGGGCACGCGCGAGGTGTTGGCAGACCCCGCCGGACACATCGAGCAAACCCTCGCCCGCCTCGGCCTGAACCCGCACGCCGCCGCGCCGATGGAAGCCGTGCAGGATCCGCCCATCCGTTCGCTCTCCCTCGCCGTTTCCCAGGCCTGCAACCTCTCCTGCGGCTACTGCTACGCGCAAGGCGGAAGCTTCGGCGCGCCCGCGCGCCAGATGACATGGCCTGTCGCCGAAAAGGCCATCCGGATGCTCTTCGCCGAAGCCCCGGCCGGTTCGCGCGTCGTAGTCGCCTTTCTCGGCGGAGAGCCGCTGATTCAACGCGGCCTGATCCGGCAGGCAACAACCTTCGCCACCGAACTCTCCGAACACACCGGCGTTCGCGCCGGCTTCTCCCTCACCTCCAACGGCACGCTGCTGCGCGAAGACGACGGCGAGTTCTTCGAACGCCACGGCTTCGCCCTCACCATCAGCATGGACGGCACCCCCGAGCAGCACAATCAGCTTCGCGTCTTCGCCGATGGCCGGCCCACCTATCAGCGCATCGAGGAAAACATCGTCCCGCTGCTGCGCATGCAAAAGCGGATGCAAATCTCGGCGCGCGTCACGGTGACGCCGGAAAACCTCGACCTACCTGCCTCCCTCGATCACCTCCTCGGCCTCGGCTTCCACAGCGCCGGCTTCGCGCCCATGCTCGCCTCGCCCAGCGGGCGCCTTCAGCTCGAGCCCCGGCATTTCGAAACCATGCTCGAACAGATGACCGCCTGCGGCGATAAGTTCGTCCGCCGGACCGTGGCGCGCGAGCGCTACGCCTTCTCCAATCTCACCGAGGCGCTGCGCCAGTTGCACCGCGGCACTCACCGCCCCTACCCCTGCGGCGCCGGCGCCAGCTATCTGGGCGTCTCCGCCTCCGGCGATTTCACCGCCTGCCACCGCTTCGTCGAGGACCCTCTCGGCGCCATGGGTAGCCTCGCCTCCGGACTCGATCGCGACCGGCAGAACCTCTGGCTCCGCGAGCGCCACGTGGACCAACAGGAACCCTGCCGCGGCTGCTGGGCACGGTATCTCTGCGGCGGAGGCTGCCATCACGAAGTCCTTCACCGCGGCCGCCTCGCCTGCGACTACATCCGCGGCTGGCTCCAATACTGCCTTCTCACCTACGTCAAGCTCCAGCGCGAAGCGCCCTGGTATTTCGGAAGCCATGTTTGACGCCGCCGTCATCGGCGCCGGACCCGCCGGCGCAGTCACGGCAATCGGCCTCGCCCGTCACGGCTATCGCGTCGCACTGTTCGACGCCGGCTCCCGCATGCCGGGCCGCTACGACCGCCTTCCGCCCTACGCGATCGAATTTCTGAAATATCAGGACTTGTTGCCCGCCGCCGAGCAGGCGCTCGTCTCAATCCCTCCCGGAAGCCTCGCACGTTGGCAGGAAGACGAACCTCTCTTCACGCCGGGGCCGCATCACATTCTGGACCGCGATTGTTTCGACCGCGCCCTCGTAGCGATTGCCCGCCACTCCTCCGTTTCGCTTTTTGCCCACTGCGCCCGCCGGCCTTCGTTCTTCGGCGGCCGATGGCACATCCCTTCCGGCTTGGCCCAAGTGGAATCCCATTTCCTCATCGACGCCTCCGGCCGCGCATCGAATCAACGCCGCCAAGGAGCCGCCACCGCAGCCATCTGCGGGATTCTCACCGGAGTCCGCCTGCCCGAGATGCGCACCGAAGCCGCGCCAAACGGATGGGTCTGGGGCGCCCCGGTCGCCGCGAACTCCGCCGCCGTGTCCGTCTTCCTCGCCCGAAAGCACTGCGCCGGTCTCACCCAAGCCACGCGGGAAGCCCTCTACCGCCAAACTCTCCAACAGAGGCTCCTCTTCCGCAAATGCGCGAACGCCAACCTCGCCGGCCCGCTCATGGTCCGCGACGCCACCCCATGCGCCCACCCCGACCCGGTAGCCGCCAACCGCGCCGCCACAGGAGACGCCTGCCTCGCCCTCGACCCCCTACTCTCCCACGGCCTGCAGATCGCCTTCCGCCTCGCAACCCAGGCCGCCGCCGTCTGCCACACGGTGCTCTCAGGCGCCGGCGGCCCCGATGCCGCCATCGAGTTCTTCCGCACCGCGCAGCGCGCCACGCTGGCTCAACACCTGGCCGGCGCCGCGCGCCTCTACAGCGAGCACCGAACCCACGCCGAGGAGCCCTTTTGGCTCGAGCGAAGCCGCATCGAGCCCTCCCCGGAACCCTCAGCCGAAGTCCGTCCCGAAGCCATGTATCGCCTGTCCGCCCTGGTCCGTCCCGAGCCTGTCCCCGCGCTCCTCCCGAACGGCCTGATCGGCCGCGTCGAAGGGTTTCGCCACCCCGCCTATGCCCGCCCCATCGCCTTCCTCTCCGGCGTCCCTGCGGCAACCTTTTTACCCGCCCTTGCCGCTCCGGCAACTCTTGCCGACTTGGCGAAGCGCTGCGAACGCCTCATCGCACCCGCCCAAGCGCAAAAACTGTTGACCGGCCTGGTGCGAAGCCGCGTATTAGTCGCAGCCGTATAGCCCGCAACCCGGCCTCTGCCTCCTGGCTTCCTACTCCTGACTTCTTACTCCTGTCGCTCCCACATCCCGCAGGGATGTCAAGGGCTTCACCCTTGCCTTCAGCATCCGGTCCGCGATCTGCCTATCGCGGCTCCTGCAGGCGGAAGGCAAAGCGGCGCGCGCCGCTTCGAGGAGTTTCAATCCCTCCCCCGCTTCGCCCGCCTTTTCAAACACGCCCGCCGCCGTGATCGCGGCGCGAAGCCGCCACGAATGCGCCTCCTGCTCCCCGGCGCAAGCGATGGCCTGCTGCACGGCTTCCATCGCTCCCCCGTGCACGCCCGCCTCCGACAACACGGCGGCCCGCACCCGATGCAGCTCCGCCTCGCTCCAGGTCTCGCCGCTCGACTGCACAATCTGCTCGGCTTCCCGCAGCCGCTGCAGTGCCTCATCGTATTGCCCGGCCCGGAGCCTCGCCTCCGCCACCTTGGTCAAACCGAACGGCCGGTAGTTGCCCGGCGCGATGCGGTTCCACGCGTCGGCCTTTTCCTGCACGCGGTCGGCATGCTGCTTCGCGCCGGCCCGATCCGCTTGCGCCACGGCCTGAAGAAACTCAGCGAACGCCAGCATTTGCGCGAACGAATGTTTCGCCGCCATCGCGGCCATCTTTTCCACCACGGCCCGGACCTGCTCGCCGTCTTCCGCCAACAGATGCTGCAGCCCGAGGTAGGCCATCGCCTGCACATGCGAGAAAGCGTGGTCCAGATTCCCCGTATGCTTCACTGCCCAACTTTGCAATTCCAGCGCGGCCGCGGTGTCGCCCATCAGCCACTTGGCAAGCGAGAGGAAACAGGCGCAGGTGGACGCGTGATCGCTGCCGTAGACGAGCGCCAGGTTCACGTGCCGGAGCGCGGAATACCGGTCCAGCGCCTCCTGCAGTCGCTCCCGAGCCTCGCTGAAGCGCCCCGTGTGAAACATCACCGCTCCGGACGCCCGCAGCCCGATCATTTCAAATGTTTCGTCGTGCTCCTGCCGGGCGGTCCGCAGTAACTCCTCGGCCACCTCGCCGGCTTCGCGATGTTCGCCGCGCACCAGGTGATACGAATAAAGCCCGTTCAACGAAGTGAGTAACTGATGGCTGTCCTTTAACTCGCGCGCCAGTTCGTTGGCCCGGCGGCAAACCTCGCCGGTCGCAGGCGAACCGAAGCCGCGCGTGGCGCGCAGCGTTCCGCCATAGGGCGCCAGGATGCTCAGTTCGCGGCGAAGTAACTCCATCTCCCGCGGCAGCGTTTTCAGCAAGTTCAGGGCGGTGGAAAAATGGGACGCGGCCTCGACGTTGGCCGAGCGGCTCGCCGCCCTCTCGCCCGCCTTCTGCCAGAATTCCGTCGACCGCCGGATGCTCCCGCCCTCTGTGAGATGATGCGCCACGATTTCCGGCCGCGCCTGCGCGGTGGCCGGGAACTGCTCCTCCAGAACCAGCGCGGCCCGGCCATGGAGCGTGCGGCGCTTGGCCCGCAGCAGCGATTGGTAGGCGGCGTCCTGAATCAAAGCGTGGCGGAAGACATAGAGTTTCCCGGCCGGAGTCTGAGTCGAGCGCAGAATGTGCGCTCGTTGCAAGGCCGAGAAGTCCGAAGCCAGATCTTCAACCGTCGTCTCCAGTACACCGGCCAGAACCTCGGGCTCGAATTCGCGTCCGATCACGGCGCCGGCCTGTGCGGTTACCTTGGCGCGGCCCAAACGGTCCAACCGCGCCAACAGCAGCCCTTCGAGCGATTCCGGCACATTGTTGCCCCCGCCTTCGGCCGACGCCCGCGTGAGTTCCTCCAGAAACAGCGGAATGCCGTCGGCGCGGGCGATGATTTTCTGAGCCGCCTCCTCCGACACACGTCCGCCGGACAACTCGTCCACCATCGCCCGGGCGGCCTGATCGTCCAGGCGGTCCAGCACGACACTCGTTACGTGCGCCTCGGCCGCGAAGCTCGGGTTCCACTCGGGGCGATGTGTAAGCAGAAGCAAGACAGATTGCTCTGCCACGCGTCCCGCTAACTGGCGGAGTAACTCGAGCGTCGTTGCGTCGGCCCAGTGAAGATCCTCGACTAACAACAGGAGCGGAGCAAGCTGCGCGATCCGGCCGCAGATTTCGAGCAAGACCTCGATCGTCTGCCGCCGCCGCTGCTCGGCGCTTATCGCGGCCGAGACATCCACCGGCAGTGAGACCAGCTCGGCTAGCACCGGTTCCCACCGTTCCTTCTGTTCGCGCGACGGTTGCGCTTCCTCAATCCACGCGCTGAGCCGCGCGCGCTTGGCCTCCGGCGCGAGGCTATGTGTGAATCCGGCCGAACGCTCAATGCTCAGAATCACCGGATAAAGTGGGCTTCCTGTGTGATACGGCGAGCACTGGAGACTGAGATGGCGGCTTTCCTGGCCGGCCAAGGCGCCGCGAAGCGCCCACGCCAGTCGCGACTTCCCGATCCCTGCTTCGCCGGAAAGGATCACCGCCTGCCCGCGTCCGGCGCGCGCTTCCCTCCATTTCTCCAGCAATCGGCTCAGATCGCGGTCCCGCCCCAACATCGGCGCCGGCGCGGTATCGCGAGCTTCGAATCGCGACGCCACGGGCCGCGGCGCCCCCGCGCGCCATATGCGTATCGGCTCCGCGAAACCCTTCAACGGAACCGCGCCCATGTTGTTCAACTCGAACGACCCCTGGACCAATTGCCGCGTCGCGTCCTCGATCACCACCTCGCCCGGGCTCGCCGCCCCCTGCACGCGCGCCGCCAGGTTCGGCGTCTGGCCGACCACGGCATCGGTTTCAGTCGAGTTATCGCCGACTAAGTCCCCAATGACGACTTGGCCGGTGGCAATGCCCACTCGCCCCCGTAGCTGAATCCCCTCCGGCGCCGCCACCGTCTCCAGCGCCGCAATCACTTCGAGTCCCGCCCGGACAGCCCGCTGCGCGTCGTCCTCGTGAGCTCGCGGCCAGCCGAAGTAAGCCATCACGCCGTCGCCCATGTAACTCGCGATGAAGCCCTCGTAATGTAAAATCCGCTCGGCCACGGCGTCGCGATACCGCCGCACCAGTTCCCGCAGATCTTCCGGGTCCAGCTTCTGCGAGATCTCCGTCGAGCCGACCAGGTCGAGGAAGAACACGGTCACCTGCCGCCGCTCGCCCTTGGGACCCGCCGCCGCGGGCTTCGGCGACGCGATCGCCCGCAGGATCTTCTTCCGGTGCCCAAGCGGGACGCCTAGCTTCTCCAGGTCCCCTTCTTCGAGGAGCGGCAGAACCTCCTCGTCGATCGCGTTGGCTTCAAACAGAGACGCATACTGGCCCAGACCAATGCGCTCCAGCCAGTCCGCCACGCCGGCCATCTCCCTACGCCCCCGATGCCGTGACTCTGTCGAGCAACCCCATACCCGTCAGTATGCCGATGAAACGCGGATCTTTGCGCAGAGGATCCACTCGTGGATCCACACCGAGCCACACCGCCAGCCCGGAGCGCGCCTTCACCGCCTCTTCGATTACGTCCAACGCTTCGGAAGTCTGACCCAGACCCAGGTGAATCAGCGCCCGGGCAAACGGCGTCACGTGCCGCCGCCGCGACTCTTCCACCAGTTCCTCCAGCAGCCTCGTCGCCGCTTCCCGTTCGTCCATCCGCGCCAGACAATGGCCCAGTTCCCCCCGCGTGAGGGGATCGCCGTCCGAAAGCGTCCGTGCTACTTCGAACTCCTGCCGCGCCACCTCGAACCGTCCCATCTGCTCGAGCGACCGCGCCAGGCTCAAATGCGCATGATAGAAACCGGGCTCCATCGACACGGTCCAACGAAGCTGCTGCACCGCCAGTTCATAGCGGCGCAGCCGGTGGTAGCAGCCTCCCACCGCGGTTTGCAGCATCGGAGACAGGGGATCCCGTTTCTGCGCCGTGTGGATCTCGCCCACCGCTTCCTCCAGCCGCCCCATCGGCGTGAGGAAGTCCATCGCGTAATGAAAGTGCAGCTTCGCGGATCCGGGGTTCAGCCGCAGCGCCGCGAGGAACTCGCGTTCCGCCCCGCGCCAGTCCCACTCGTAGCGCGCCTTCAGCAGGGCCAGCGTGCAATACGCGTTGTCGAGCCGGTCGTCGAGTTCGAGCGCGCGCCGAGCGCAGTCCCGTGCCCTTGGCGCCGCGGAAATCGCCGGCTCGACCCCGTACCAGATCAGCGCCGAGTAAACCTCGCTCAGCAACGCCCAACCCGGAGCGTAGTCGGGGTCCGTCGCAAGCGCGGTCTCCAGATTCTCAATCGCCTTCCGGAACGAATGCGGATTCTGCTTGTTGAACTCGCGCAGTCCAGCGAGAAAATGGCTGTACGTCCACAGGCTCGGCGTCTTGGTTACCTGCACGGGAGCGGGAGTCAGTAAATCCTTGGTCAGCGTCTCGACAATCGCATTCGCCAGTTCTTCCTGGATGGCGAATATATCGACGAGCCGCCGGTCGAACCGCCGCGACCACAGAGGGCTTCCGCTAGAGGCGTCGATCAACTGCGCCGTCAGCCGGATGTCGTCGCCCGCCTTGCGAAGGCTGCCCTCGAGAATCGAGCGCACGCCAAGCTTCCTTCCGATCTCCCCCGCATCCGCCGTGGCCGCCCGCACCGCAAACGCCGAAGTCCGCGCGATCACGCGCAAGCCCCGAATCTGGCTCAACAGGTGAATAATCTCGTCGGTGAGTCCGTCGCAGAAATACGCCTGATCTTTCTCCGCGCTGAGGTCGGCGAACGGAAGCACCGCGATCGCGGGCTCTTCCGCATGCGTCGCCGTCGGTAGTGGCGCGGAAGCACCGCGTTCGGCGAGTTCGAGAACCTCCACCACTTCGCGCGCCGTGATCTTTCGCTCCGCCCGGTCGCGCACCAACAGCCGTTCGAGCAATCGGTCGAGAAATTCCGGCGCGCCGTGCTGGACTTCGCGCGCATGCCGGATCGGCGCCTGCACCACGTCCCAGATCTTCACCGGCCCGCCGCCCGTATCATACGGAAGCTGGCCCGTTGCCAACTCGAACAGCATGACGCCGAGCGAGTACAGATCCGACCGCGCGTCGATGTCCATTCCCAACGCCTGCTCCGGCGACATGTACGGCACGGTGCCGATAAGCCGGCCGAATCCGCTGGCGCTCACGTCGCCGTTTGGCGCCGATTCATCGGACACCTTCGCCAGGCCGAAGTCGGTGAGCTTAGGTGTCCCCTCGCCCGACAGCATCACGTTCGAGGGCTTGACGTCGCGGTGCGTCACGCCGTGCTCGTGCGCATGCGCAAGGCCCCGCGCGATCTGTACGCCCCACTCATGCGCCCAGCCCCGGGGAGGAAACGTCTTCTCCTTCAGTTCCGCCGCCAGCCTGGCGCGCAGCGTGGCGCCGGGCAGGTATTCCATCGCCAGAAACTGAAGGCCCGCCTCCTCCTCCACCGCATGAATCGTGGCGATGTTGGGATGGTTCAGCGACGAGGCGATCACGGCCTCGCGCAGGAACAAGGCACGATGCCTCGCCGAAGACGCCAGACGGTCCGACAGGAATTTCAATGCAACCGCTCGCCGCAGCTTCAGGTCTTCCGCCTTGTACACCACGCCCATGCCGCCGCTGCCCAGGACATGGCCGATCCGGTAGTGAAGGATCGTCCGGCCGGACAACTCCTCGCTGCCGGACGGTCGCGAATTCCCGTCGTCCGGTGGGAGGGTGATAGTCGCAGGATTGTTCGGCTGGCTCGGCATGGCTACCAACTCCGCCGCCGGATTCCGCTTCCGGAGCTGAGCCTATACTTCACGCGAATCGGGTGCAATCCCCTGATTATCCCACCTGCGGCGCCACTCAGACCGGTTGCGCGAGAAACCGAGAGATCTCGTCGATCTCGCCCGCCGAAAGACGGAACGACGCCGCCCCGATAACGCCGTCCAGTTGCTTGGCCGACCGCAATCCGGTGATCGCCGCGGTCACTTCCTCCCGCCGCAACGTCCACGCGATCGCCACTTCGCCCGGCGTCCGCCCATGACGCGCCCCGATCTCGCGGAGCAGCTCCACCAGGGCGAGGTTCCGCGTCAACAAAGGCTCGCGAAAATGCGCCGTCCGCGGCCGGAAATCGTCCGGCGGCATAGCCGCAATCCGTTCCCGCGTCATCGCGCCCGTAAGCAACCCCGACTTCATCGGCGAATAGACGAGCACACCGATGTTGTTCTTCCCCGTATACGGCAGAATCGACGTCTCAATGTCCGGCGACAGCATCGAGTACGGCGGCTGCAGCGAAGTAATCGGTGCAATCCGCGCCGCGCGCTCCATCTGCGCCACGTTGAAGTTCGAAACCCCGATCCACCGCACCTTTCCTTCACCCTGCAACTCCGCCATCGCCGTCCAGCCCTCTTCGATATCGGCGTCCGGCTCCGGCCAGTGCATCTGATACAGATCGATCACGTCCACCTTCAGACGCCGCAGGCTCGCCTCCACTTCGCGCCGGATCGAATCCCGCTTCAGGCACGGGAAAATATCGCCGGCTTCGTTCCAGATCCGCTCGCACTTGGTGAAAAGATACGGCCTGGGCGTTACCCCTTCGATGGCCTTCGCCACCACTTCCTCCGAGTGGCCCAAACCGTAAATGGCCGCGGTGTCGATCCAGTTGATCCCCGCATCGAGTGCGGCCCGAATCGCCGCGATGGAATCGCTGTCGTCCTGCGGACCCCAGGCGAACTTCCATCCACCCCCACCCATCGCCCAGGCTCCCACCCCGAGCGGAGTGATCCGCATATCGCTGTTTCCGAGTTGTTTGAGTTCCATCGTGAACTTCTTTGGATGCTCGCCGCCCGCTACACGACGCACTCCTCGTAGGCCTGGCGCAGCGAAGTCATCGGATCGTGGATCGGGATGAACTCGTGCGCAATGAAGCCCTGGAAGTTCAGATCCGCGATCGCGTTCGCAATGGCATGCCACAACAGTTCTTGCGTGTCGTCGAGTTCGTGCCGCCCCGGCACGCCGCCGGTGTGGAAGTGTGCGATGTATTGAATGTTCTGGCGGATCGTGCTGATGATGTCGCCTTCCATGATCTGCATGTGATAGATGTCGTAAAGTAGCCGTACCTTCGGCGAGTCCACGCGCTTGATCAACTCGACCCCCCACGCCGTGTGGTCGCACATGTAGTCCTTGTGGTTGACCTTGCTGTTCAGCAGTTCCACGCAGATCATCACGCCTTTGTCCTCGGCGTACTTTTTCACGCGGTTCAAGCCCGTCACACAGTTTTCCAACCCGACATCGTCCGCCATCCCCCGCCGGTTGCCCGAAAACGTAATCACGTTGGGAACCTTCGCAGCCGCCGCGCGGTCGATGTTTTCCTGCATCTCCTTCACCAGCCGGTCGTGATTCTCCGTACGGTTCCAGCAGTCGGGAATCGTGCCCGCCCCCGGTGTCATCGCCGGCGTCAAGCCGTACTTCTGCACCGTCGGCCAGTCTTCGTGCCCCACCAGGTCGATCCCCACCAGGCCGATCTTCGCCGCGTTCGCGCAAAGATCGTCCAGACTCATCTGCCGGTAGCACCACCGCGCCGCCGATTGTTTCAGCCTTCCCTTCTTCGGTTCCGTGGTCTGTGCAAACGCGGCGGCGGCAAGCGTGGCCCCACCCGCGGCGGTCAGAATCGTTCTGCGCGTCATGACCTTGCATAATACACGAACGGCGGCATCCATACGAAACCCGCCCCGCCTTCTGATACTGTGAGGACTGATGCCGCTCGTCGAAATCCTCAGCCCGCCCACGCCGGAGAACGCGGCCATCCGGATTCATCCCTCCGACAACGTCGCCGTCGCCCGCCTCACCTTGCCCGAAGCGCAGCGCGTGGTCTGCGGCGAACGAACCGTCGTCACCCGCCGCCCGATTCCCGCGGGCCATAAGGTCGCCATTGCGTCGATCCCCGAAGGCGCCCAAGTCATCCGCTACGGCCAGCCCATCGGCGTCGCGCGCACCGCCATCGAGCCCGGCGATTGGGTCCACACCCACAACCTGCGTTTCACCGGTGGACGCGGCAACTACGAGTTCCCCGAAGGCGAAATTTCACTTCCCCAGCCCCCCAAGGTCATCCCCACCTTCGAAGGCTATCTTCGCGAGGACGGCCGCGCCGGCACCAGAAACTACATCGCCGTCGTCGCCGCTAGCAACTGCGCCGCCCACGCGGCCGAGTTGATCGCCGCAAGCTACGAAGACGTCCGGCTGCCGGACAACGTCGACGGCGTCGTCGCCTTCCCCCACGGCGAAGGCTGCGGCATGGCTGCCGGCCCCGATCTCGATCAACTGCAGCGCACCCTCGCCGGCGTGCTGCATCATCCCAACGTCAGCGCGGCCGTCATCCTTGGCCTCGGCTGCGAAGTGAACCAGATCAGCCACTATTTAGGCGATCACGCCGCGGCAAACGAACGCCTCGTCGGTCTCACCCTGCAGGCGAGCGGCGGAACAATGGCCGCCGTCGAGGCCGCCCGAGCCGCGATCGGCAAAATGATCGACCGCGCCTCGGCCGAGCGCCGCACGCCCTGCCCCGCTTCGAAGATCGTCCTCGGCCTCAACTGCGGCGGATCGGACGCCTTCTCCGGTATCACCGCCAACCCGGCTCTCGGAGTCTGCTGCGACCAACTCGCCGCGATCGGCGCGACCGCTGTGCTGGCGGAAACCACCGAAATCTTCGGCGCCGAGCACTTACTCGTCAAGCGCGCCAGAAACCGCGCCGTCGCCGAGAAGTTACTCGGTTTCGTCGAACAATACAAACAGTATCTGCGCCAGTTCCCCGGCTCGAGCTTCGACGACAACCCCTCGCCCGGAAACAAGGAAGGCGGCCTCACCAACATCGTCGAAAAGTCCCTCGGCGCTATCGCCAAAGCCGGCTCTTCACCCTTGATGGACGCCGTCGGTTACGCCGAAGCGATCCATTCGCCAGGCTTCGTCTTCATGAACACGCCCGGCTATGATCCGGTCTCCCTCACCGGCCTCGCCGCCGGCGGCGCAAACCTCATCGCCTTCACCACCGGACGCGGCAGTGCCATCGGTTTCCCCACCATACCGGTAATAAAGATCGCGAGTAACTCGGCCACTTACAACCGCATGCGGGATAACATGGACGTCAACGCAGGCCGCATCGCCTCGGGCGACGCCACCGTCGAACAGGTCGGCCGGGAAATCTTCGAACTCGTATTGCGCACCGCCTCCGGCGCGAGGACGTGCAGCGAACGCCTCGGGCACAAAGAGTTTGTCCCCTGGCGCATCGGCCCGGTGATGTAACAGTGGCGGCCTGGATCGTCTGGATCTCCGCCGCGCTTGTCGTTTACCCGTTCGCGGGCTATCCTCTCGCGCTCCTCCTGCTCCGTCTGCTCTTCGCCCGCCCCATCCAACGCGGAGAAATCGAGCCCCGCGTCTCCCTCCTCATCCCCGCCTACAACGAAGCCGCCGTCATCGAAGCCAAAATCGAAAACGCCCTGTCCCTCGACTACCCGCCCGAAAAACTCGAGATCGCCCTCGCCAGCGACGGCTCCAGCGACTCCACCGTCGCCCTCGCCCGTGCGTGCGCGGAACGCTTCGGCGCCGCCGATCGCCTCCGCATCTTCGACTACCCGGCGAACCGCGGCAAAATCGTCGCCCTCAACGACACCGTCCCCCAACTGACCGGCGAAATCGTCGTCCTCACCGACGCCGCTTCCCTCCTCGCCCCCAACGCCCTTCGCCGCCTCGTCTCGAACTTCGCCGACCCCCACATTGGCGCCGCCGGAGGAATCTACCGCATCCGCGGCGAAGACTCCTCCCTCACCGGCGCGCAGGAGAAAATCTATTGGTATTACGAAAGCTTCCTCAAGTCCTCCGAAGCCGCTCTCGACTCCACCCTCGGAGCGCACGGCTCCATGTACGCCATACGCAAGGACCTCTACCCGTTCCCTCCGCCCGGCACCATCAATGACGACTGGGTCATCCCCGTCCGCATCGCCCAACGCGGCCGCCGCGTCGCCTATGATCCTTCCGCCGTCGCCTACGAGGAAGCCCACGAAATGAGCGGCTTCGGCCGCCACGTCCGCATCATGGCCGGCAACGTCCAGCAGATGCGCGAACTCCGCGGCTTCCTCTGGCCGCCCCGCCCGCTCTGCGCCTTCTTCTTCCTC
>DAIDIH010000066.1 GCA_027459465.1 Bryobacterales bacterium | reverse complement strand
AACGATCCAGACGATGCGCCGGAATCGCTCAGCCGCCATGGTGCGCATCTCCGAGCGCGGCTTCGATGCGCTCGCTTAACTGCTCACCAAACATGGTCGGAATGAAGCCCTTCATCCGCTCGGAAACCTGGCCCTGCCGGTTGATGATGATCGTCGTCGGTAGACTCTCGATGTGCAGGGCCGCGGCGAGGCCGTCTTCAAAATAGATGTTGCCATGCCAGCCCTGGGCCTTGACGAAAGGTTCCACCTCGGCACGGCTTTCGCCCGCATTGATCGCCAGGAATACCACATCCTGGCGTCCGGCGAACTTCTTTTTCACATCCTCGATGATCGGATGCTGGGCGCGGCACGGACCGCACCAGGTGGCCCAGAAATCCATCACGACAACCTTGCCGGCCAAGTCCGCCAGATGCAGCGGCGAGCCGTCGAGCGAAGAAAGCGTAAATTGCATCGGGCTGCTGGCCTGCACGTTCGGGTCGAACTTGGCCACCGCGAGACGGCGCTCGGCCTTGATCGCCGTAACGCGGTCGTAGGCTTCCAGTAAGACGTCGCCTAAGCCGGCCTCCGAACCCTTCCAGTCCTTGTACACCTGGGCCAGACGCTGCCGGTCTCCGCTGCGGTCCGCCGCTGGCTCGTCCGAATCGGGAACCATGAAGGCGTCGGCCAGGTATTCAACCGCCTCGGCGGGATGATGCGCCTGATCGAGCCACCAACCGGCCTCGCGCGCACCCTCGGCCGAGGGGAAGGTGTCGTAGCTCTTCTTGGCAAAGTCCGCCGCCTTCCCGGGTTCGTTCAACAATCCCTCCGCGCGGGCCTCGTAGACGTAAACCCGCGCAAGGCCCCGCTGCCGGTCCAGAATTTGTCTCGCTTCCTCGGGTCCGGTTTTCGGCGCCGACGTGCGCTCGATCACGAGTTTCTCCAGTTGCTGCGCGTGAGCGAGCACCTTGGTTCCGTTCTCCGCCCCGCGGAGCTTCAACTCGGCGACAATCGTGTTCTCCAGCACCTTGATGTCGTTCGGGTCCTGCGCCAGCAGGATTTCTCCATAGCTGGCGACGCGGCCGATGTCCTTGGCCTCGATGGCCGACTGGAACAAAAGCTGCTGAATTTGTAGTTTTCGCGGGTTGTCGGGATGGCGCACGAGAAATGCTTCGAGTTCGCGGATGTAGCCCTGCGGGCTGTTGGCGGCATTGGTAAACGCCTGTTGGAGTTCCGCGTCTTCCGAAGACTGCGCCGGGGCCGTGGTCTGGGCGAGCGCGCCCACGGCGATCAGCAGGCCAGCGATCAGCAGGCGCCGTTTCATTGAGGCGCCCCCGTTGGGGACGAAGGGGCGGCGGGGGCTGCCTGAAATTCCTCAAGAAGTCTCGCGGCGCGCTCCCGTGCCATGTGCAGGTAACTCTCGTTCTTCACGACGCGATTCAGAAGCGGATAAAACTGGCTCGGAGCAACAAGGCGCTTGTGGTCCCAGGTGGTTTCCATTTGCAGGAGCGCGTCGTTGACGCCAAGCTGATCGAAATGCACCGCGCGGTCGAGCGCGATGTAGTCCTGCTCGGTTTCGATGATTTTCTCGAAACCGTCGTTGAGGGCCTGGCCGTCGGGATCGACCGTATAGTTGAACGTCACTTCATGGTGCTCGGCGCCCTGCTCCCAGCGAAGCGTCTTGTCCCCCATGCGCGCGACCTTCAGCCCGCTCTCGATCGGCCGGGTGAAATTTCCCAGCTTCTGGGCGAGGTCGAAAAGCATGTCCGCGTCCGATTTCGAGAGCGTGAACTTCAGCGGCTCCTCGTCGTCCACGGCTTCCTGATAAGTGACGTCGCCGTTGCGTTCGATCTGAATGCGCACGTAGGAGGGCACGCTCTGGGGGAAAGATTTCGTGTAGATGATGCGCGGCGCCGTCGCCGATTCCGCCAGCAAAGGCAGCGCGGCGGCCACGAGCAGAATGAGCCGCTTCACGCTCTCCTCCCCGCAACAACCGGAGCACCATATCGCGTCGCGTGGCAGATGGCGATGGCAACCGCATCGGAGGCGTCCTCGGACGCGATGATCTCATCGAGCTTTAGAAGGCTTTGCACCATCACCTGCACCTGGCGTTTCTCGGCGCGCCCGTAGCCGGTCACGCTGGTCTTCACTTCAAGCGGCGAATATTCGCTCATCTCGAGGCCCGCCTCGGCGATGGCAAGCAGCACCACGCCCCGGGCATGGCTCAACCGGATGGCGGTCTTCGCGTTCTGCGCGTAGAACACCTCTTCGACCGCGACGGCCTCCGGCGCATACCGGGCCAGCACGCCGCGCACGCCATCCGAGATGATCTTCAATCGACCGGCGAGAGGCTGTTTCGGCGAGGTAGTCACGACCCCGGAGGCGACCAGCGTGTGGCGCACACCGTCGCTTTCGATGAGGCCGTAACCGGTGCGCTCACAGCCGCAATCGATTCCGAGGATTCGCACCCGGTACTCCCGCCCGTGCCGAAGCGCCGGCTCAGGCCAACGCTTCCAGTTCGCTTTCGTCGATGTCGAAGTTGGAGTAGACGTTCTGCACGTCGTCGTGTTCTTCGAGCGCCTCGCTCAGCCGCATCATCGCCGCGGCGTTCTTGCCTTCCACCTTCACCAGGTTCTTGGGAACCATGGCGATTTCGGCCTGCATCGTCGGAATCCCGGCCTTCGCCAGCGCCGCCAGAACGGCTTCGTGCGCTTCGGGCGGTGAGAGGACTTCCCAGTTGTCGTCGTTATCGCGGAGGTCATCGGCGCCGGCGTCGAGCACAATGCCCATCAACGCGTCCTCCCCCGCCTTGTCCTTTTCGATCAGGATCTGGCTCTTGCGTTCGAACATCCACGCCACGCTGCCCTGCTCGCCGAGGTTGCCGCCATTCTTGGAGAACATATGCCGGATCTCGCTGACGGTTCGGTTGCGGTTGTCGGTGGCCACCGAGACGAGTACGGCCGCCCCACCGGGTCCATACCCTTCAAACATAATCTCCTCGATCT
This sequence comes from Bryobacterales bacterium, assembly GCA_027459465.1. Classification (GTDB taxonomy): domain Bacteria; phylum Acidobacteriota; class Terriglobia; order Bryobacterales; family Bryobacteraceae; genus JAJYKC01. The sequence goes on along the minus strand of DAIDIH010000066.1, from coordinate 27,565 downwards.
GGCCGCCTTCCAGTTCACCGGTACCGCGCATGATCGCGCGTTTGATGTTGTCGGCGGGCATACTGACAGCCTTCGCCGCGGCAACGGCCGTGCGCAGGCGCGCGTTGGCGTCCACATCGCCCCCGCTCCGCGCCGCGATCATGATTTCCTTGATAAGACGGGTGAAAACCTTTCCCCGCTTGGCATCAAGCGCGGCTTTCTTGTGCTTGATCGTTGCCCATTTCGAATGTCCTGACATGGAACCCTCTTGGAAGACGCGACTCGACCGTGCGGGCCGCTCCGTCTTGATGTTTCAGGATAACAGAAGCACGCCGGTTGCCGCCCGGCGCTCGGGGAGGTTAGGATCGTTTTGGTCGAAACCCGGACGCTGGCGGAGCCGTCCAGGGAGATTCCGCGATTTGTACGTCAGAGGGGACTCGTTTGACACTTTTTGTGCCAAAACTGCATCTGAACAGTAGCCAAACAACTATGGGGACACGAAACGGGGCTACGAAGACAAAACGGCTTAGCTGGGCGCTCACCGCGGCTGCCACGCTGATGCTCGCGCGCGCCGCATCAATTCCAGGCGAGAATCTTCCACGCCAGAACTTTGCAAACGTTGAGTCCGGGCTGGGGAGCGCTGGGGACCTGCTACAGGCGGCCGAAGAGGCGTCACTGGAGGCAAACTACCACCGGGCCGTTTCTCTGCTCGAACACGCCGTTCGCCTGGCGCCGGGGGTGAGCGAATACCGGATGAGGCTGGGCATCGCTTACGAGCGTGAGGCTGAGTCCGCACCCTTCCCGGCTCATCTGGTGCGCAAAGCGCGGCGCAACCTGGAACGCTCCGTCGTTATCGAGCCCAACAACGCGGATGCGATCGAGGGACTCGCCGAACTTGCCTACCTTCCCGCGGGCGTCTGCTTCGGAGACCTGGACGAAGCGGCGATGCTGCTGGACAGGCTCGGGCAACTGGATCCGGCGCGGGCCGAGGCCGGCCGGGCGAAGCTCGAACATGCCCGGAAGGAAGCCCGCTCCGGAGAGTACAAAGTCCGCTGCGGCGCCGTCAGCATGCGTCAATGGGTTGCACACCAGTACAGCGCCTCCGCCCGTCAGGTTGCCTTTCAGACAGGGGAAAAATAGTTTAGTTTAATTGGGATACGATGAGCGGTTATGGTTTCTGCTCATCCGCTCGCCTCCCTCCGCGATTCCGCTCTCGCCGCGTCGTTGCTGCTTCTCACCTGCTCCGCTCTTCCCGCGGCCGTGCTCGTGAAAACGGCCAACGGGGTCGTCGAAGGCGCCGTCTCGGCCCCCACCGGCATCCGCATGTTCAAAGGAATTCCGTTCGCCGAACCACCTGAGGGCAAACTCCGCTGGAAGGCGCCCCTGCCGGTGAAAAACTGGACCGACGTGCGCGACGCCACGCAGTTCGGCCCGCGCTGCATGCAGCTTCCGATCTTTGGCGACATGAATTTCCGCTCCAACGGGATGAGCGAGGACTGCCTGTACCTCAACGTCTGGACACCGGCCAAATCGGCGAAGGCAAAGTTGCCCGTGATGGTCTATTTCTTCGGCGGCGGATTTGTCGCCGGCGACGGATCGGAGCCGCGCTATGACGGAGAAAGCATGGCCACGCACGGCATCGTGGCGGTCACGGTGAACTACCGCCTGGGCGTTTTTGGCTTTCTCGCCCATCCGGAACTCACGCGCGAGTCCCCGCACCACGACTCCGGCAATTACGGATTGCTCGATCAAAATGCCGCTCTCGTTTGGGTAAAGCGCAACATCGCGGCCTTCGGAGGCGATCCGAATCGCGTGACGATCGCCGGGGAATCCGCCGGTTCGTTCTCGGTTTCGGCCCAAATGGGTTCGCCGTTGTCCAAAGGTCTGATCGCCGGCGCGATCGGCGAAAGCGGATCCCTGCTCGGCTTGCAGCCGACGGCCCCGCTTGCGCATGCCGAGGAACTCGGTGAACAGTTCGCCAAGAGCGTAGGCGCCTCTTCACTGGCGGAGTTACGGGCCATGAGCGCGGATAAACTGCTCCACGCAACCGGAAGAAACGGCATGGCGCGCTTCCCGGTCACCGTGGACGGCTACTTCCTCCCAGATTCGCCGACCGCCATCTTCGAAGTGGGCCACCAGGCGCATGTACCGCTGCTCGCGGGTTGGAACTCGGAGGAGATGAACCCCCGCGCGATCCTGGGCAAAGAGGATCCGACGCCGGAGAACTTCCAGGCGGCCGTGAAAAAACTCTATGGCGACCATGCGGACGAGCTTTTGAGGTTCTTCCCGGCGACGACGAACCAAGAAGTTCTCGACCAGGCCACGGAGTTGGCGGGCGATCGCTTCACGGCCTTCAGCACCTGGAAATGGATCGAGCTGAGCGCGCAGACCGGCGGTAAGCCCGTATACCGCTACTTCTACGCCCGTCCGCGGCCCCCGATGAACAAGTCAATGGGGGACGCCGTGGCGGGACTCGCCGGAGGCGTACTTCGCGGCGAAGCGGCCCGTGCAAACGCCGCGCCGCCGCCCCGCGGAGCTGTGCACTCGGCCGAGATAGAGTACGCGCTCGGCAACCTGGCCACCAACAAGGTCTACGACTGGACGCCGGACGACTACAAAATCTCCAAAGTGATGGAAGCGTACTTCGCCAATTTCATCAAGCACGGGGACCCGAACGGCGAAGGACTGCCGAAGTGGCCGGCGCTCTCCGCCGACGGCTCCGGCGATGTGATGCGGATCAACGTGGAATCCGGCACCGTCCCCCAATGGGACCGTGCGCAGAAGAAGTTTCTCGATAAACTGGCTCATCCGGACAGCCACTGACCCCGGTTATCGCTCCGGAGGAATGACGTATCCCCGGCGCGCCAGAACGGTTGCATGCCGATACTGGGCGTGCACGGCGCGAGTAAGGGTCACTTCAACCTTCCGCTCCTGGCCCGCCTTCCCTTGCGGCATCGGATAGTAAATCTCGTAGCGCCGGCGCAGCCGCTCGATCATTTCACGGAACGCCGCGCCGGGGTCGCGCTGCGATTTGATCACGTCCCCTCCGGTGGCTTGCGCGATATGGCCGACGCCGTCGTGAAGCGCCAGCACGAGCGGGTTTGTCACCATTGCTCCTGTGTTGAGCGCGGCGCTCACCGCGGACCGCACGATCACCCCGCAGACCGTCGCGTCCGACTCCCAGGCGTCGACAATCACCGGGTGCTCGCGGCGCGTCCTGGTGCCGTAGTTGTCCGTAATCGCGACAATCGCACGCCTGCGCCCAGACGGCTTCTCGCCGCGAAAATACAACGCCGCCGCATCTACGGCGGACACAATGAACGTCCCGCCCCCGAACTTCAGACTGAGCACCTTGTCGTGAATGGCGCCCGCCGCCGCGTCCAGATCCGAGGTAAACGGCTCAACCGTTCGCGCCCTGGTGTTGAACACCATCACGGCGACGCGGTCCCCCGGCTTCAGCGCCGAAAAAGCCAGCTTTGCCGCCGAGGAGATCTTCTCCACGTTGGGAGACATGCTGCCGCTGATGTCGAACAGCAGGATGACATCCAGCGGCGCCTCGCTTTGCCCGAAATGAGTGATCGTCTGTGGCGACTTGTTGTCCAGCACGCGAAAATCGCTCTCCGTGAACCCGTCCAGCACCCGGGCGCCGTCGACAACTTCGGCATCGATGTGTACCAGGGAAACCTCGGACCGGAACGAAGGGGCGGTCTGGCCGCTCATTAGCGCCGCCGCGCAGCCAAGCAGCAAACTGGTGCGAAACCCCATCAGCGGTTCAACGTTCGATTGAGAACGGCGGCCAGACGGTAACCCGCCACAGCCACTCGCTGCCCGGCGACGGCGAGCGCAACACGGCGATATTCGGGCGAGACTTCCAAGCCCGAGGCGCGCGTCCTGGCGTACGCGAGGCCTGGGTACACAACCGCCACGTCCAGTCTCGCGCCTTCGGCCTGCCAGTCGCGCTCGCGGCTCTTGCCCTTTACGGGCGGCGTCGCCGCGGCCAGACCCTCGGCCAACTGCTTGATCGCGGCGGGCGAGTCGTCAAAGCCGAGCAAGTCGTCCCAGAATGCGTGAAGGTTGTGGTCCGCCGCAGCCAGGCGCACGCGGTTGCCGCCGGCGTCGTTTTCCATCCGCCCATCCGGCCCCGGCGTGTACCGGCTCGCGCAGTGCAGCGGCTGATGAATATCGCCAACAAGGTGCATTAACCACGCCAGCGCCCAGGCGCGCGCCGCCGCCGGCTTGGACCGGTTGGACAGAATCGTCTGCATGGCGCGGATCTGCGTAACCACGTTCGGCGCATCGCGCCAGGAAGGATTCAGCGAATCGTCGATGTGGACGTTGGCGAACTCCCCAGCGATCGGTTCATCGACGTAGTGCCAGTTCTGATGCCGGAAATGATCGGGTGCTTCCGTGGATGGCGGCGCTTCGCGGGGTTCATTGCGATACGCCGGGTCTGAGCGGATCTCATCGGCCCAGGTGGAGGCGCGCAGAAAAGCCGCGAGCGGCCGGTCGGCGGGAGGTACGTCGCGCACCCAACGCGGGTAATCGGGATGCGATTGCAAAAGCGTGTCGACGCGGGCGCGCACCTGCGGGGAAAGCTGCGAATAAGCGATATAGGCGATGGTTCGGTGTCCGGCGGCGTTCCAGGCTTCGAGCGAGGCGCACACGAACAGCGCTACGAAAAGACGAGAGATCCTCACCCTTCGAAGATAACGGAAGCGCGACGCTCAGGAGCGCAGAAAATTCTCGAGCCGCTCCATAGCGGGCTCGAGGATCGTCTGCTCGGAGGCGTAGCAGATTCGCACGGAACCCTCGCCGCCGTTGCCGAACGCCACGCCGGGCGCCAGGCCAACGCGAGTCTGGCGGAGAAGCCGCTCGCAGAAGCCGTAAGAATCCGTGAGGCCTTCGATCCGGGGGAAAACATAGAAAGCGCCGTCGGGCTCCGGCACGGTGACTCCGCGCATGCCGCGCAGCGCTTCGAGGCAGAAATCGCGGTTCGCCCGCAGCGTGGCCACCATCTTCGCGATCTCCCCTTCGCCTTCGCCCAGCGCCGTCTCCGCCGCCCGCTGCACGAAAGCCGCGGGACACGACACTTCGAACTCATTCAACCGCGCGGCACGCTGCGCGAATTCCGCCGGCGCGACGATCCAGCCCAGCCGCCAGCCCGTCATGCAGTACGCCTTGGAAAATGACTGGATGACGATCACCGCGTCCTCGCGCGAGGCCAACCGCAGAATCGACGGCGCGGGCTTTGCTTCGAGATAATACAACCGCTCATAAACCTCATCGGCCATGAGCCAGAGCCGATGACGCCGCGTGAATTCGAGCAACCGGCGCTGCTCGTCAACCGTCGCTACCCAACCCAGCGGATTCGACGGCGAGGTGTAAATCAGCAGCCGCGTGCGCGGCGTGACCGCGGCTTCAAGCGCGTCGAAGTCCACGCGATAGCGCCCGCCCTCGAGCGGCATCGGAATCTCAATCGGTCTCGCATTGGACAGAGCGACATTGGCGGCGCCGTTGGGCCACGCCGGTGTCAGCACCAGCGCTTCATCGCCAGGGTCGAGCGTGCAGCGTATCGCCAGATGCAAAGCCTGCACGCCGGAAGCCGTCAACACGATCTCCGTCGCCGGGTCCAGATTCACTTGCTGCATCGCCGCGTAGTAGCGCGCGATCGCGCGGCGCGTGGAAGGCAGGCCCGCGTTTTCGGTGTAAAACGTGTAGCCGTCCGCCATGGCCTGCTGCGCCGCCCGCTTGATGTAGTCCGGCGTGGGCAGGTTGGACTCGCCAAAGTAAAGCCGCAGCACGCCGTCCATCGACATGGCGATCTCGGCGAGTTCGCGAATGCGCGAGTGCTGGATCGACTCAGCCGACGAGGCGATGCGGACAGCGCTAACAGGCGCGGAGGGCATGATATTTCAGGATACCGGGCGCGGCCGCCGCAACGGCGCCGGTGCCTCTTCGGGCTCGCGATGCGAGGCGTGCAGCACCCCATCGGCTATATGCAGGACGGCTTTCATCGGCGCCACATCATGCACGCGCACAATATGCGCCCCGCCGAGAACCGCCGCCGTCACCGCGGCCGCCGAAGCGTAGGCGGTCTCAACTTCGGTCGCCTGCGCGAGAAACGATTTCCGCGACGGACCAACCAGAATCGGAACCTCGAGTCCGGCCAGTTCCGGCAGACGCGCGAGAATCTCGGTGTTCTGCTCCTTCCGCTTTCCGAAGCCGATGCCGGGGTCGATCACCAGGCTCGAACGCGGAATGCCGCCGCGCACGGCGCGATGAACGCAGGCATCGAGGTCCATGCGGATCGCGCCCATCACGTCCTTCAGCGGCGCCAGCTTCGCCCAGGTCTCCGGCGTACCGCGCATATGGTTTAGCACGAGGCCGCCGTTCCCGTTGGCCACCGTGCGCGCCAATTGCGGGTCGAAAGTGAGCGCACTCGGGTCGTTAATAATCTCAGCGCCTAACTCCAGCGCCTTCGCCGCCACCCCGGACTTGTAAGTATCCACCGAGACGGGAATCGTTAACTGGCCGCGCAGCCGCTTCAGCACCGGAACGAGCCGGCGCAGTTCCTCCGCTTCGGAGATGCGCGCCGAGCCAGGCCGCGTGGACTCCGCCCCGACGTCGAGAATATCCGCGCCCTGCTCTTCCATCTCGATCGCGCGCGCGAAGGCTCGGTCCGGATCGTTGAACTTGCCTCCGTCGGAGAACGAATCCGGCGTCACGTTGAGCACCGCCATCAGCAGCGTCCGCTCGCCGAGCAGCAGAGTGCGCCGGTCCAGGCGCCACTCGAAACGCTTCCGGATCATTGCGGGCTCCCGACTAGAACCCGTCTCCATTTGCGGCCCACGCGCACAGTGAGAGGCGACGTGTAGCCGGCAAGCACCAGCGAGGTGCAGCGCTGGCCGTTCACTTCCACCGCGCCGGCCTTCAGCAGCCGCTCGGCGTCCGTGCGCGAACCCGCAAGCGATGCGCCCAGCAGCAGGCGTACCGTGCGAATCCCTTCCGGCGAAAGCGCCTCGGGCGGCAGCGGAACCTCTTCGATATCCTCCGGCGCCGAGCCCTGGCGCACTTCGCGGTCGAAATCCTCGCGGGCGCGCGCCGCGGCTTCCTCGCCGTGGAAATCGGCCACAATCCGCCGCGCCAGCTCGAGCTTCACGCCCATCGGCTCCTGCGATTTCATCGCCGCGATTTCATTGAGGCTCGCGTCCGTCAGCAGTTCCCAGTAACGCCACATCAGCGCATCGGAAATGCTCATCACCTTGCCGAACATCACCTTCGGCGCCTCAGTGATGCCGATGTAGTTGCCTTTGGACTTCGACATCTTCTCGATGCCGTCCAGCCCTTCGAGCAGCGGCGTCGTCAACACGATCTGCGGCATCTGGCCATAGTCGCGCTGCAGTTCGCGTCCCACAAGAAGATTGAATTTCTGGTCGGTCCCGCCCAACTCGACATCGCAGCCAAGCGCCACCGAGTCGTAGCCCTGCACCAGCGGATACAGCAATTCGTGAACGCTGATCGGCGTGCCTTCCCGGTAGCGCTTGGAAAAATCCTCGCGCTCGAGCAACCGCGCCACCGTGTAGTGCGAAGCAAGCCGCACGGTGTCTTCAAACCGGAACTTGTCGAACCATTCGCTGTTGAAACGGATCTCGGTCTTTTCCGGATCGAGCAGCCGAAACACCTGCGCGCGATACGTCTCGGCGTTTTCTGCGATCTGCTCGCGCGTCAGCGGAGGACGCGTAATGTTGCGCCCGGTCGGATCGCCGATCATTCCGGTCATGTCGCCGATCAGGAAAATCACCTGATGGCCGAGGTCCTGAAAATGCTTCAGCTTCCGCAGCAGAACCGTGTGGCCGAGATGAAGATCGGGAGCGGTCGGGTCAAAGCCCGCCTTCACACGCAGCGGGCGGCCGGCCTTCGCAGCCTGCGTGAGGCGCTCGCGCAGATCTTCCTCACGGATGATTTCCGCGGCGCCCTTGGCGATATATTGCAACTGTTCGTCGAGGGTCACTTCTCTTTATTAGACCGCATCGCCGCCGGGCGCCGTGGATAATGATACTCATGCGCAAACTCCTGCTTGCCATCGCGCTTTGCGGCTTCGCCCGCGCGCAGAGCCCGCTCTACGATCAGTTCTTCGACCAGTGTTACTTCCGCTACCAGCCCTCCGCCGGCACCTCCGCCGGCTTTCATCAGTACGACACCGAACTCGAAGATTTTTCCCCTGCGACCCGCGCCGCCCGGATCCGGACCCTCCAACACTTCGAACAGGAATTCTCGCGCCTCCCCGATACGATCGACCGCGATCTCGTGCTGGGAACCATCCGCTCCGAACTGCTCGACCTCAATAACATTCGCGGCTGGGAGAAGAACCCGGACGAATACTCGGGCCTGGCCAGCAACACGATTTTTGTCCTCATCAGCCGCAGCTTCGCGCCCCCGGCCGAGCGCATGAAGTCCGTAATCGCGCGAGAGAAGAAGATTCCCGCGATGCTCGCCGAAGCACGCACCAATCTCCGCAACCCTCCCCGCGTGTACACCGAGGTGGCGCTCGAACAGTTGCCCGGCATCGAGAACTTCTTCCGCTCCGATGTGCCTAAGGCGCTGGCCGCGGTGCCGCAGGGCGCCCTGCGCGACCAGTTCACCGCATCCAATCAAGCCGTCATCGACGCGCTCCTCTCCTATCAGAAATACCTCAAAGCCGAGGTGCTTCCCGCCTCCAACGGCGACTTCCGCATCGGCTCGGATAACTTCCGCAAGAAACTCCTCTACGACGAAATGGTCGACACGCCGCTCCCGAAGTTACTCAAGATCGGCTACGCCAACCTGCGCGAAAACCAGCGCGCGATGACCGTGGCCGCGGCGAAGATCGACCCGCATCGCGACGCCGCCGCGATTCTCCAGGACCTCCTCAAGGACCACCCTTCGCCAAACGACTTACTTAGCAGCGTCGCGGCGACACTGGGCGGCTTGCGCTCGTTCATCGAGCAGCATCACATCGTCACCATCCCCTCGCCGGTGATGCCGAAAGTAGAAAACACCCCGCCGTTCATGCGCGCCCTCACCACCGCTTCGATGGACACACCCGGACCGTACGAGCGCGTCGCCACGGAGGCCTACTTCAACGTCACCCCGCCGGAACCTTACTGGCCGAAAGAGCGCATCGAAGAGCACATGGAGTCCTTCAGCCGGGCGCAGTTAAGCAACCTCGCCGCGCATGAGGCGTTCCCCGGCCACTACGTGCAGTTCCTGTGGGCCCCGATGGCGCCGTCGAAAACGCGCCGTCTGCTGGGCGCGGGAACCAACGCCGAAGGTTGGGCGCACTACTGCGAGCAGATGATGCTTGACGAAGGCTACGGCAACGGCGACCCGAAATTGCGCCTGGCGCAGATCGACGATGCCTTACTTCGCAACGCCCGCTACATCGTCGGCATCGAAATGCACACCGGCCACATGAGCTTCGACCAGGGAGTTCAGTTCTTCATGCGCGAAGCCCACACTACGAAAGAACTGGCGCTGGTTGAGACCAAGCGCGGCACCTCGGACCCGACCTATCTTATGTACACGCTCGGCAAACTCGAGATCCTCAAGCTGCGCGCCGACTACAAAGCGCAAAAAGGCGCTGCCTTCAAGCTCGAAGACTTTCACAACGCCTTCCTGAAACAAGGCTTCCCACCGATCCCTCTGGTTCGCCGCGCCCTCCTCGGCGACGACAGCCCGGCGCTCTGACAGAGACTTCTGCTGTCAGTCTTTCACTCCGCGCCGGGGAATCGCGGCCAGCGCGCCGGAATCGGCGAGCGTGGATGAGTCCCCGGCCGGCTCGCCAAGAAAATGGGACCGGATCAGCCTCCGAACAATTTTCCCGCTTTGCGTTTTGGGCAGCGCCGCCACTGCGTAGATCGCCTCCGGCCGGAACGCTGGACCCAGCGAATGCCCCACACACTGCCTCAACTCGGCCGCGGAAAATTTCGCCCCCGGCTTCATCACCACAAACGCGACGATCGCCTCGCCCTTCACCTCGTCCGGCACGCCGATCACCGCCGCCTCGGCCGCGCCCGGATGCTCGAGCAGCGCCGTCTCCACCTCCGCCGGCCCGATCTTGCGCCCCGCCACGTTCATCGCCTCATCCGAACGGCCGTGCAGGAACCACTGCCCGTCTTCATCCACGCTCGCCCAGTCGCCGTGCCACCACCACCCCGGAAAGCGCGACCAATACGCCTCCAGGTATCGCTTGGCGTCGCCCCAAACCCCGCGCGTCATCGACGGCGACGGCCTTTGGCAAACCAGGTGTCCCGGCCGCCCGCGCACCGGACGTCCCTCCTCGTCCACCGTTTCCACCGCCATCCCCGGCGCCGGCCCGCCGAGCGAACAAACCTTCAGCGGCTGCACAGGCAGAGGCAGAAGAAAACACCCGATGATCTCGGTTCCGCCGCTGATATTGAGAATCGGGCAGCGCCCTTTGCCCACGTTCGCAAAAAACCAGCGGTACGATGTCTCATCCCACGGCTCGCCGGTCGAACCCAGCAGCCGCAGCGACGCCATCGGATACCGCTCGGCCGAATCGCTGTGCATCAACACGCGGATCGCGGTTGGCGAGACGCCGAATGTAGTCACCCCCTGCCGCTCGATGAGACGCCACAGACGGTCCGGACCAGGGAAGTCCGGCGCGCCGTCGTACATCACAATCGTCCCGCCGAAGTTGTGGTTTCCCAGCACCGCCCACGGCCCCATCATCCAGCCAATATCGGATAGCCAGAAGAAACGATCCGCCGGCTGATGATCGAACGCGAGAAAGATCTCCTTCCCCGGCTGGATCAGCGCGCCGGCATGTGTGTGAATACAGCCCTTCGGCTTGCCCGTAGACCCCGAAGTGTACAGAAGCAACGCCGGCGCCTCGGCATCAAGTGCCGCCGACTCGTGCTCCGCCGGATAAGCATCGAGCAGCGATCCCCAACCCCGGCCGCCGTATTCGTAGAGCACAATATGCTCGACGCCCGGCGCACCGGCCCGCGCTTCTTCCACCCGCTCGGCCAGCGGCAAACGCCGCCCCCGGCGCACGAGCGAATCGGCCGTGAACACGACGCGCGCACCCGAATCCGCCAGGCGGCTTTCAATCGCGCCTACGCCAAACGCGGCAAAGATCGGCACTACCACCAGGCCGAGTTTGAAACACGCGTAGAGAATCGCCACCACCTCGGGCGCCATCGGCATCACCAGCGCCACGCGATCCCCTTCGCGAAGCCCGAGGCTGTGCAGATAGTGCGCCAGCCGGCTCGCCGTCGCATACAACTCGCCGAAGCTAACCTCCCGCGTATCGCCCGCTTCGTTCTCCCACAAAATCGCCGGCGCCGCCGAAGAGGCGCGGTGCCGGTCCAGACAGTTATGCGCGATGTTCAGCTTCCCGCCAACGAACCACCGCGTCCACGGCGCGCCGCGCGAACCGTCGCGCACCTGCGTGAACGGCTCGAACCACTCGATGCGGCACTCGACCGCGGTCTCGCGCCAAAACTCGTCGTTCGACTCCCGCGAGAACGCGAGAAATTCCTCAAGCGAATTCATGCCCAGCCGGCGCCAGAAGCGCGCCGCGTTCGTGCGCTCTGCCGCGGCAGCATCCGGCCGCCAGATCCACGGGGATTCTTCGGGCACGCCGTTACCGCGCCGCCGCCGGTTCGCGGTTGATCCAACTCGCCCAATAATCGGCCCACTCGACAGACTCGCCCGCCGGCAGCACGCGCATCGGATTCAGCCCATCCAGCATCACCGCATACTCGTCCGTATGCGTGCGCTTCTTCTGATTCGCCAGCGCCTTCGGATGCGGACCGTGGTGAATACCGCGCGGGTGCAGCGTGGCCATCCCCGGGCGAATATTATCCCGGCTGAAGAAATCGCCGTCGTGATAGAAAATGAACTCGTCGTAGTCGGTGTTGCGGTGGAAGAACGGCACACGCAGGGCGTCTTCATCCTGCTCGAGCGGCCGGGGCAGAAAGCTGCACACCACCGCGCCCGGCGTAACGAACGTCGTATGCGCGCTCGGGGGCAGATGCGCGCGATGGCTCATCACCGGCCGGATGTCCCGCAGGTTCAGCTTCCACGTCGTGAGGTCGCCCTTCCAGCCCACCACGTCGAGAGGGTTGAACGGATAAACAATCTTCGAGATTTCCCCATCGGCGAGTACGCGAACCTCCCACTCGCGCTCATCGTCTAAGTGCGCGTCCGGCTCCGGCGTCGCGATCACCGCCGGATCGTAGAGCGCGTGCTGCCCCAGCAGGCCCTTGTCCGGCTGCTCGAATTCCCCATGCGAGCGGAAAATCAGGAAAAAGTTGTCCCGAGTCTCCGGCGCCACGCGATACGTCACCGCCCGCGGCAGGCAGACATAATCGCCGGGTTCGAAAGCGAGCGGACCGAAATCCGTCTCGATCACGCCCCGGCCGCGATGCACGAAATACAACTCGTCGGCATCCGCATTCCGGAAGTAAAATGGCATCGGCTCGCTGCGCCGCGAAACGCAAAGCCGGATGTCCTCGTTGCCCAAAAACTCGACGGGCATCCCCTCGGCGTCTTCGAGGTCCGCCGGCCGCAGCTTGTTCAAATCCATACAGTGCGGCCGGAGTCTCCCCTCCATGCGAATCCATCCGGTCGGCGGATGGGCGTGGTACAGGTGTGCGGACTTGCCGTAGAACCCCTTCCGGCCGTGCTCTTCTTCAAACGTCCCGGCGGGCAGCGCAACGTGCGCCTGAGCGGCGGTCTTGCCTTTCTTCAGCGGATACATGGCGTCCTCCGTCCTCCAGTATCACGCCAGTTCCGGCCTCCCGGAGACGTCTCCCGCCCGAGCGCCTCGCCGGCGACGAAGAACAATGCTTAATCTTCTCGAACGCTTTCCCTGCTTTTTCTTTCGTTTTTTGATTGACAAGCAAACTGGATCGCGTTATTGTCCTAGCTTTGGCTAGGTCCTCATCATGGCGTCTTCAGAGCGCGTTCCGCAGGTTGCGCCGGTGGAAATAACTGATTCTATAACCCGAAGCGAGATCCTCCAGCAGCCCGAGACGTGGCTCGACACTCTCGAACGCACCGCGGCTTGTCCCTGGACCATCGAAACCCCGGCGGTTGTAACCGGCGCCGGCAGCTCCTGTTACCTCGCAGAAGCGATCGCGGCATCCCGGCCCGGTGTCACCGCAGTCGCCTCCACGGATCTCTTGGTGAGCGATCCTCCGCCGGTCAGTCCGTCGACGATGGTCGTCTCCTTAGCGCGTTCCGGCGACAGCCCGGAGACCGCCGGCGTCATCGAGCGTCTGCGCCGCCTCGTCCCCTCAGCCCGCCAACACGCCATCACGTGCAATCCCGATAGCGCGCTGGTTCGCCTCATCGGCCCTGACACCTTGCTGCTCGATCCCCGCACGAACGACCGCAGCCTCGTCATGACGAGTTCCTTCAGCAACCTCACGCTCGCCGGTACGCTGCTCGGCCGCATGGCCGCTTGGCGCGAGCCCATTCGAGGCGCCGCGACCCGCACCAGCGAACTTCTGCCGCAAATCGAAGAACTCGCCGTCGAGGCGGCCCAAGCCATCGCCGATCGCGTCGTCTTCCTCGCTTCCCCCGTTCTGCGCGGCGCCGCGCGCGAGGCCACTCTGAAAGTCCTCGAAATCAGCGGTGGCCGCGTCGTTGCAAAGTCGGAAACCTTCCTCGGCCTCCGCCACGGCCCGATGAGTTTTCTCAATTCCCGCAGCCTCGTCGTCTGTTTTCTTTCTTCCGATCCGCGCCTGCAGCGCTACGAGCTGGACCTGGTTCGCGAGTTGCGCGCAAAGGGCCTCGGAATGCTCGTCGCCAACGGCCCCACGGACTCGCCCGAGTTATTCGACATGCTCGTGCCCGCACCGGGCGCGGACCTGCCGGACGCCTTCCGAACCCCGTTCGCCATCGTTTTCGCCCAGTTGCTTGGCTTGCACGCCGCGGCGCGATTCGGAGTCAACGCCGACAATCCCAGCCCGGAACGTGTGATCACCCGTGTCGTCCAGGGAGTGAGGATTTACGCCGACTGAAGCCACGCGCCGGCCCGCCGCGCTGGTGCTGCACGGAGGCGGACCCACGGCGGTTCTGAACGCAAGCCTGGCCGGAGTCGTCGAGGCCTGTCGCGCTGAACCCTCCATCGCCGCGCTCTACGGCGCCGAACGCGGTGTCGAAGGCTTGCTCGGCGACGCTATCGTCGATCTTTTCGCCGAGGATCCTGGACTCTGGGAAGACATCGCCCGCGCGCCCGGTTCCGCCCTCGGCTCCTCCCGCCGCCGCATCACGGATGCCGATTACGAGCAGATGCTCGCCACGCTCGACCGCCTCGGCGTCGCCTGGGTTCTCTTAAACGGCGGCAACGGCACCATGGAAATGGCCCTCGGCCTCCACCATGCCGCGCGCACAGCCGGCGCCAACTTGACCGTCGTAGGCATCCCGAAAACCATCGACAACGACCTCGCCGGAACGGACCACACGCCGGGCTACGCCTCCGCCGGACGCTTCTTCGCCTCCTGCCTCCGCGACGTCGGCGCCGACAACCGCGCCCTGCCCGGCATCACCGTCCTCGAAGTGCTCGGCCGCAACGCCGGTTGGCTCGCCGCCGCCTCTACCCTCGCCCGTCGCGGCCCCGAAGACCCGCCGCATCTCACCTATTTCCCCGAACGTCCCCTCCCCTTCGACTCCCTCGCCGCCGATGTCGAGCGCGTGTACCGCAAACTCGGCCGCGTCGTCGTCTCCGTCTGCGAAGGCCAACTCGACGCCAACGGCGAGCCCTTCGGCGCCGACGTCCGCGTCTCCAGCCGCGCGCCGCTCGCGCTCAACCTCGCTCACACGCTCGCGCAGCGCCTGACATCCGCGCTAAAAATCCCCGCCCGCAGCGAAAAACCCGGCTTATTCGGCCGGTCCTGCGCCGCTTTGGCCTCCGAAACCGACCGCATCGAAGCCCGAAATTGCGGCGCGGCGGCGGTCCGCGGCGCACTCGCTGGCCGCGGCGGCTACATGGTCTCCATCCAGAGAAATCCTGGCTTGTCCTACAACCCGTCCTACAACTTCACCCCGCTCGAAGACGTCGCCGGCCGCGAGAGACTCTTCCCGGAACACTGGCTCCCGGCTGCGCCGGAAGACGATCTGCCCGCTTTCCGCGCCTGGGCTCTCCCAATCACGGGAGAAATTCCTTCCTACAAGAACTTGCGCGGAGTGCGCATTTTCTGATATTCCTTCCGGACATCAGTTGAATCGCGTAAAAGGGAGTCGGTGAATGCGTTCTGGGGACAGCGCAACGAAACCCGGGAAACCTGGGCGAATGATGACCGAAGAGCGGCGGCGGGCGATCCTCGCTCTTCTCGAACAGCAAGGCCGCGTCACCGTCGACGAGCTGACACGCCGCTTCCGCGTCTCCGCCGTCACGGCCCGCGGCGATCTCGATGCCCTCTCGCTCGCCGGCTCCGTCGTGCGCTCTCACGGCGGCGCCGTGCCCCCGCTCAACCCTTCCCAAGACTATCCTCTCGCCGTCAAGGAACCGATCCACCACGAGGAAAAGGTCCGCATCGGCCGCGCCGCCATGCAGCTCATCAAACCCGGCCAGACCGTCATCATCGACTCCGGCACCACCGCCACGCAGCTAGCCATGCACCTGAAGCGGGCGCGCCTTCAGTCGTTGACCGTCATCACCCACGCCTTCAACATCGCCTCCCGCCTGCTCGATTGTCCCTGGATTTCCTTGATCCTGGTCGGCGGAATCCTCCGCCCGGTTTCCACCTCCTGCGTCGGTCCGCACGCCGAGCAGATGATCCGCGAACTCCACGCCGACCATTTCTTCCTCTCCGTCGACGGCCTCGACCCCGAAGGCGGACTCACCACGCCCGACATTCTCGAAGCCCGTCTCAACAGTCTAATGATTCACTCCGCCCACGAAACCACCGTCATGGCCGACTCGAGTAAGTTCGGCCGCCGGAGCCTCTCCCTCATCGCGGGACTCGACGCCGTCAGCCGCGTCATCACCGACGAGAGAATCCGTCCGGAGATGGCCGCGGCGGTCCGCGACCGCGGGGTCGAATTAATGCTCGTCTAATCGCCCGCTTCCGGCGCGGCCAAAGCAGCCCGAATCCCTTCCCGATACGTCGGGTACTTCAGCCTCACCCCCAAAAGCTCCAAAATCACCGAACCGTCCACTCGCCGGCCGCGCCGCCGCGTCTGGGGAATCTCAATCGCCGGCGCCGTCTCCGGCATCGGCAGCCCCATCAGCCCGGCGCAAAATCGAGCCAGTTCCACCGAAGCGCACGGATACTCATCCGCCACGGGGTATGCCCCGCCAACCGAAGCCTCCAGCGCCGACACGGACAACCGCGCCAGATCCTCCACATGAATCCGGCTGATCGGGATCGGCGCCCCCTCTTCCAGCCGGAATTCCCCGCGCGCCATCGCGACGTGCACGCCCCGGCCCGGCCCATAAATCGCCGCCGGACGAAGCACCAGCGACGACCACGGCCCGCGCAGCACCGCCTCCTCGGTCACCACCCGCGCCCGTTCCCTCTCACTCGCCGGCGCCGGCTTCGTCGTCGCGTCCACCACTCGCTGGGCCCCGTATACGCTGGTCGTCGAAAGATACACCACTCGCGCGGCGAGCCCTTCGAGCGCTCGAAGCACCCTGGCGTCTCGGTTGCCTCCGAGCGATGGCACCGAGTACAACACTAGGCAACCCGGCGGCGCGATCGCCCGCAGTCGCTCCTCGGCGCCCGCATCCAGGCAGTCCAGCCCAACCACGCGCACGCCTGGATCCCCCAGCCCGGCCAGCTTCCCGGGCGACCGCGTCGTCGCCGTCACCGGGTGCCCCGCTTGCGCCAGTATGCGCGCCGCCCGCCTGCCGGTGTAGCCGCAGCCCAGAATCAGAACGGGCGCAACGCCCGCGGGCCGCCCGTCACAGCCGCTTGCGGAGCCCTCCCTGTGTGGGTCTGTCATCATGAAATCTCAGGCTATGCAATCCTCCGCTTCGCTCGCATCCGCGTGGTCGCTGCCCCTACCAATCCTCCTATTTTGTGTGGTTCTCGGCGGGCTCTACTTCAGCGTCCCCGGCGTGCGGGCCAAGGGTCGCGGCGCCTACTTTCTCAGCGGTCTCTTCCTCCTGCTGCTCACCTACCTTTCCCCGTTCGACGCCCTCGCGCGCCAGTATCTGTTATGCGTCGATGTCGTCGAACGAGTCACCGTGGCGTTGTTCGTCCCCTGGCTGCTTGCCGCCGACCTTGGACCGTCCCCACGTCTTCGAACGCCCGGCCCGGCGAAATTACAACCCATGCTGGCCTGGCTTGGGGGCATGGGCGTCCTCGCCATCTGGTACCTCCCGTCGATCTATAATGCGACGCTCGCTCACCCGGCTCTGCGCTACGCTTCCATCCTCACGTCGGTTCTCGCCGGGCTTTGGTTCTGGCTGCCGCTGGTCGGTCCGGAGGGACCTGGCAAGATTAGCCCGGTGCCCGCGGGGAACTGGTATCTCCTCGCGGCCGCGATCTGGTGCTCGGCCCTCGGTCTCGGCCTCGCTTTTTCGCGCCCCTCGCTCCTGGATCTCTACGACAATCCGCAAGATACCTTCGGAATCCTGAACGAGATTCGCGGCCCGTTCCGCCTCACCCGCGCCGCCGACCAGGAAACCGCCGGCCTCCTTTTCTGGGTCGGCTCCTGCACCGTGCTTCTGTCCGGCGTGATGCAGATGTACTACCGTTGGTATGTCGATGAATCCATGAAAACCAAACTCAGCGTCCACGCCGCCGTAGAGGCAAAAAAAACCGAGGGAAGGCCTTCGTGAGCCGCCCCTCGGAATAGACTGTCCAGACTGTGCTATTCCCTTAGAGCCCGCCGGCCCCCGCCAAGTTTCATTTCCTTGAAAAATTCTGGACTTACTTAACTGCCACTGGCAATTAGGTTAATTTGTCCGATTCCGCCCTGAATATCCAGCCGGACCCGATGCGCCGCCTTCTCCCAGTTCTCGCTCCTGTACCGATCCCCGTCCTTATTCAACCCGTCGGCGCGGATTCCACCAATGCCGCCTTTCGCGTAGGCCGAAATCCCCGCGTCCGCCGGAAGATGCACATCCGCCTCGCCCACGCCGCCATGAATCCGCACGCTGTAGTCGCTCCGGGTCGTGCCGCGTAAATCCAGGTCCAGCTTCCCCACGCCCATGTCCACCTGGACGCTCCGCAAATTCAGCGACCCAAGCCGCAAGTTCGCCTCCCCCGCCCCAAGATTCACGAACATGTCAAAAGGCTTGTTGTCGTTGAACCGCAGCCTCCAGTCGTATTCGGTGTGCCCGAACCCCCCGCGGGAGTGATTCGGCTGCTCGATCGTCAAAAGCCCTCGAAACGAACTCGGCGTCCAGCGAACACTCGGCTTCCACGTGGGAACGTTGTACGTAAAATCCCCTTCCACCAGCTTTGTCGCGCCGCCGGAAACGTCCAGCCGGCCCGCACCGATCCGCAACTCCACCCGCACCATCTCCGAGTTGTCCAGATCCACCGACACAGGTTCCGTCTGTGTCGGCCCCGGCGGCTCGGTGTTCACTTCACATGCGCCCAGCAAGGCGGCCAGCACGGCGGCGGCGATCGGCCCGGCCTTCGGGCTTCGAAACGAGGATGGCATAAGTGGTTCTCCCGGATGACACACCGGGCGCCCTTTGGCGCCACAGTGCCCGTTCCGTTAGAGAATACGCCATTGGTACACCCCTTGTTCCGCGCCACCCGCTCCTCTGATAGTCTGTATCGGGGAGGTGCGCCGTGAAACGTCTTCTGACTCTCGCACTCTTGCTCGCCGGCTCCGCACTCGCCGAAACCTGGAACGGCACTTTGGTTGACGTCATGTGCCGCGGCAAGGATCTGGCCGGCCACACGCGCCAATGCGCGCTCGACTGCGCCCGGAGCGGCTTCGCCGTCGTCACCGCCGACGGTAAGTTCCTCAAACTGGATGAAGCCGGCAACGCCAAGGCCCTCGCGGCGCTCAAAGCCAGCACCAAGAACAGTGACCTCAAGGTCCGCGTCGCCGGCGCCGCCAAAGACGGCGTGATTCAGGTCGACACGCTCGAACTGCTCCCCTAAACCCCAGCTTCCAGGGACCCGGCCGCCTCGGGCCGTCGTAATAGCAGGTATGATCCCCGTTCTGGTTTCCGTCTGGCTCGCCGGTTGCTCCGGCTCCGGGCCAACCGCCGATCCCGTCGAGATCATGCGCCGCGTCGGCTGCAACCAGGACCGCGCCCTCCAGTCCCGCCTCGGCTTCGTCTACGACCAGAAACTCTTCCTCCAGATGCGCCGCGCCAACGGCAAGCCCGCCCGCCGCGAGCGCCGCGAATATACCGTCACTCCGACGGCCAAGGGCACCGACAAGAAGCTGACTCATTTCGAAGGCGCCTACTGGACGCATGGCCGCATGGTCAGCTACGACAAACCCGGCTATGAATATAAAGGCGTCGACATCGATGGCAACCTGATCGACGACCTGGCCAACGACCTCACCGGCGACAAGGACTCCCGCGACGGCATCGGCAACGGCCTGTTCCCGCTCCGAACGCGCGAACAGCAGGGCTGTCTCTTCAAGATGCTCGGCCGCGAGGACTACCGCGTCCGTCCCGCCTACCGCATCCGCTTCGAACCCCCGCCCCATTCACCCGAAGACTCCGGCGACGACGGCGCCTGTGGCGCCTGGAAAGGCGAAGCGCTCATCGACGCGACCGACTACCAGCCCATCTCCGTCGAAACCAAACTCGCCTGGAAAATTCCGGGCATGGTCAAGGTCCTGCTCGGAACCAACATCGAAGGCCTCGGCTTCAGCGTCTCCTACGCCCGCTTCGCGGACGGCGTCTGGTTCCCCGTGAGCTACGGAGCCGAATTTCACGTACGCGCCGTCTTTTTCTACGCACGGAACATGAGCGTCTCCCTCGAAAACAAAGATTTCCGCCAGGCCAAAACTGAAACGTCGATCCAATATCACGGCGAAGCCTCTCCAAGCGCCAAGCCCCAGCCCGAAAAGGACTGACCTGGCCGTAGTGAGACCGCTCCTCGTGCAAGACTACAAACTGATGGAGCAGAAACCCGGCACGGCCGCAGCCTACGGCGTCTTCACCCTAACTCACGACCTGTCCCACTGGACCCAAGCAAGTCTCTTCTCTGGCAGCGGCAAGCAAACCGAGTGCCTGGCCCTCTTTTCCACCCCCAGCGCCGAACGCGCCCCCATCGGCCTTGACGTGAAGTTCTTCACCGATGAAGGCCGCTGGGACATCACGGGCAGTAACGTCCCGGTGCAGTTCAGCCGCGACCCAAGCCGTACCCCGCCCGTGATCGCGAAAGATTTCTGGCCGCTCTCGCCCGAGTCCCTACACTACATCACGCTTCTATTCAGCGACCGCGGCGCCCCCGCAAACTACCGCCACATGCATGGCTACCCCCGCCAAACCTTCACCCTGACAAGCTCGGAAAACAATCGGACGTGGGCTAAGTTCCGCTTCCACTCGATGCAGCCTGCCACGAGTGCTGTCCACGAAAGCACCGCCGCCTGGCGCCTCTCCGTGCAGGTCATGACCGAAGCTGAAGCCGGTCAGCTCGAATTTAGTCCCTTCGACCCCACCAAAATCTGGCCCCGCAGCCGCTTCCCCCCGCATGAAGCCGGCATCATGGAACTGAACCCCATCCCCGCCGAAGCCGGCCCCGAAGCCTTCGATCCCGCCAACATCGTCCCCGGCATTGGCTACCCGCCGGAAAACCTGCTGCACCCCCCTGCCCCCGGCGGCGACGATTACGCCCAACCCGGCAACCTCTTCCGCCTCATGAACACCTCCGAGCGCGAACACCTCACGGCCAACCTCGTCGCCACCATGCGAGGCCTGCCCGAGCACATCCTGCTACAGCAGATCGCCCACTTCTTCCTCTGCGATCCCGCCTACGGCAAGCTCATCGCCGGCGGCCTCGGTCTCTCCCTCGACCAGGCGCTGGCCCCGGTCAACTTCAACCTCAACTGACGTTCGCTCGAAAACGGGAGGAACCTTGGGAAAACCAATCGCAGTGGGAATCTGGACCTTCGACGCCGGGGATCTATTCGGCGACGGCCGGAGTGAAGCCCGCACCAAAACCGTCGACGAGCGGCTGGCCTATCTTCGCGCAGCCGCCGAAAGGCTTCTCGCCTTCGCCGGAGGCGTGCCGGGTGAAGGAAGCTTCGATGCAATCCTCGCCGCGCCAGAGTATTTCTTCAGCGCGCGGGACGGAGAGGGGAAACGGCTTCCCTTAACGGAAGCCGACCGTCTGTCACTCGAAGTAAAACTCCAGGAGTTAAGCAGGCACTATCCCCGCATGCTGATGTTCCCAGGCACGCTGTTCTACGCCAAGGAACTGATCCGCCCCGAAGGCGCGGGCAAGAAATTCGGCCCCAGCGGCCTCCGCGACACGCAAAAGACCACAGGCGCGGACCGGCGCGAACGCTACGCGGCAAAACTGCAACGAGCCATCGACGAGGCGCCCAAACTCTTCGACAATCCACACGAGGCGGTCACTCACTGGAGTCAAGACACGAAAGACGACTCCATTTTCAGCCCGCCTCTCTCTCATATTCACCATGTAATGGGAAACCGCGACCACAATCCCAAAGTCGTCCGCAACGCCGCCTATGTCCTACTGAATGGACGGCGCATCGCCAAGTACGACAAGCGAGCCGACTTCTTCGAAACCCGGGGCAGTGCAGCCGAGGACCTCGCCTTCGTCCCCGGCACGGAACGGCAATGCCCTGTCCTGGACGGCTACCGCATCGGAGTCGAGATCTGCTACGACCACCAGATCGGCGCACTGGCTCGCCGCGGCGTGAATGACCTCCGGTTGCATGTCCTGCTATCCGATCCGACGACGGTCGTCGAGGCGAACATGGCCATGATGAAGGGCGGGTATTTTCTTCACGCCAGCACCGATTACAAAGAGGCCGGCTTATGGGAACGCCAGAGGAATGGAGTTATTCGGAAGCTGACGCTCGGGGCGGATTCCCAGCCAATCGTCTCCTGCGACGACATGTACCTTTACAAGATCGAGTTGAACTGAACCCTGACGAACGAAAGCCCGGACGCATCAAAGCAATCCGTCCGAAAACATCGATAGGGTAGGATGAGAAGATGCCAGCGAGCGAACCAGGCGCCGTTGCCGACTCCGGCGTGTTCGACGAATCCGCCCTGGTCGCCAAAGCACGCGCCGGCGACGCGGCCGCCTTCAACGACCTCGTCACCCGCTACGAGCGAAAAATCTTCCGCCTCGCCAAACACATCACGCAAAGCGACGAGGACGCCGAAGACGTCCTGCAAGAAGCGTTCCTGAAGGCCTACGAGCACCTGCCCGATTTTCAGGGCCAGTCGAAGTTTTACACCTGGATCGTTCGCATCGCCGTGAACGAGTCCCTCATGAAGCTCCGCAAGCGGAAGTCGGACCGCACCGTTCCTCTCGACGAACCGCTCGACACCGGGGAGGACGTCGTCGTCCGCGAAATCGCCGTCTGGGAAGACGACCCCGAGAAGAAGTACAGCCGCGAAGAATTGGCGAACATCCTCGACGAGGCCGTGCAGTCTCTGCGCCCAGCTTTCCGCACCGTTTTTGTGCTGAGAGACATCGAAGAGTTGAGCACGGAAGAAACGGCGGAAGCGTTGGGCATCTCGGTGCCCGCCGTGAAAAGCCGCCTCCTGCGAGCCCGGCTTCAGCTCCGGGAAAAACTCACCCGCTTGTTCAAGCGGAAGGGAGATAACGTCTTTGATTACATGTAAGGAGTTCCTGAACGAGCTCAACGAATTCCTCGACGAGACCGTTGGCCCGGAGACCAAGGCTGAACTCCAGCGTCACGTCACCGAGTGCCCCAACTGCTTCGTCATCGTTGACACCACGAAGAAGACGCTGAAGGTCTTTCGCGGGGTGACGGAAAAGACCATCCCCGAAGACGTTCACAACCGCCTTATGAAGGCCCTCGAGAAGAAAATGGCGGCAAAAGCCGCACCCCCTCCCGCCTCCTGACCCCCCTCCTCTTTCCCCTTCCCTCAGCCCGCGACTTCGTACTTCTTCAGCAAATCCTGCCAGTGTCCCTGAGCCTGCAACAGTAACTCCGCCACCTCCCGCACCGCGCCGCTTCCTCCTCGCTCCTGAGTCACATACTTCGCCATGCGCTTCACCTCCGGCCGCGCGTTCGCCGTCGCAATCCCCAGCCCCACCCGGTTCATGATCACGACATCCGTCAAATCGTCGCCGATATAGGCCACCTGCGAAGCGTCGATGCCCGAATCCCGCAGGATCTCCTCGAGAATCGGGATCTTCTCGATATGCCCCTGGTAGACATACTTCATGCCGCACTGTTTGGCCCGCAACTCGGTCGCCGGCGATACCCGCCCGCTGATCACGCCGGTCTGAATCCCCTTCCATCCGAGCCACTGCAGCGAGATCCCGTCCTGCGAATCGAACCCCTTCGTCTCGGCGAGCTTGCCGTCCGGCCCCGGCACATTGTACAGATGTCCATCCGTCATCACGCCATCCACATCCATCAACAGCAGCCGCACCCGTGCCGCCAGTTCCTTCACTTCTTCCACTTACTCCTCCTCGAAAATCCTGCGGAACAACCACTCCCGCTTCTCTCTCAGCTTTTGAAACGCGGCCTGCGCCTCCGCCCGGGGCGCAAACGCCGTCCCCGCCGGCGTCGCCGGCATCGGATGCCCAAGCCTCTCGGCCGCCAGCAGCGCCGCGCCACGCGCCGAAGCTTCCTTCTCTTCCGTCAACACCAGCGGCACGCCAAGCGCGTCCGCCATCATCTGCCTCCACGCCCGCGAAGCCAGCAGCGCGCCGCCGGAGGCGATCACCTCTTTCGGAACTCCCAGCCCCGGCTTCATCAGTTCGAAAATCGAGGCGAAGCTCAGTGCCACCGCCTCCAGGCCCGCCTGCAAAATGTCCATCGGCGTCGTCGCCAGGCTCAGCCCGCTCATCGCCCCACGCAGGTCCGCCCGCCAGTAGGGCGAGCGCTCGCCGCCAAAAAAAGGCAGCAGCGTAATCCCATGCTCTCCCGTCTCCCGCCCGGCCAGCGCCCGCTCCGTTTCCTCCCCCTCCGGCAGCGCCAGGTTCCTTCTCATCCACGCATGAACGTCCCCTCCGTTGGTCAACGCCCCGCCCAGCACGGACCGTTCCCGGTCCACCTTGTAGCACCACAACCCCCGCGGAATCTCGGCCGGCACCCCCGGCGACACCGCCCGCATCGCGCCGCTCGTGCCCACCATCAGGCAGAACCGGTCCGGCGTCACGCACCCGCTGCCCACGTTGCTGCACGCCCCGTCGCCGTACGCCGGATACCACGGGATGCCGTCGAATAGCGGCCACCTGGTCCGGTATTCGCCCACCAGATGCGTCTGCGCCTCGTCCATTCGCGCCGCGGGCCAAAGCTGGTCCTCCCGCACCGGCAGCGCGGCCAGCACCATCTCGTCGTACGCGTTCCTCCGCTGGTTCCAAAGCCCGGAGCCCGAAACCATCGACGCCGACAGCGCCGCCGCCCCCGTCAGCTTCATCCACGCAAACTCGGGAAACGACATCCACCGCCGCGTGGCCCGGAACGCCGCCGGCCTCGCCCGTTCCAACCACAGCAGCTTTGCCGGCCAATAGCTCGGATGCAGCCGGCAACCGGTCCGCTGGTGCACTTCCGCGGCGTCCAGCCTCTCGGCCAGCTCCGCCGCCTCCTTCCCCGCCCGCGTGTCGAACAGATGCAGAATCGGCGTGGTCGCCCGCCCCTCCGCGTCCACTCCCAGAAAGCTATGCCAGAACGCGCTCCCCGCCACCGCCGCCGGCCTCGTCCCCGCTTTGCGAAACTGCTCATGCAGCGAATCGAGCGCCGCGATCGTCAACCGCAGCAACTCGTCCGCGTCCGCCTCCACGCCGCCGTCCGGCGTCTTGGCCATCTCGTAGAAAAGCTGCGCCCCAAGCTGAGAAATCCTCTCGCCGCGCACGTCAAACACCAGCGCGCGCACGCTCGACGAGCCTACGTCCAGACTGACAATGAAGGGAAGCTGTTCCGGCATCACAAGGATGAAAGCGAGAGAAAACTCGCCGCTTGCGGTTCTTAATTCTTATAGCATGGCGGTTAAGCATGGTTCGAGCGAGCAGTCCAGTCCGGCTCGCGGCAAGCGTCCGCCGCCTCCTGCGCGACAAGGGTTCGGCCGAGCGCGCCGCGGGAGCCCAGCGCTACTTCAAGGGCGAAATCCGGTCTCGCGGCTGGCGCACCGCGGACCTGCGCCGCCAGGCTCGAAGCCTTCGCAACGAGATTCTCCCTCGTGGCTTCGACCTCCTCCTTGACACCGCCTCTCTTCTCTTTCGCGGCTCGGTTCTGGACGAAAAGACCTTCGCCGTGTTCCTCCTGGAAGGTTTGCATCCCCGTTTCGGCGACCGCGAATTTCAGCTCTTCGGCTCCTGGCTCGATCGAGTGACGAGTTGGGCCGATCACGACGCCCTCGTCCATTACCTCATCGCGCCGATGATCCCCGCCAAGCCCGCGCGCCGGAAAACTGTCTTCCTCTGGGCCGTCTCAACCTGCCGCTGGCATCGCCGCGCCGCTTGCGTGGCCCTCGTCCGCGCCACCAGGGCAAACTTGTTCTTTCCCGAAATCCAGCGGCTCGCCGGCATCCTCCTCCACGACCCCGACGACATGGTGCGCAAAGGCCTCGGCTGGCTGCTCCGTGAGACGGCGAAATCGAATCCCCGGCACACCGTCCCCTACCTCATGAGCATCCGCCGGCAAGCGCCAAAACTCGTGCTTCGCACCGCCTGTGAGACGCTGAGTCCATCTGCGAGAAGGCGCATCCTCATCCCGTGACTTCCCTCACCGAACGCGTCTCCCACACCATCGCGATCCACGCCATGCTCGAAGGCCGCCGCCGCATCGGCGTCGCGGTTTCTGGCGGCGCCGACTCCGTCGCCCTGCTCGACCTCCTGCTCGAACTCGCCCCCCGCTTCTCGCTCACGCTCTCTGTCGTCCATCTCAACCACTGCCTCCGGGGCGCCGCCTCCGATGCCGACGAGCAGTTCGTCGCCTCGCTCGCCGCCCGCCACCACCTGCCCCTTCACCTCGCCCGCATCGACGTCTCCGCCGCCGCCGAAGCCGATAACCTCGAACAAGCCGGCCGCCGCGCCCGCCTGCATTTCTTCCGCTCCCTCATCGCCAAGGGCCACGTCGATTGCGTCGCCACCGCCCACACCCTCTCCGACCAGGCCGAAACCGTCCTCTACCGCATCCTGCGCGGCGCCGGACCCACCGGCCTCGCCGGCATCCTTCCCGCCACCCGCGAGGGCCTCATCCGCCCGCTCATCGACATCCCCCGCGCCGACCTCATCGCCTGGCTCCTCGCCCGCGGCGAAACCTGGCGCGACGACGAAACCAACCGCGACACCCGCCTCGCCCGCAACCGCCTGCGCCTGGAAATCCTCCCTACCCTCCGCGAGCACTTCAACCCCCGCCTCGACGAGGCTCTCGGCGGCCTGGCCGAAGTCGCCCGCGCCGAAGAGGCCTACTGGGCCTCCGTCACGCCCTCCTACCAACCCTACCGCGGCGTCCTCGTCCTCCCGGCCGCCGAACTCTCCGAAGGCGACACCGCCGTCCTCCGCCGCCGCACCCGCGCCGCCCTCGCCGCCGTCAAAGGCGACCTCCGCGGTATCGAATTCCCCCACATCGAGCGCGTCATCGCCCTCTCCTCGTCCCGCCAGGGCAGCGGACGCCTCCAAATCCCGGGCCTCGACATCTACCGCTCCTTCGACCGGGTACGTATCGCCCCCCTCGGCTCGGGCTACGGAATCGACCGCCTGGTGTCCGCCCCGGCCGCCATCCCATCGCTCGTCGCCTTCCCCGACGGCTCGCAAATCGAACTGCATCTTAGGGATGCCACTTCGTCACCGGTCTGTGATAAAGTGGAAGCTGAGTTAGACTGGCGAAAAGTCCTTGCATTGCAAGAGTTAGAAGGAAATCGCTTGGCCTGGCGGAACTGGAGGCCGGGAGACCGGTACCAGAACCGAGGCTCGGCGGCCCAAGAGAACCTGAAAACCAAGTTCGAGCGGGCTCGCGTGCCTTTGTGGGAAAGGCGTGCATGGCCTGTACTTACGTGCGGGGAACACATCCTCTGGGCCCGGCGATTCGGTCCCGCGGAGAACCTCGTAGCTTCGCCGGCAAGCACTCCGGTGCTGCTGATTCGTGATTTGCAGGGGGAGGACGATGAATCGTAATCACACCACTCAACGTCAGATGAGTGAGTGGCGAAATTTCCTCGCCGCTGCCAGTCGCAAGGCGTTCAATGGAGAGATAGGAAAGGCAAATGAATTCCAACGTTAAGACGGCCATCCTCTGGGTCGTCATCATCATGGTCGTGGTTATGCTCTGGGCGGTCATCCGCACCGGCCGCCCGCACCCCGACGCCCAGCTCTCCTTCACGCAGTTGATGAGCGACATCGACCAGGGCAAGGTCAAGTCGGTCACCATCACCGGCAACGACGTGCACGGCTACTACAAGGACGACAACCAGGAACTGCACGCCGTGATCCCGGCCAACTACCCCGAGATCTTCGACCAGATG
>DAIDIH010000065.1 GCA_027459465.1 Bryobacterales bacterium | reverse complement strand
GATCGATTCCCGGTCCTTGCCCGTTTTCTCGATCGCCGCCTTCGCCCTCAGCTTCAGCGTCCCGCGCCCCTTGGTGAAGTAATCGTAGATCCCCGAACGCCCCAGCAGATACCCGCCCGTGGGGAAATCCGGCCCCTGCACAAATTCCATCAGCTTGGCGATCGGAACCAACGGATTGTCCAGCAGCAAAAGCGCCGCATCGATAATCTCCGCCAGGTTATGCGGCGGAATGTTTGTGGCCATGCCCACGGCAATGCCCGCGCTGCCGTTGATCAGCAGATTCGGCGCCCGCGTCGGCAGCACCTCCGGTTCCTGCTCGCTGTCGTCGTAATTGGACCGGAAATCCACCGTGTCCTTGTCGATGTCTTCGAGCAGCGTCGCCGCAATCCGGCTCAACCTCGCTTCGGTGTACCGCATCGCCGCCGGCGGATCGCCGTCCACGGAACCGAAATTTCCCTGCCCATCCACCAGCGGATAGCGCAGCGAAAAATCCTGAGCCATGCGCACCAACGCGTCGTACACCGGCGCGTCGCCGTGTGGATGGTATTTGCCAAGCACCTCGCCGACGATCTTGGCGCACTTCCGCGTCGGCCGGTTGTACAGCAGCCCCATCTCCGACATGCCGAAAAGAATCCGGCGATGCACCGGCTTCAATCCGTCGCGAATATCGGGCAGCGCCCGCCCCACAATCACGCTCATCGCATAGTCGAGATACGATCGCCGCATCTCGTCTTCGATGTTGATCGGGATCAGATTTTTGTTGTCGGGTCCGAGCGGCAACTGGCCGTTTCCGGAAGGCGGAGTCTGCGGAGGTGTAGTGTCGTCGGGCAAAAAATTGGACCGTCCTTAAGGAGAGCGCGGAAGGCGCGCGTTAAACCTTTAATTTTAACACTTTGGGCAGCCTTATGGGGCCGGATTTTCAGCTATTTTCCAAGCCTTCTGTAGCCCTCGCTGAGCTCCCGCGCCAGCAGCCGGTGGAAAAGCCACTCCCCCGCCTCCCGCCGCACGCTCAGCCGTCCCGCCCGGTAAGCACGCGACCCAAGACCCCGCTGCACGGACTCGCAAATCGCCTCGTCCTCGTGCTGGATTTTCTCCCCCACCGCGACGCTGGCTTCGTTCTTCTCCGCCGCCCCGGCGCTCACATCCGTGAAATAGAAATCAAATATCACCTTCGTCCGGTCAACGCCCACCGGCAGGACCAGGTTGGTGTCCATCACGCCTTTGTACACGTTCACCATGAAGTTCGGGTAAAGCCAGTAATACCAAGCCCGGTTGCCCCGGCGCGTCGCCGAAACCGCGGCGTCCGAGCCCGAGTCGGCGATCGGGCTGGTCTGCAGGCACCAGTTCGGCCCGTTCTCGATCGTGTATTCCCGATAGTCGAGCACGCTGTTCAACCCAGCATGCAGGTATGGCACGTGATAGCCGCCGTCCAGGTAGTTGTCCACGTACACTTTCCAATTGCAGGCGAGCGTGTACTCGCGGCGGGCAAAGACGCGATGGCTCGCCAGATTGAGTGGGGCGATGCGCCCCGGAAGCTCCCCCAGCCATTCCGCGAGCGCCGCGGCCCCCGCATCCAGATTGACAAAGACGAACTGCTCCCATTCCTCGACTCTTACCGGCACAAGCCCATTCCTGCTACGGTCGAATCCTGTCACCTGCTGAAACTCCGGAGTACCTACAAGCGCCCCTTCGAGCGAGTACGTCCAGCCATGGTACGGGCACCGGAAGCGCTCGGCGTGGCCCTCGCAGGATGTGGCGACCGCAGCGGCATGGTGCCGGCAGACGTTGAAAAACGCGCGCAAAATCCCGTCCGCGCCTCGTACCGCCAAAATCGGCTCCCCAGCTACTTCTGCGGTCGCGAATTCCCCCGCTTGGGCTACTTGATCCGCCCGAAAGACCGGCTGCCACGACCGCGCGAATACTGCTTCCCGCTCCAGTTTGGCGACCGCCTCCGACCTATACCAGCCCGAGGGAATCGTGTAAGCCGCCTCGAGCGGCGCGGACTCATCGTAGCCGGCTAGCAGTGTTGCGAGAGGTTCCTCGCTCATCGTGGGGGATGGTGTACAAACGGTGCTTGCTACTCGCTCGCGCCGACGTGCAGATTGTTGTGAATCGCAAAAAGCGCCAATTCAAGCCGGTCCGAAACGCCGAGCTTGTCGAAGATGTTGTGCAGGTGGTTCTTCACCGTCTGCTCGCTGATGAACATCTTCTCGGCCATCTCTTTGTTCTTGTAACCCTGCGCCACGTACTGCACGATCTCGAGTTCCCGCGCGCTCAGCGGAGTGCGGTCCCTCACGCCGGCTGACTTGACCGCCGGTTTCGGGAGTACACTGGCCGAGGCAGGTGCAGCCGCCGCCCCGTTGGCGAAACTCTCGATCACGGCCGAAGTCGTGTTCGTGTCCATCCAGATCTCGCCCGCATGCACCTTG
The DNA here is from genome assembly GCA_027459465.1 of Bryobacterales bacterium. Lineage (GTDB taxonomy): Bacteria > Acidobacteriota > Terriglobia > Bryobacterales > Bryobacteraceae > JAJYKC01. The sequence goes on along the minus strand of DAIDIH010000065.1, from coordinate 7,736 downwards.
CGGATGCTCTTGATGATCAACTCCGGCGACGTCTGCTTGAGCAGGATCCCGCGCGAACCCAGCCGCATCGCCTGCACAAAGTCCGTTCGTTCCTCGGAGGCGGTGAGGATAATCACCTTGGTCCGGCTCGGGTCGGCCTGCAGCGCCTGCAGCGCCGCCATGCCATCCAGTTCCGGCATGCGAATATCGAGAAGAAGGATATCGGGCAGAAGCCGGTGCACAATGTCGATCGCCTGTTGGCCATTCACCGCCTCGCCGACAATTTCGAAGTCGTGTTCGAGCGAGAGAAGCTTCCTCAGCCCATCTCGCACAATGGGATGATCGTCTGCAATGACGATACGGATCTTTTGAGATCGAGCGACCGCGTTGGGTGTCGGTCCGGACATGTCCGTAATGATGAGCCGCTTCGGTGAATTCCCTTACCGCGCGCTCAGTAGCTGCGCCTCCTGGATAGATTTTACAAGCAGTACTGGTACTAGGTCAATGGTTATATATGATGGGTTCCACTTCAACCCGGCTTTCGGCAAACTTTCTCGTTTGGCCCAAACCACGGCTTACCACTGATGCAGAACACGAATCTTTTACTCGGCATTCATCCCGTCCGTGAGGCGCTGCGGGCCGGCAGGACCTTGGACCGCGTACTCGTGGCTAGGGGAGCGGCAGGCGCAAAGCTACAGGAAATCATAGACTTATGCCGCCAAACAGGGATCCCCGTCCGCTTCGTCGCTCGCGAGGAGTTGGACCGCCTAAGTGGACGGGGCGTCCACCAGGGTGTCATCGCCCTAGGTGCAGCCCATGCGTACTCAGGCCTAAGCGACGTCCTGGGTCGCGATCTTTTGCTTGCACTGGATGGCGTGGAGGATCCACACAACCTGGGGGCCATCGTCCGCACGGCCCACGCCGCCGGCGCAGCCGCTGTCATCGTTCCCGAACGCCGCGCGGCCGGATTGACCGATACCGTAGCCAAGGCTGCCGCCGGCGCCCTCGAGTATCTTCCGGTCGTCCGCGTCGGAAACATTAGCCAAGCACTCGAAGAACTGAAGCGCTCCGGCTATTGGATCTACGGCCTCGACGAACGCGGCGACGCGCTCTACCACGAGGTCGACTTCACCAAACCAACCGTCCTCGTTCTCGGCGGCGAGGGCCGCGGCCTGCACCAGCACGTCCGCCAGCACTGCGACTTCATCATCCGGATCCCCATGGCCGGCCCCATCGCCTCGCTCAACGTATCCGTCGCCGCCGGTGTCGTCCTCTTTGAGTGGCGCCGCCGTCATGCCTCCGCGGTCTCCTCGTAGCCCCGGCAGGCCAGCACCGGCAGGCGGGGATATTTCTCGTAGCTCGAATCGCTCAGCGCCCGCTCGCAGCGGTAAAAAACCGATCCCCGGTCCGACCGGATTTTCACCGAATGGATGCAGTTTTCACACAAGCCGGCGGGTGGCAGAATCGCTGGCCGGTGAGGCGGTTCCTTCATCCCCGGAAAAATGCGAGTTCGCCGATCAGCCCCGGTGTGAGCGCGATGCCGTTGCCCGCGTAAATGCTCGAGCCCCCGTCGAAATTCCGGAACAGCCCGCCCGCTTCCTCCACCACGATCTTCGGCACCGCAAAATCCCACGGCGAGGCGCTCGGCTCAACCCACATCTCGGCCTGCCCGCTCGCCACCATCATCGCGTCCGGCGTCCCGCCCAACCCTCGCACCGCCCAGAACCGGGACAGCCACTCGAGAATCCGCCCCGAAAACCGGGCCGGATCGAGCTTGCTGAACTGGTTGATGCAAAGCATGCTCTCTTCCGCCGCCGTCCTCGACGACACATGAAGCCGCTCACCGTTGCCGAATGCGCCGCCCCCGCGACGCCCAGTACGAAGTCCCCAGCGCGGGGAAGAGCACGTGCCCAGCCACCACTTCGCCCTTCTCCTCCAGCGCGATCATCGGCCCCCACAGCGGATTCCCCCGCAGAAAATCCCGCGTCCCGTCGATCGGGTCGATGATCCACTTCCGCCCGCTCCGCGACTCGCTTCTCGCTCCCTCCTCACCCAAAACGCCATCCTCGGGAAATGTCTCCTCGATCGCCCGCGCGATCATCTGCTCGCATTCCTTATCCGCCCGCGTCACGGGCGATTTATCCGGCTTCTCGTCCGCCGTGATCCCCTTCTGCAAAGCCAGCGCGTGCCCGCCCGCCTCTGCCGCGATCCGCGCGGCAAATTCCAGCTCCCGTTCCCATCTCATTCTTCCAAATGGTAGCCGAGCCGCCTCAACCTCGCTCGCCGAGCATCACTTCATCTCCAGCACCCCGTGAACAACCCCCCCGAACGGCGCCGAAAGCTTGAACCCCAGATCCTTCGCCAGGTTCAGCATCTGCGAATTGTCCGCCAGCACTTCCAGCGTCACCCTCTCCAGCTTCTCCCTCCGCCCGACCTCCACTAGCCGCCGCCCCAACTCGCTCCCTAACCCACGCCCCTGATACTCGTCCGCGATCAGAAACGCCAGCTCCGCCTCGTTCGCCAGCCGCGCCTTCGTCAACCGCCCCACTGCGATGATCAGCCGCTCCGCCCCCGCCGTCTCCACCACCAGCGCGATCTCGCGGTCGTAATCGTTGAAGCAGATCCGCACCAGACGGTCATGCGAGATCCGCTGGCTCAAACCAGCAAAGTGAAAATACCGCTGGTAGACGCTGCGGTCGCTCAGCATATGATGGAACCGCACCATCGCCGGCTCATCCTCGGGCCGGATCGGCCGGATCAGCACCTCCGTGCCGTCGTTCAGCCTCCACGGCCCGGCATATTGCGCCGGATACGGCCGGATCGCGGGGCGGGGAAGTTCCGTCACCTCCCGCGGATGCAGAATCACCCGCGCGTCCAGCGCGAGCAACCCGTCCGGGGAAGCCATCAGCGGGTTAATGTCGATCTCGCGAATCTCGCCCAACTCCACCACCAGATAGCTGAACTGCACCAGCAGCCGTTCCAGCGCCGCCACATCCACCGGCCGCCGCCCCCGCACCCCTCCCAGCGCCGTGTAAATCCGCGTCCGCTCCATCAGCAGATGCGCCAGCGTCGTATTCAGCGGCGGAAGGCCCACCACCTGATCCTTGTACACCTCCACAAGCTGCCCGCCGCTGCCAAACAGCAGCACCGGCCCGAACTGCGGGTCGATCGTCGAGCCCAATATCAGTTCGTACCCCTCCAGCCGCACCATCGGTTGCACGGTCACGCCCTGGAAATGCTCGCGCCCCGCCTTCTCCGCCACCGATGCGAGAATGCCCTCAAACGCCCGCCGCACTTCCTCCGCACCACTCAGGTTCAACCGCACTCCGCCCACGTCCGTCTTGTGCGTCACCGTCTCCGAGTGCAGCTTTACCACCACCGGGTAGCCGATCTCCTCCGCCGCCCGCACGGCTTCTTCCGCATCCCGCGCCACAACCGTCCGCACCGTCGGAATGCCGTAGGCTTCGAGCAGCGACTTCGATTCCGCCTCGGTCAGCAGCGTGCGACCGCTCGCACGCACCCACTCCACCAAATCCCTTGCCGCCCCGCGAGCCTGCGCGCTCGGCGTTCCGTCCGGAACCTCGGCCTCCAGCGCCTGCGGCGTCTGATACAACGCGCGCAGATTCGCGCTGTAGCGCCACATGAGCTGGAACACCCGCGCCGCCGAATCCGGATACGCGTACACGGGAATCCCCGCGCGGTTCAGAATCGCCTCGCCGCGCTCCACGCTCTGTCCGCCCATCCAACTTGCAATCACCGGCTTGCCCGGTAAGTGCGCGAACGGCGTCATTTGTTCGGCCACCGTCGCCGGATCCGTCAACGCCTGCGGTGCAAGAATCACCAGCAGACCGTCGGTCGAAGGATCCTTCGCCGCCAGATCCGCCGCCTTCGCGAAGCGCCCCGCATCGGCATCGCCCAGAATATCCACCGGGTTCTGATGGCTCCAGTGCGGCGGCAGGAATTCATCGAGCGCGCTCAGCGTCTCCTTGCTCAGCGCCGCAAGCTGCCCGCCCTCGCTCAGCGTCGCGTCGGCCGCCAGCACCGCCGGCCCGCCCGCGTTCGTCACCACCGTCAACCGCGGTCCCCTCGGCCGCGGCTGCTTATCGAGCGCCTCCGCCAGATAGAACAACTCCGCGATCGTATTTACCCGCAGCACGCCGCATCGCCGGAACGCGGCGTCCAGAACATCGTCCTGTCCCGTGAGCGCGCCGGTATGCGACGCGGCCGCCTTCGCCGCCGCTTCCGTCCGCCCCGGCTTCAGCACAATGATCGGCTTGGTGAGCGCAATCTCGCGCGCCGCCGACAAAAATGTCCGCGCATCCCCGATCGACTCCATGTACAGGATGATGCTCCGCGTCTGCGGATCATCGCCCAGGTAGTGAATCAGGTCGCCCCATCCCGCATCGAGCATCGAGCCGATCGAGACGAACGCGCTGAACCCCACCATCTCCCGCTGGCTCCAGTCCAGAATCGCCGTGCACAGCGCGCCGCTCTGGCTGATGAATCCCAGCCGCCCCGGCCGCGCCATGCTCGCCGCGAACGTCGCATTCAAACCGCTCGAAGGACGCATCACCCCCAGGCAGTTCGGCCCGATGATGCGCATGCTCGATCCACGCGCCGCGTCCAGAATCCGCTGCTCCAGCGCCGCGCCCGCCGCCCCGGTTTCCCGGAACCCGGCCGAAATGATCACCGCCGCCCGAACCCCGGCGCGCGCACACTCGCCCACCACGCCCGGCACTGTCCGCGCCGGTGTGGCAATCACCGCCAGGTCCACCGGCTTCGGCACCGACGCGATATTCGCGAAGCAGGGATAACCCTCGATCTCGCTCCGCTCCGGATTCACAGCGTATAGCAGCCGCGTCGAGGCAGGATCCGACAAATTCGCCCACAGTGCGTGACCCACGCTGCCCGCCCGGTCCGTCGCGCCAATGAGCGCCACGGTATGCGGATTGAAAAGTGCGTCGAAGGGAGCGGGACGTTCCCGGTCCAGCGGAGGAATCACCGGCGCAGCCGGCGGCGGGAGCGTAGGTGGCATCTTCCCTCAGTGTAAGTCCGGTTCGTCCGCCGCGCCCCATCCGCAACGCGGAAAATGCGTCGGCCCTCCGCCTCGGGCAGACACGCACTGTCAGGCGCTCAATGTAGGTAAAGCAACCCGGCCGAGGAGTTGGCCGGAAAAGAAAATGGTTCCAAGTGACCCATTAGCGACAGCCCGTTCTCCGGCCGGCATGCACGGTCAGAACATGTCATGCGAGACTCGCTTCGTCCCCCATACGATCACTCCATCAACCAGGTGTTTCTCCCGGCTGACTTCATTGCGACCGCATGGCAAAGCGCGTACTCGCTAGAGATCTCAGGCTCGACGCGGCCTTTTGTTCGCCCTCAACGAGCCGTCTCTTGCGAAACGTCCCACGGAGGGGTCATCACTCCCGGCCTACGTCTTCGGCTGAAGCGAATTGCACATGAGCCGTACGGTCCGCGACAACCTCTCGCCCTCGGTTTCTTAGGCCGGGGACGGTCTACGATTGCCACCCGTTTCCGTCCTGCCACAACTCGCCGCTTCCGTCGTCTAAAACCGCCGCTCCCCGTCAGGAATCTCTTCCTTCCGTTTCAATGCGCCCGGCTCCATCCGGCAAAAGCAACCTACCTTGGCGATTGGCCCGATCTCCTCTCGCTCCCCGAAGCTTCCCTATCTCGTTCAGCCTCGGATCATCGTTCCAGGTCCGCTACCCACCGCTCGGCTTGCTGTCCCATGAACCTCTTGGAACCAACTCCAGTGTGCCTCCAAACGCCTCTCGCGTCAATCGAAATCGAACTGTAACGTGGTGAAAATCCTCAACAAATATTTCACTTGTTATCAGAGGCTTAGCCAGAATACACGGTGTGAATCTTGTGAATAAAACAGCGAGTTCAAATTATGTTTGTGAGCCGCCTCTCAGCGGCCCCCGGAACGAGGCGCGCCATCCCCCTGAGCCCCGGGCACAAACGCGAGAATCATCCCCGTGTCCGTCGCCACCCACAAGTGCTCGTCGGGTGACGCCGCCAGAATCAGATTCCGCGCCACTGCCCGGTAGTCCGCCGGATCCTCGACCCACGAATCCCCGCCGTGGCCGCGAACCATTTTGATCTTGCCCGGAATCGGAAGCGCAGTCGATGTGCCCGGCGGCTCGATGGTCGCGATGATGTAGTCGTTCGATTTCAGTTGCACCGCGTCCTTGATCACCCGGTCCTTACGCCGGAAAATCAGAATCGTCTTGCCCGTCTCCGGATCCACCTGCTCCAGATGGCTTGGCCACGGCGATCCGTCGTCAAACTGCAGCGTCACCAGGGCCCGCCCGTCGGCCAGACATCGCGCCCGCAGCAGGTTTCCATAATTCGAAAACGGCTTCCCCGCCTGCCACGTCTTGCCCGAATCCTTCGTCTCCGCGACAAAGGAAACCGTCGGAGGAGCATGCATGCGCCGGGCCCGCTCCGGATCCATCCAGTCCGGCCGCATCGAGATGCGCTGGCCATACGGAAACGCCGATCCCGCCAGAATCCCATGATCCGGCCCCAGGAATGTCACCCACTCGAACGAGATTTGATCCTTCGGATACGGAAGATTGCCGATCGCCAATTCATGCCAATCCTGCCCTCCGTTCGTCGTCTCTAACAGCCGTCCACCCACCCCGGCCGCGTACCCGTGTGAGGCATCGGCGAAGTAAAGATCCTCAATGCTCACTTCCTTCGAAATCTTGTCCCACTTCGTCCCCCCGTCCACCGTCCTCCAGATGCCTTTGTCGCTCGTGAACCAGCCGTGCATCCCGTCCAGGAAGTACAGCGAGTCCGGCACTTCTTTCAGCTCCGAGTCCGCCCAGTTGGCGCCCCCGTCGGATGTGCGCAGGAACTCAGGCTTGCTCTTCCCGCCTTTGTCGTTGATCACGCCGATGGCGTAACAATGCTGATTGTCCGGGCAGGACAGGTCCGCGAAAACGAACGTCTGTTCCGCCTTGTCGTAGAAGTACTGCATCTTCCACGAAGGCCCGGCCGGCTCGGCCGCGAAGGCCCCCGTCAGGCACACACAGCAGGCAAGCGTTCCGAATGCCGCCCGGAACACGCGGATATAAGCAGCAGACTTGGACATACCGTTCCCGTTCTAGTTAGTAAGTGGAGGAGTTGCCGTCAAAGATAGCTCCCGCCGCTCGCCGGACCCGCGCGCTAACTCGATCAGCGTCCCCGTCAGTTCGCCCACCGTCGTCAGTAACTCCATCTCGACTCCCGTGTGTGTGTGCGGCTCGCGGTGCTGCACATTGATCACACCGACCACTCCCGACCGCGCCAGCAGCGGCGCCGAAAGAAACGCCTCGAACGTATCCTCCGGCAGGTTGCTGAACGCCTTGAATCGCGGATCCCGGTACGCCTCCCGGAAAATCGCCAGCAGCCTCCGCTCCCTCGCCACCCATCCCGTCAGGCCTTCGTTTAGCCTCAACCTCACATTGCCCATCGCCGCCGCATCGTGCCGGTTGGAAGCGCACAGCACGAGTTCGGAATCTTCCAGTTGGTAAATCAGGCACGAATCGCAGCGCAGATACTCCACCACCAGCGACACAATTTTGGAAAGCGCCAGGTCGACGGGGATATCGCTCACCAGGATCCGGCTCAGCCGCTGGACGAGCCGCAGTTCCATCTCGGCGCGCTCCAGGCGGAGTTCGAGGTCCTTAGGCTTGGCCACGGCCTTATTATGGCACGTGGTTCCGATATCGGAGCCCCGCGCTAGTTGC
>DAIDIH010000064.1 GCA_027459465.1 Bryobacterales bacterium | reverse complement strand
CGGGCGTCGGGGGTGAGGGCTTCGAGGTCGGCGAGGGTGACTTTGCCGCCGGGAGCGGCGAAGAGGCTGAGCTTTTCGATTTCGGCCTCGATGCGGGAGGCGTCGCCGCCGAGGGCTTCGACGAGGGCGCCGAGTTCGCGGGCGCCGAGGGTGAGGCCGCGCTGGCGGGCGAGGTCGCGGGCGAGGGTGCGGGCGGCTTCGAGCGAGAAGGGGTGGAACTCGACGACGGTGGGGATGGCGGCGTAGAACTTGCGGACGCGTTCGGTGCGCGCTTTGTCGTCGCCGTCGAAGCCGTAGCGGGAGGCCTCGAAGACGAGCGTGACGCCGGGGGTGGGGTTTTTGGCGTATTCGGCGATGGCGGCGGCGCCGGCGTTTGCGGGGGGGTCGGCGGCGCCGGAGCGGACGTCGATGCCGGCGGCTTCGAGGCCGCCGATGAGGCGGGATAGGTCCGGGGCGGATTCGAATTCGACCCAGAGGGAGAAACTGAAGCCGTGGAAGACGGGGGCCTGGATGAGGCGGAGGGAGGGCATGGGCGGGGGGGCCCCAAGTGAGGAGGGTTGCGAGGCAGCGCTCGATGCGCTGCTGGACGGAGGCGAGGGAGAGCGGGGGATCATCAAGAAGAACACGGCGGCGCGGTAGAAGAGCCGGCTGACGGCGCGTCTGAAGAGACTCGCGGCGGCGTAAGCGCGCGGGAGTTTCTACGCACCGTTCTTTTCTCCTTCCGTAAGCAGTCGCCGTTGAAGTGTGTCCGCGGGATCCTGAGAGGCCAGCGATGCGGATGCTGATTTTCGGCGCGACGGGGATGGTCGGGCGGGGCGTGCTGCGCGAGTGCCTACTCGAGGCGGAAGTCGAATCCGTAGTGACGATCGGGCGCGCGCCGACGTGCGTGGCGCATGCGAAGCCGCGGGAGTTGGTGCGCGCGAGTCCGGCGAACTACGGCGACATCGAGGGCGAGCTACGGGATTCGACGGGTGTTTCTTCTGTCTCGGGGTATCCTTGGCAGGCATGGACGAGTCGGAATATGAGGGCGTGACGTGTGGGATCACGCTGGCGGCGGCGGAGGTGCTAAGCCGGTTGAATCCGCAGATGACCTTCCTCTACGTGTCGGGGGTGGGCACGGACAGCACGGAAAAGGGCGGCGTGGTGTGGGCGCGGGTGAAGGGCAAGACCGAGAACGCATTGCTCAGCCTGCCGGTCCGGGCGGTGTATCTGTTCCTTCCGGCCAGGGTTCATTGAGCCGGCGCATAGAGAGCGGTCCAAGACGGCGGCGTACCGGATCTTCAACGCGGCGTCCAAGCCGGTGCTGCCGTTGGCGCGGCGGTTGTTTCCCCGGCACGTTTTGACGGCGGAACGGATCGGGCAGGCGATGTTGCGGGCGGCGCGGGAGGGCGCTCGGAGGCCGGTGCTGGAGGCGCCGGATATTTACGAGTTGGCGCGTGGGGCGGCAGTTGAGACGGGGCGTCAGAGAAGATGTTTCCAGCCGGTGGCGCGGACGCTGGGGATTGCGTGAGGGCGCTTTGGGCTGGTGATGCGGCGTACATTCCGGAGAAGGTTCGTCGATTAATCGTAATTTTCGCGAAAATACCCCTTGACACCCCCCCGGGGCGCGTAGAATCCACTTGTGTGGGCCTTGACGGACCAAGGTTAAATCGACGGCAGGAGGCTATTTTAGGATGCACGCTGGACGCGCATTAGCCGTTATGATAGGGACTTTGGCAGCGCCAGCGGCCGGTCTGGCTGGATCTGCCACGGGATTGCTGACCGTATTTATTCCGGAGGTCGGCGCCCCAATCACGCTGGCACGGCAGGTTTCCAGCGCCGACGACCAAGCCGCCGAGCTGGAGTTCAGTAACCCGACCGGGCGGGACGTGGCCGCGATAAAGATCGCGTGGATCACGCTCGCCCCCGCCGCTTGCTCGGAGTCGGCCCTGCCGCCAAAGGTGGAACCGCCGCACTCCTATTCTCTGAGCATACCGGCTGGAAGAATGGCCACCTTGAGAAACATCGGACTTAGCCCGGAGAGCCTGAGGGCGTGGGCGCGCCCGGCCGGGGCGCACTTGGTTGAAACCCAAGTAGCCCTAACCGAGGTGGACTTCACCGATGGCGGAGTCTGGCGCTCGCTGAGGAATCCGTCGGCGCCCTTCTCTCAGTCCGATCTCGCATCAGTGGCTGGTTTTTGCCGGGATGGGCGCCTTTCCCCGGAGCGACCGTCATCGGCCGCTTCACGGAGGGGTGGGCAGACGCCGGGCGCCACGGCAGCCAGCCCCAATATTGTCGGGTGCTTTTTTTACTGCGTGTCGTGGTCGTACCTCCAGAATTGCGTCGCGGCCGGGGGGTCTTGCACAAACATTCCCTGCTCGAGCGAAGCGCAGTGCACGTACAGGACCTGCTACTTGGAGTGCGACTGAGTTTGACGGACAGCAGGCAGATCTGGCCTGGGGCCCGCCTTGGCCTTCGATGCGTCCGATCTAAAATCGAGACATGGTTCGGGTAGGTGTTCTCGCTTTACTTACGGCGATGCTAACCGCACAGGAGGCGTCGCCCTCGTCCGCCTCGGACCAGGCTTACGCTCACGCCGTGGACCTGTTGAGGGCCGGTCAGATCGCCCAGGCGCGCGACGATCTTGCCGCGTTGCTGCGGCAAAATCCCACATGCTTCTTCGCATACCAAGCTTACTGGGACACGATCGCGCGAACGAGGGATGACCAGGCCCGGCGCATCCAGGCAGCAGACGACCTGAGGTTTTTTGAGTCCGTGGCGAAGGCGGAGAGAACCGAGGACTTCTACCGGGCGTTTGAGTCGGCGCTCCGGCTGACTGGCCAGCAAGACCGGGCGGAACTTGTCCGTCGCGAGGAACTAGACCGTTTTCCGAAGGGGATGGCAGCGCAACTGGAGATCCTGGATGCGGCGAGGATCGAGCCGGACCCGGCCAAGTCTGTAGCCATGTTCCGCGAATACATCCGCCGGTTTCCGGACAATATAAGTTGGACGGAATCCGCCGCACACGGCATGTTCCTCAAGATCATGCTCCACCGGGATCGCTTTGGCCCGTCCGATCTGATGGACGCGGCCAGCCTGTGGGAGAAGCACGAGCTGGTCTTCATCAGGAAATTCGGAAACCCGTATCAGTATTACGATTGCCTCAAGACGGTCGCAGACGCGGTCCTGTCGACGAATCCTGGAATGGCGGTCGACTACTGCCATCGGGGCGAGGCTTTTGTGGAAGCTGAGTGGCCGGAGACCACCGAGTTCTCCGATGAGGCGCGGCGGGATTTTTGGCCGATCCTGCTCCAGGCGTACTCGGCGCTTAAGCGGTGGGACGCCGCCCTGAGACTGGGTTCAGTAATTGAGCCCGCGCTCGATTCCGGCGCGTACATGAGCGCTCCCTCCGATGCTCCCGCGCAGGCGGCGGCACGGGCCGCCTACGGCGCTGCACTTGAAGCGACCGGCTCAATCGACGCCGCGCGACGGCAGTTTGGCATCGCCGCCACGCTCGACCCGAAGCGCCGGCCGGACTTGGCCCACTTCGAACAACGCCATCCGATCTCTGGTACGGCTTTGTCCGCGTTTGAAGCCAGTTGGCGGGGTGCAGCCGAGAACATAAAGGCGGGGAGGGAGGAGGCTGCTAGAAAACAAGTCCTCGCCTCGGAGGAGAGCGTGCCGGCAACGCCGCTCCGGATGCGCGACGCGGCCGGTCATCCGGTGTCGCTCGCCCAGTTCCGCGGCAAGCCGTTAATTCTTTCCTTCTGGGCGACGTGGTGCACGTTCTGTTACGGCGAGCTTGCCGAGCTTAACGAATTTGAGTCGTCCGGCGGTACTGAGGCTGCGATCCTGGCCGTAAGCGTCGATGTTGAGAAAGAGAAGGTGGCCCCGTTCGCGGCACAGCGGGGGTACAGGTTCCCCATCGCCATCTCCGACGGAAGCGGGGAATCGGCTTACGGCACGAGCTCCATCCCGCAACTCTACGTGCTCGATGCCGCGGGAAACATCCGCTTCCACCTTGAAGGCTATCCCGCAGACGGGCTCTTTCTGGATAAACTGCGGTGGATGGTCGGCGCCGCCGCTAGCGGTGCGCCGGTTGGCGAGCGAGCCTCGCACGCCCTGCCATAGCCGGTCCCCGCTGGCTTCCCCAGCCTTGGCTTCGTCCTGCTGCGCCGCGCGCCAGGTCCGCATGCACGTTCGAGTGGGCAAGGACCGGCGCGTTTGGAAGTTCGCGCCGGCCAATCATCCGGTTCCGGCCGTGGCCGCCCCAACGAGCGGTCTTGTTCGGGACTGGTAGTGCGCGACCCGGTGGTGCGGGCGCTGGGGATTGCGTGAGGGCGGCCATGGCGGCCGGTTTTAGGGTCGCGTGAGATTGAGGATGAAGTGTTCGAGGACGAGGCGGTCGTCGGGGCGGGCGTCGCGGAGGGATTTGTCGGCGACAAAAACGAGTTGGAGGGCGCGCTCAAGGCGGGCGGGGGGAAAGGCGGCGAGGGTTTGGGCGACCTGCTCGGCGCGGTCGCGCCAGATGCGGATGCCGAGGCGGGTGAACTGGGTCTGGATCTGGTGGGCGTTGCGGGCGCCGGAGGCGTGGGCGGCGAGGGCGAGGCGGAACTGGGCGCCGAGAAACGAGAGGGCGAGGGGGAGATAT
>DAIDIH010000063.1 GCA_027459465.1 Bryobacterales bacterium | reverse complement strand
GTCACTCACGACTACGGCGCGAACTGGACGCCGATAGTCAATGGCATCCCGTCCAACGCGTTCACGCGAACGATTCGTGAGGATCCGCATCACAAGGGTCTGCTTGTGGCGGGCACCGAATACGGCTTGTACATTTCTTATGACGGTGGGGCGGATTGGCATCCATTTCAACTAAACCTCCCGATCGTGCCGATTACGGATCTGGCTTTCCAGAAGCGTGATGAAGAGTTAGTGGTGGGGACCCAGGGCCGCGCGTTCTGGATTCTTGACGACGTTCCGCTCTTATATGAGCTTTCGCCGCAGACGCTCAGCGAGGCCGCCCACCTGTACAAACCGAAGGATGTGTATCGTGGCGCCGGCGGCTTCCGGATTCGGCCGGGGATGGCGGCCGGGCAGAACCCGGCGAGCGGGGCGGCAATTTACTACTCTTTCGCGACGAAGCCGAAAGACGAAGTCACGCTGGAGGTTCTCGATGCAAGAGGGAAACTGGTGAAGAAATTCTCGAGCGTCGAGAAGAAGGAGGCGCCGGCGGGCGAACCCTCCGAAGATGAGGGACCCGGGGTGCGGCGCGGCGCAGCAAAGCTGCCTGTGGAGCAGGGCCTGAACCGGTTTGTCTGGGATCTGCATTACGAAGACGCGACGAAGTTTCCGGGGATGATTCTGTGGGCGGGCAGCGTGCGCGGACCGGTTGCGGTGCCAGGTATGTACACGGCGCGGCTCACTGCGGAAGGGAAAAGCCAGGAGCAGAGCTTCGAGGTGCTGCCCGACCCGAGGCTGAAGACCACGCCCCAGGAGTACGCGGCGCAGCTCGAGCTGGCCTTGCAAATCCGCGACAAGCTAAGCGCGGTGAATGGCGCAGTGATCGAGATCCGGCAAGCGAAGCAGCAGTTGGCGCGCTACGAGAAGGAACCGAAGACGGCCGCGGCGGCAAAAGCGCTCGAGATGAAACTGACCGAGGTGGAAGAAGCACTGTATCAGACCAAGAACCGGGCGAGCGAAGATCCGTTGAATTTCCCTATTAAGCTGAACAACAAGCTGGCGGCGCTAAAGGGCACGGTGGAAGACAGCGACACGGCGCCGACGCGGCAGTCTGAGCAGGTCTACGAGGGATTGGCGGGGCAGGCCAATGCGGAACTGGCGAAGGCACGGAGTCTGCTGGGCGCGGAACTGGCGGCGTTCAACAAGATGGTTCGGGAAGCCGGAATTCCAGCGGTTGAGGTGAAAGCGCAATAAGGCAGAACGCCCCGCACGTCAGGAGGGTGGTCCGGGCGGCGGGGCGATCGGCGAGGATCGAGCCGCGGGCTACTTGTGCTTGGCGCGGTAGATGTTGCGGCTGGAGCGGTTGAGCGCGCGGTTGGCCTGACGCCGTTCTCCCGGGGTCAGAGGGCCGCCGTTGGCCTTGCGCTCCTGACCGATTCGGTTGGCCGTGCGGGCCTGCTGCCCCTCAAGACGCGCGGTCTGGCCGGCGTTCAGCCTTCCACTGCGCACCCCCTGGGCGATCCGGTCCTGCTGGTTCTCGCGACGCGCACCGACTTCGGTGTTGGAAAACTTTTGGGTCGCAGCGTTGTGCTTGTCCTGGTAGATTTGGTTGCTGAGCCGGTTCTGCTCGCCATTGATCTGTGCCTTTTCCTGGCCGGTCAGTTTGCCGCCATTCGCCGAGCGGTCGCCAGCGACCTGATGATTCAGATTGGCCTCTTTGTGTTCAAGGTTTGACGTTTCCCGGCTGGTAAGCTGGCCGCTTTGGATCCCGTTGGCAATTCGGTCCTGTTGGTTTTCGCGGCGTTGGCCCACTTCGGTCGGTGGATTCTGGTTGCTTTGGGCGAAGACGCCACCAGTGAACATCAAGCCGGCGGTAGCGACGAGCACAAAATTTTTCATGGATATCCCCTTCCTCTCGGTCATTTCTTCGTTAGTTTTACGAATTTCGTTAGTCCGGGCTGGCCAGGCGGTCCTCCGAGGCTCGCGCCCCAACCGCCTGGCGCCCGGACTTTTTCACTCTACTCACACCCATCTCAACGCTGGGCGCGGGAGGAAGTTGCTCTCTACAGTGCGGAGAAGCGTTAAATCCGTTTCACAATTTTCGTCGAAACCGGGCGGGGAACCCCAGACAGGGAAAAAACGCCGCATAATGTGGGAAGAAATGTGCCTTGGTCCAAGATTCCTACTTTGGCGCGGGATTCTATCCGCCGCGATGCTGGGCGTGCTGGGGATAGGGTGCGCCTCGGGGGCTGCCAAGAAGGGCGAGGTTAAACAGATCAACCTTGAACCGACTGGGGACTGGATTGACACGGGGATTGATTGCGGACCGGGCGCCAAGTTGCGCTTTACAGTAACCGGGACCGTACAGTACTCCGACTCGAATGCGACTGGCCCGGAGGGTCTGCCTCGCGGGTGGAAGGACCTGCTGCGAATGCTGCCGGTCAATTCGGCTGGGCGCGGGGCCGCTCTAGGGCGGGTCGGCAACGGAGATTATTCGCAGCCGTTCGCCATTGGGTCGAGCCTGGACTACACCGTTGGCGATGCCGGGCGGCTCTATTTGGCAGTGAACCAGCCGAGCGGGGATTCGGGGACGGGCAACTTCATAGTGAAGGTAGAGGTGTTGGACTCGGGGAAAACCGGAGCGGAGGCGCCTTCGGCCGAGATCTCCAGTCTCAGCACTGTGAAGGAATTCGACGGCATCACCGCCGCGACGCTCGCCAAGATTCCGCGACGCGTCAACGACAGCCAGGGCAATGCAGGCGACATCGTCAATTTCCTTATTCTTGGGCCACAACAAGATGTTCTGAAAATGTTTTTGACCGCGGGCTGGGTCCAGGTAGACCGCACGGTCGGCGACGCGGTTCTTCATGGACTTTTGGCCACCCTTTCGAAGGATGCCTACACCCAGATGCCGATGAGCACGCTCGAGCTGTTCGGGCGCCCTCAGGACTATGGGTTGGCCCACGCCGAACCGTTCGCAGTAGTGGCGACGCGGAACCACTTGCGTCTTTGGAAGGCTCCATTTCAGATTAACGGCCGCGAGCTTTGGGCGGGCGCGGCGACCCACGATATGGGCTTCGAGCGCGACCAGCGCAACGGCGGCGTCACGCACCACATCGATCCAGACGTCGATAAAGAGCGCAGTTATGTCGGTGAGACCTTGTTCTCGACCGGCATGATCAAGAGCATCGCCCTGATGATGCCAGCCAACCCGGTACTGACTGCCAAGACAGCCACCGGAGGGAGTTTCCATTCCGACGGCCGCGTGCTGGTGATGGACATGGCTGTTGCAAAGGCAACCGGAAATGCCGCGGCGGCAAAGTTCTCGTCCTTGTTCTGTTCGGTCTTTGAGAAAGAAAAGCCGGATGCGGGCACATTCGGGCCGTGCCAGGACTACATCATGAATCCCGCGGCCGGGCGTGTGGACCTGAAGCCGATCAGCACGAACTACCGGGTGCTGATCGTGCCCGGCGTTTTGAGTCTGTGCGCATCCTCGGCGCCCGCGTTTGAACAGGGGCAGGCGCATCTGAAGCAGAAGCACGGCATTGACGCGTCGCTGCTGCCGGTTCCCAACGCAAGCTGCGAGGCGAATGGCAAGATGATCGCCGATTATCTCAAGAAACAGGCCGGCGGAAAGCAGTTTCTTATTTTCGGTTACAGCAAAGGTGGGCCGGACGTTGAGACGGCGCTTGAAACCGATCCGGAGGCTGCCAAACAAGTAGCGGCGTTTATAACTGTCGCCGGGGCTGTCGGTGGATCGCCGATCGCGGATGTAATGCCGCTGGCGGCGAAGCGCTGGGTCGACGCGCTACACATGGGAAGTTGCCAGGGCGATCTGACGGCCGCGTTTCAGAGCTTGAAGAATGATACCCGCCAGGCCTTCGAGAGCCAGCATCCGGCGCCGGCGGTCCGTTCCTACTCGATCGCGGCGGTATCGGACTCCACCAATACCTCGAAGGCGCTGGCCGAAACCTGGCGCCTGCTGAGCGTCTATAACCAGCCCCAGGACAGCCAGTTGCTTGCCCCCGATACGCTCGTGCCGGGCGCGACCGATCTCGGGCAAGCGAGGGCGGATCATTTCGCCATCGCTCTGCCCTTCGAGAACCTCAATGACAGCACAATCCAGTCACTGGTGAACCACAATCATTTCCCGCGCACGGCGTTGCTGGAGGCGCTGGTGCGCTACGTCACCGAGGATCTTGAAGGGCGATGAGGCGGTGCTTGTGAGCAGCACGCGGAGTCACCGGCTCACCTTGAATTTTCTCCTTGTACTGCTATGGTCCGCACTGGGGACCCTGGGCCCAGTGGGGCGCGCCCAGTCACCGGCGCCGGATCCGGCGCTGCTCGACCACGTGCGTGCGCGGATGCAGCAGAACCTGGCGACCCTTCCGAACTACACCTGCGACGTGAATATCGGACGTTACTGGAGGAACGGGCACAAGAAGCGGTGGACCCCCTATGACCGGGTGCAGTTGAGCTTAACGGTGGTCGACCGGGTGGAACTGTACGGGAGGCGGCGTGGCGGCGAGATGCAGCAGGACGATCCCCGAAAGCTCGTGCCCACCGGGACGATTGGCAACGGAGAGTTTGCCGCGATCGCGGAGACGTTGTTTCGCTCCGACGCTCCGCAATTTCACTACGCCGGGGTGGGGCAGTTCGAGGGACGCGCGGCGGCCCGGTTCGACTATGTCGTGCCCATCGAGCGGAGTAAGTACGATGTCACGGGAGATGGGCGCACGGCGCGCGTGCCTTTTCATGGATCCTTTTGGGCGGCGATGGACACACTCGACGTGCTACGCATCGAACTTGTGGCCGATCAGATTCCCGCGCCGCTCGGCCTGCAGAAAGTGAGCGATGTCGTCGAATATGACTCCGTTCCGGTGGCTGGGCGCGCGGTCCTTTTGCCGCGCGAGGGGCTGAACGAAATCGACGCGGCCGACGGTCAGGACTCGTTGAATCACACGAAGTTTCAGAACTGCCACGAGTACAAGGGCGAAGCCCGGATGCTGCCGGGCGACGGAAACTGACGGCACAGTACCGCGAGAGTTGCCATCCAAGGGCTGGATACAATCGCGTGTATGCGGCTGGGCGTCAAAATTCTGCTGGCCGGGCTCTTCGCCATATGCGTTTATCGCGCCGCGACCCAATCTTTGGTTCACGATGAGGCGCTGACGTTCCGGCTGTATATCGCTGGCCCCATCGAGGCCATTTTTCAGTCCTACGATCCGAACCATCATTTCCTGAACACTCTTCTCATGCGGGCCTCGGCCTCGATTTTCGGTGACTCCGAGTTGGCGCTGCGCCTTCCGGCGCTGGCCGGCGCCGCGCTCTACTTCGTGTCGATATACCGGCTCTCGCTGGCTGCTTTCGGCGAGACGGCATTGTTCCCGCTTAGCGTGGCCCTGATGTCACTGAACCCCTTCACACTGGATTTCATGGTCGCGGCGCGGGGCTACGGAATGGCGCTGGCGCTGATGATGTTCGCGCTTGCCATGCTCTATGAATCGCTCGCTCTGGAACCCGCGCCGCGGAAGAATTTGGTGCTTGCCGGCGCGGCCCTGGGGCTTTCGGTAACGGCAAACCTGGTCTTTCTGCTTCCGGCGCTTGGCGTGGGCGGCATCGCCGTATACCTGCTTCCTAAGCTCGAGCCCGCTCCGGCGAAGGCGGCCGGCAAACACTCCAAGCGAAAGCGCCCGGAGCGGCGCAAGGCATGGCCGCTCTGGGTCTGGCTTGTTACCCCGATGGCAGTGGTGGGGCTGTTGTATTTGGAGGCCGCGCCAATTGAGCAAATGAAGCTTGCATTGTTTTATGTCGGCGCTCACTCCATCCCGGAAAGCATGCGGAACATGGCGCTGGTCGCACTCCAACATTCGGGTCCGCTGCGGCATCTACATGTGGCGGATTGGTGGCGTGACGCGATCGCATTCGTGGTAGCACCGGGGATCGTTGTGGCCGCATTTGCCGCCGGATGGCGGAAGAAGGACCGTCTGCTACTGCTCGTGAGCGCGCCGCTGGTTTTCGCTTCCGTCGCACTCGTGCTGATGCACTACGTTCTGGACCGTCCGTATCCGGCGGACCGGACTGGGATTTACTTCGCGCCGTTGGTTTGTCTTGGTCTGGTGGGGCTGGCGCGTCTGCACAAGACCGGCGCCAAGGCCGTGTACGCGCTGTCGGCGATCCTTCTGGTTCAGTTCGTACTGGCCTTCAACACGCGCATGTTCTGGGTCTGGGAGTATGACGCCGATACGCGCGACATGAGCGAATACATTGCAGCGCACCGCAATCCCGCCGCCGATACAGTTCGCGTAGGCGGTTCCTGGCAGTTGAGCGAGGCGATGGCTTACTACATGGTCAAAAACAACTGGCAGTGGATGGCGGTGGAGCGCCGTCCGCCGGAACTCGGCGACGACTATTACTTGATTGCGCCCCAGGATGTGGGGCTACTCGGCCAGATGGGGCTGAAGGTCGTCTACCGCGGTCCGGTCTCGGGAAGTATGCTGGCGGTTCCGTCTCGATAACGGACGGTCCACCGCCTGCCCGGCTACTTCGGTGGTTCCTTTTCAGGCCGCTGCCGGTGCTCTCCTTTTTCTGCCGGCCGCTGGGCTTCGCGGGGGCGTTCGGCTGGAGCACGGCGTTCCACCTGTGCCGGGCGCTCGCCCACAGGCGGCCGGGAAGGTTGCGTCCATCCGCCCTGGCGCGGCTGCTGCTGCGCGGGCGGCGTCCGGGGCGGTGCGGTTGCCGGAGGACGTCCCGAGGGCTGGGCTCGTTCCCCGGAGAACGTACGCCAACCACCGGTGGGAGCCTGGACCGGGGCTGAACGGGCTGGCGCCGCCATCCTGACCTGTTGACGCGCAGGCGCCTCTGCCTGCATGCTGCGAAGAGCCGACGGCGGTACTGGGCGTCCGGGGTTCTGCCGGAGTGCCGATTGCTGGCGCTCGAATGGTACCGGCGCCGGCGGCGGTGTATTGCGCGCCACTACCGGCCGATTTATGACACCGGAGGGCGGACGGGGCGCGAAAGCGGCGGTCCCGGCGTGCGGACCGAGAACCGCGGCGCGCTGCGGCGCCACCGGTGGCGCCGCCACAGCGGAATAGTTTCGTGCCTGCGCCGCGGGAACGACCATTCCTCCCTGGCGGACCGGCGTGCCGTTGGCGAATGCTGTCCGCGGCATCGCTGCCACCGCGCCCTGGACGTTCTGATTGGCGTAGCGAAGGTTGGTGGCGGAGCTATTGTTCACGTAGACGTTGTTATAGACGTTGGTAATGTTTATGTTGCGGTTGATCACCGTATTGCTTACGTTCACGCGATTGAAGTAACCAGGAGACACGGCGTAAGCCGGCACAAACGGCTCACCGAAGCCCAGCGCGAACCAACCTACTCCGCCTCCCACGCCGAACGACAGGCCGGCGCCGAAGCGCGGTCCGCCGACCCAGGCTACCAGGGCCGGCGCGTAGAACGGCCGGACCGCGATCGGGCCTGGGCACCAGCCCCACATACCTCCCGCGAATGCCCAGCGCCCGTAATGAAATGGCGCGAACCCCCATGGGGCATCATCCACCCACGTCCAGCCCCACGGCGCGATCCAAACCCAGTGACCGAAGTGGTATGGCGCCCAACCGATCGGGACACCGGCCGGGATCCACATCGGCCCGTAGGGAGGCATCACCGTCCAGTGACCGTAAGCGTCGAGGTCTTCGTAGCCGGTGACTTCCGGCGAGACGTACCGACGCGACGTGGCCTGCATCTCGCGGTGGTCGCGGTTCCGGCACCATTCGTCCCAGCCGTCCGGCTCTGGCGCGGGCTGCAGATTCGCGCTTACTTGTTCGTCGCCCACGACGACGGCCTGCTGGAACGGTGGGACATTGAGCGCTTGGGACGCGGTGGTCGCCTCGCCCTGGCCCTCGCGAACCGTTGCCTGCGTGGTCTGAGTGTCGGGGTTGGCGTCAATCCGGTACTCGCCGGGACGGAGCAGGGTGAACGCCATATTCGGCGTGTCGACTTCGAACACCTGATTCTCGCCGAGGTAACGCAAACGAACCGTCAGCGTGCCTTCCGTGAGGCTGATCTGGACAGTCTGGTCGTTCAGGTTGAGGAACTGAAACGCGGTATTCGAGCTCAGCCGCAGCGCTGTCGAGCCGATGTGCATTTCGGCGCGGCCGCCGTCGCTGACCCAGAGATGATCTCCCGTAGTGAGAGGGCGGTTGATCGTCGCGTCCACCCAATCGGTGACGCCGGCGGGTTGAAACGACACTGGCCCGGTCATGTAATTCAGGCGCGCGGCGCGGCTGGGTGGGTCGTCCTGACCGAAAACCACCATGCCGGCTAGCGCGGCGATTGTGAGCAAACGTAAAGGTTTCACTTCTCTCAGGCTCCCTGATTGACTAAACGCAAGTCCGGCTGCAGTGATTTCCTCACCGCACATTAAATTCTGTGCATCTTTTCGGCCAAGGGACCTCGTCGCGGGACTTAATCAGTGCGGGCCGGTTTGGCCGCGAATCGAGGCAAGCAACCTTTCGGGATCGTAACCGGCGCCGTCTTTGAAAACGAGGGTGACCTTTTTGATGTCGGCGATGCGGGCCTCGGGGTTGCCGTCGATCACGACGAGATCGGCGGCCTTGCCGGTGGCGATCGAACCGGTATCGCGGTCGATGCCTAGGAATCGGGCGCCGTTCAAGGTGGCGATACGGATTGCCTCGACGGGCGTGAAGCCGCCCTGAACGAGCAGTTCGATGTTCCGCTGGTCGCCGAAACCCGCTAGGGCGCTGCCGTTCCCGGTTGGGTCACAGCCCGCCTGTAACAGGCCCCCGGCTTTGACGAACGCGCGTTCGAATTCGAGTTCACGGCGGATGCGAAGCGCGCTCAGCTTAAGCGCAGCTTCCGGCAGCATGTCCCGTCCGGTGAGGTAATTGCGAAGGGCGTCGGGTGAGAGCGCGTCGACAACGCGACGATCGAGGGGAGGAGCATCCTCGAAGACGGCCAACGTCGAGGTGACGGCGACGCGGTGGCTGACGAGGTCGCGAATCATGTCCTGAACCGGCGCCGATTGGACTTCGAGCTTTTCGAGATCCGCGGCCCCCGGGCCAAATCCAGGACAGACGTCCGGTTTCTTGCCGTCCATGAACTCGGTGTCCACGACGAGGCCGTGTTCGAGATTGTCGATGCCGAGCGCTGCCGCTTCGCGGAACCCAATTGAACAGAGATGCCCGGTGAGCTTGAGCCCACGCGCGTGTGCAGCGGTGAGGGCCGCTTCGAGTTCGGCCCGGGTGATGTGCATGTAGGCCTTGAACGACTGCGCCCCTGTACTGGCCCAGTATTCAACGAAGCGGCGGGCGTCGTCAGGGCCTGTCAACTCGAGCATCTGCGGTGTAAAGCTGCCTTTGCCCTCGAGATAGCCGACGGTGACGTACATCTTCGGGCCGGGCATCGCACCTGCGTCGATGAGTTTCTTCAGGCTCAAGTCGGTATAGGGTTCCAGCGTTCCCCCGGTACGTGCTGTCGTTACGCCGCTGGCCAGATACAAGCGAGGGAAACTGAAGGCCTCCTCGGTGTAAATGGGAATCCGCCCGCCGGAAGGATAGAACATGTGCTCATGCATGCCGACGAGTCCGGGGATGACCGTGTGGTTGTTCAGGTCGAGCCGCTTCGCCTCCGCGGGGACGCGCGCCTGCGAGGAGGGTGTGATGGACTCGATGCGGCCGCCGCGAAGGACGAGGGTCTGGTCCTCCAGCGGCGCGGCGCCAGTGCCGTCGATGACACGTACGTGCTCCAGCGCGACGACGGGGGAGTCCACAACGAGAAAAGGGCGCACTCCAGGCGTTAGTGGGCTCTGGGCAAAGGCGCTGCTGAACAACACGCTCGCGAGAACTGGGGTTCGAAGGCGCATGTCGGTGGTGGAAAGAATACCACGCGGATCCGGCGAGGTGGGGTGGTTAGTATAATGTGGGGCAATGTCCAAGACCCTGTCTGCTCTGACGTGCCTTATCGCCACGTCATTTTTCGCCTCCGCGGCGGTCAAGATCGAGAAGACCGACTATCACGGCTGGAAGAACAGCTATCGCATGACCAACGGAACGGTTGAGGTGATTGTCGTCTCCGATATCGGACCGCGGATCATGCACTACGGGTTTGTGGGTGACAAGAACATGTTTCTCGAAGTGCCGGCGCAACTGGGCAAGAGCGGCGAAACGACCTGGCAGTCGCGGGGCGGCCACCGGCTATGGGCGGCGCCGGAGGTGATGCCGGATACATACGCGCTCGACAACTCCCCTTGCGAGGCGGAGGTGAAGGGCAACTCGGTTACGGTGACCGGACCGGTTGAGAAAGAAACCGGTCTGCAAAAACAGATGGTTATAACGATGGCTCCGACCGGCACCAGCGTCACCGTCCTGCACACCATCACCAACAAAGGGGCGAAGGCGCGAAAGATGGCTCCGTGGGCGTTGACGCAGATGGCGCAGACCGGCATGGTGATCCTTGCGTTTCCGCCGAGGCGGCGTCATGAAGACTACCTGTTGCCCACGAATCCCCTGACCATGTGGGGCTTCACGAATTTCACCGACCCCCGCTGGAAGATCCTCGACAAGTACATCACGCTGAAGCAGGATCCGAAGGCGACGAACCCTCAAAAGACCGGCATTTTCAACACCAATACCTTCGCCGCATATCTGCTCGGTTCCGATCTGTTCGTGAAGCGCACTCACGCCTATCCGACGCGAACCTATCCGGACTACGGCTGCTCGGTGGAAACCTACTCTGATCCGGACATTCTGGAAATCGAAACGCTCGGACCGATGGTGACGCTGGCGCCGAATGCGTCCGTCCGGCATACCGAGCACTGGAATCTCTACCGGAACATTTCGATTCCCGAACTCACCGATGACGCGATCGACCAGGCTCTGAAGCCGGAGATGGCGCAACCCTGAGGAACCCGAATTGCCTCAGCCTCCGTGGGGATTGGCGCAAAGGACACTCTGGATTCGCCCCTTCGAATCCACGGTCCCGTATCGAACCCTTGCGGACCAGAGCGGGCGCTCTAGAGCAGAATCATGCTAAAGCTGGAGGTGTGCCAATCGCAGCAGTTCCGAGCGAAACGGCCTGCGAACCTGCTGAACATTGTGACGAGGCGGTAATGACTCCGACGACCGCCAACGCCGCTCCAGCCAAGCGATTGAACAACGAACGGGTACAAGCCCAGCTCGAGCTCAAGGACCGGGCGCTCGCGGCTAGCGCCGAGGGCATCACGATCGCCGATGCCAGCCTGCCGGATAATCCTCTAATCTACGCTAATGCAGGATTCGAGCGCCTCACCGGTTACTCCGTGGCGGATGTTCTCGGACGCAATTGCCGCTTCCTTCAGGGTCCCGGCACCGATCCTGCAACGGCAGATAAATTGCGCACAGCGATTCGCGAGAAGCGGGAGGTTACCGTCCAACTGCTAAACTACCGCAAAGACGGTACCCCATTTTGGAACCGCCTCTCGATTACTCCCGTCCAGGACGCCTCTGGCGCGGTCACGCATTTCATCGGGGTGCAGTCGGACGTGACCGCGGAGAAGCAAGCGCGGGACGCCCTCCAGAAAGCAAATGAACGGCTGGAGGCTGCAAGTCAGGCCATGAAGCGGGACCTGCAGGCCGCATCGGAGTTGCAGCACTCCCTTTTGCCGGTCGAATTACCCGAGTTTCCCGGGATGAGTTTTGCCTACCGGTTCAGGCCCTGCAGCGACGTGGGCGGCGACTCTCTCAATGTCGTTGCGCTCGACGGCCGGCACGTCGCTGTTTACATCCTCGACGTGTCTGGCCACGGGGTGGCGGCGGCGCTCCTCTCCGTCACTCTCACTCACATGCTGTCGGAGGTACCGGACCGATCTTTCCTTTATCATGCCGCCACTGATGGTACGAGCAAGTACTTCATTGCGCCGCCCGCGGAGGTGGCTTCCCGCCTGAACAAGCACTTCCTATCCAACCCAGGCGTGTCGCGGTTTTTCACGATGGTCTACGGGATCCTGGATACGGAGACCGGGGAGTTTCGTTACGTTGCGGCCGGGCACCTCGGTCCGATCCACTTCTCCCGCAGTTCCGGTCGCAGCATTGGCGAAACAAGTGGCATTCCAATCGGACTTCTGGCCGGCGCCACCTATGAAGAACACGTAGTGACGCTTTCCAGCAGAGATCGGCTATATCTCTGTACTGACGGCATCATGGAAGCCGAAAACGCCGCAGAAGAGCAGTTCGGCGTCGAACGTTTGCTGGATACACTCGAGGGGAGTCGGGATTCGACGCTGGGCGAGAGCCTGTCGGCGGTGATGGCGCGCGTCGAACGGTGGTCCGAGCCGGCTGGCGCGGTTGACGATGCATCTATTGTTGCCGTGGAACACTGTGGCCGAGTTGAGAGAGTAGACGGAGGACGGAGACACGGCGCCGAATTTGCCGGCTGATGCCTGCCGGCTAGCGGCTGCGAACCGTCCCGAGGCCGCCATCGATGCCCAGTGTCTGGCCCGTGACCCAGCTATTTTCCGGGTCGAGTAGCCATGCGATTGCCGACGCCACATCGCCGGCTCGGCCGATGCGGCCCAACGCATGCATTGCAGCGGAAGCTTTCAAAGCAGCCTCGTTTGAAGTGATCCGAGCCGCCAGCGGCGTATCCACCAGGCCCGGCGCGACGCAGTTCACTCTTATGTTGCAGGGGGCGTAGGTGGCTGCGGCGGAGAGCGTCAGTCCAATGACGCCGCCTTTCGCGGCGGCGATGGCCTCGTGATTGGCAAGACCGGCTCGCGCAGCGGCTGTCGCGCACAACACAACCGATCCGCCAGTCGACCAAAGCGCCTTCGCGCCTGCCCTCACCGTTGCGTAGGCTGTCGTGAGATTGGTTTCGATCGTCTGCTTCCACTCTGCCTCCGTGGTCAGGTGAGCCGGCTTGAGTAGAATGCTCCCGGCGCAGTTCACGATTCCGTTTATGGGGCCGAAGGCCGCAACGGCATGTTCCAATTCGTCGGCCTTTGATGCGTCGAGAGCCTGGGTTTGCGCACCCAGTTCCTCACCAAGCGGAGCAAGCTTTTCTGCTGACCGGCCCAGCAAGATCGGCTGCGCTCCATGGTACTTCAGCCTCCGCGAAAGGGCGGAGCCGATGCCCCCAGGGGCGCCGATAATCACAAAGCGAGTGTTCCCAAAGCTCAAAGCAGTTATCCTCAAGCAACCCTATACTCAGGCAGGTTCGGGTTCGCCGGACGCACTGGCTGCTTCCGCCGGGCTGGCGGCAATTCGAACGGCCTCTCGTTGGATGCCCAGCAACATTCCGCGGAAAACAATGTTATGCAGCGGAGCCACCCCATACCAGTACAGCAGCCCGAACAGTCCGCGGGGCTGGAAGAGAGCCACTTGCTGCAAAGCACACTGACGCGCACCGCGCGCCTCAATGCGGAACTCGAGCAGCGCCTCCCCTGGCAGTTTCATTTCTGCCCGTAGCGCGAGCCGGTGATCCCGTTCATAACCCACGACACGCCAAAAGTCGAGGGCTTCTCCGTAACCGACCATTTCCGGATCGCGGCGTCCGCGGCGGAGCCCGGGACCGCCAACCAGACGATCCATCCACCCGCGTATCTTCCATAGCCAGTCCGCGGCATACCACCCGTGGCCCCCGCCAACCCGGCAAACTGCGCGAAATGCGGCCCATTCGGGAGCCTCTACCGTGACTTGGCGCGCATCACGAAAAACCGTACCACCCGCCCAATCAGGGTCGCCTGGGATCGGGCCCGCCATGGACCAGTTCGTTTCAACGTGGTGCTCCGCCATCTTGCACAGAGCCGCTCGGATGGCCCCGCGCACGCTTAGGAGTTCCTGCGGTATCAATCTTGTGATCCGGTCCTCGCGACATACCACCGGGTTCTTGAGCCCCTCTGCGAGGGGTTTAGCGATTTCGTGGCTGAGCGGAGTGATGAACTGTATCCAATAAGAACTGAGACGAGGTGTCAGGACCGGAATCGGGATGATCCAGCGGCGTCTCAAGCCCAGTTCTTGCGCCATGATGCTCATGATGTCGCGGTAGCAAAGCGCCTCCGGGCCGCCTATATCGAACACTTCTCCCGTGGTCTCGGGCTGGGACAGTGCTCCAGCCAGATACCCGATGACATTTCTGACCGCAATCGGCTGGCACGGCGTGCTCACCCATTTCGGAGTGATCATCACGGGCAACCGCTCAACGAGATAGCGTAAGATCTCGAAAGATGCCGAGCCCGAACCGATGATCATTGCGGCGCGCAGTACGGTCACCGGCACACCGGAGGAAGCAAGTGCTTCCTCCACCTCACGACGTGAGGAAAGGTGCTGGCTGAGATCGGGCCCAGTCTCACCAAGACCACCGAGATAGATGATCCGCCCCACGCCGGCTTCCCGCGCGGCCGACGCGAACTGTAACGCGAGGTGACGATCCCGGTTCGCATACTCTGCGCCGGCGGATGTCATGGAGTGAACCAGGTAGAACGCTGTCTCGCATCCCACGAGGTTCCAGGCAAGCGATCGAGCGTCCGCCAGGTCGGCCTGGCGGATCTCGACGGCATGGTTTGCGGCCCACGCCCGGCCAGCGAGTTTCCCCGGCGAGCGGACCAAGCAGCGAACTATGTACCCGTCGTCGATCAGCCGAGGGGCGAGACGGCCACCAATGTAGCCGGTAGCCCCGGCGATTGCGACTCTTTTTGGATCGGAAATGTCAGGCAAAAAGCTCCTCAATTCGTTCGGAGCAGCGTCCGAACACGGTTCACTCTCACACAACCCGCGCGGCGAGCCTTCGGATAGGGCCGGCCGATCGGAGTTCTACGGTAGCCGATCGCGCCTGGGGGACTTGACCGGAATGCGAAGGCGGCGCCAGTCGACGTGGAACGAAGCAGCCCGTGGAATTCGCTTCCTGGATGACCAGCAAATTGGCAGAAAGTGGAAGAGAGCGCGGAAGGTTTGAAATTCCGCAGCAAAGCTGATCCCCGAACCTCTCAACTTCAGTTGGTGCCCCCCGTGCTCTATGAGCAGGTCCACATCAACAACGGGCAGGGGTCGTTTCATCCTTCGTCCGAATCTTGACAGTTCCACTCACTCGCCACGTCGCGTGTTGCGCGGCCGAGGAAGCCGAGCTCGGTACGGAGATCTCCAGGCCTTGAAATTCGTAAGTGATCTCAGCGTTACGTCCAGTGAGTTTGTCATAGAGGCCGATCGCTAAATCGGGCCAAGTCTGGGGATCCGGCGTAGTGGGTGTCATGCCTCTTTGATGCCGGGCCGTGTTCGACTGGGGCAGACAATTTCTCTGGTGCGTGCCGGGCATGCCTGCAGGGTCTTGTGCGCCCTTTGACCCGGAAACCAAATCGCGCGCGCAGTTTGCGTCATCACATCCCGATGAAACAAGCCGTCTCCCTCTTTAGCCGCGAATCCGTCTGGGACTACCCGCGTCCTCCGCGAGTGGAGCGGTGTCCCCAGCGCTTGAAGGTGGAGTTCAACGGCGAAACGTTGGCCGACACGAGCCGCGCGTATCGAGTGCTTGAAACGAGCCATCCACCCACCTATGACATTCCCCAAGTTGACGTGAAGATGGAGCTTCTCAAGCCGAACGCCACTCGCAGCTTCTGTCAGTCCAAGGGCGATGCCGGTTATTGAGATATCCACGCTGGCGCCCGGACTTCGACCGCGGCTCCCTAAAGCTACCCGTCGCCCAGCTAGGCTTATTCAGTCTTGCGCGATCATCTCGCCTTCTATCCCCAGCGCGTTGACGGCTGCTTCATCGCAGAGGAACGGGTTCAGCCCCAGGAAGGTGACTTCTATGGCGGCTGGATTACTTCGAACCTTGCCGGTCCCTTCAACGGTGTTCCTGGAAGCTTCGGGTGGTAGCTCCTGCCGTGTGCTCGGGAGCGCAAGTAGACTGAAAGCGTGCCTGCGTTCGTCAAGAGTGTACTCATCGATGCACCAGTAGACGACGTTTTTCGCTTCCACGAACGGGAGGATGCCCTCTCTTTGTTGACGCCGGCGTTCCCGCCGGTGCGGATGATCGGCAGAACGGGCGGAATCGAGACCGGCGCGCGCGTGGAACTCCGCGTTGGTTTCTTCCGTTGGGTTGCACTGCATACCGCATATGAGAGGAATCGGCTTTTTGAAGACCGACAGATCCACGGACCGTTCGCCAAGTGGGTTCACCGGCATGAATTTGAGGCTGCTGGGGCCAAGACACGGCTGACCGACCGCATAGCATATGAACTGCCCGGTGGCTCACTCGTTAATAGGCTGTTCGGCTGGACGGTGAGTCTGGGTCTCCGCAACATGTTCGCCCACCGTCATCGCGTGACCAAAAAGGTCTGCGAGGAACATTCTGTGGGCGAGTCCTTATGAGCGAAACCCAATCCTGTCTGATCGTCGGGGCTGGCATGGCGGGCCTGAGGAATCGTCGGCGGGCCAGCACGCATCCTTGAATCGTTAGGATAAGACTATGAGGAATGCGACAAGACTGGCAGCGGCCGTATTGTTCTCGGCTGGCTTAATTTTTGCTCAATACAAGGCGGAACCATCGGGTGCCCCTCCTTCGGAGTTGGCTCCAGCAATCCGAAGCACGATGCAGCAGCAGGGGTTGAAAGTCTCGGGCAGCGGAATTACTGTAGAGGTCTGGTTCCGGTCTACCGAGCCCGCGGGTTCAAAGTCGACAGAGCCGGACGTGACGCTGACGACGATCCCGCAAGGCGCGCTCGTCGGCGCCCTGCGCGTGACAGGCAATTATACGGACCGTCGCGGACAGACCATCAAGCCCGGCGTCTACACACTTCGCTACAGCGACTATCCGGTGAACGGCGACCACCAGGGGGTTGCCCCACAGCGGGACTTCCTGCTGCTGGTGCCGGCGGGCAATGACAGCGACCCCAGTTCCACGCCCAATTTTGACGCGCTGGTGGCGATGAGCAAGAAGGCCTCGGGAACGCCCCACCCGGCAGTGCTAAGCTGTTGGAAATCCGATGAAGGGACCAAGCCCGGCCTGTCTCAATCCGGCGATACGGATTGGGTTGTGAACGGGATGTTGGGTAAGGACATGATTTCCGTCATCGTGGTCGGCACATTCAGCAGCTAACACCCCCGCACCCATGGCATTGCTTCGCTACAGCACGCCTCACGGCATTGCCGTAAAACGCACCACGTCCAAGGTGGGCTTCCAGAAGGGTCTGGGACGTCTCCTTGAGCGGCTCGACAGACGCCGCGGGTTTTACCTGTCATCGGGCTATGAGTATCCGGGACGGTACTCGCGCTGGGATATCGCGTCGGTGTGCCCTCCGATGGAGATCGTTTCGCAAGGGCGTGTGGTGGAGTTTTGCCCGCTGAACCGGCGAGGCGAGGCGCTCGTGAGAATGCTGGCCCCTGTGCTTGCCGGGCATCCACATTGGGAGGAGTTCAGCGAGCGTGAGGGGCGGCTCGTGGGGCGTTTGAAGCCGCTTGCGGGCATCTTTCCGGAAGAGGAGCGAAGCAAGCAGCCTTCCGTGTTTTCCGTTCTTCGGGCGTTCCGGGCGGAATTCGCAAACCCGGAAGACAACCGCCTGGCGCTGGTCGGCGCATTTGGGTTCGATCTGCTTTTTCAGTTCGATCCGATCCAGTTGCGGCTGCCACGTGAGGGCCGGCGCGATCTGCACTTGTACTTCTGCGACGACATTTACTACATGGATCGCAAGAAAGAGCAGATCGAGCGCGTTCAGTACGAGTTTGAGGGCGCCGGCGTGTCGACAGCCGGCCTCCCGCGCGACGGAAAGGCCGTGCCGAGGCCGAAGGCTCGCCAGGAGACGCCGATCGTTTCCGACCACACGCCGGAGGAGTACATGGCGGGTGTGGAGAAGGTCCGCCAAGGAATGCGGCGTGGCGATTACTACGAGGTCGTGCTGCGGCAGACGTTCCAGGCAAGCTACACCGGCAGCCCGGCGGCGTTGTTCCGGCGCATTCAGAAGGCGAGCCCCAGTCCCTACGAGTTCTACCTGCAGTTCGGCCGCGAGCAACTCGTGGGCGCCTCCCCGGAGATGTTCGTCCGAATAGAGGGAACTCGGATCGAGACCTCTCCGATATCCGGCACCGCGCGCCGCACGGGTGATCCGCTTCGCGACGCGGACAATATCCGCGCTCTGCTTGACTCGGCCAAAGAAGAGAGCGAGCTAACGATGTGCACCGACGTCGACCGCAACGACAAATCCCGTGTCTGCGTTCCGGGGTCGGTGCGGGTGATCGGCCGGCGCCTGATTGAGTCATACGCGGGCGTGTTTCACACGGTCGACCACGTCGAGGGGACGCTCGCGCGGGGTTTCGATTCGCTCGACGCGTTTTTGACACATATGTGGTCCGTGACGATGATCGGCGCGCCGAAGAAGGCGGCGGCGCAGGCCATCGAGGACATCGAGAAAGATGCGCGAGGCTGGTATGGCGGAGCGGTGGGGATGCTGTCGATGAACGGTGACATCAACACGGGCATTCTGATCCGGACCGTCCATCTGTCGGATGGGGTAGCGCGCTATCCGGTCGGCGCAACCCTGCTATATGACTCTGTTCCGGAACTCGAGGAGCAGGAGACGCGGATGAAGGCAACAGGATTTTTCCGCGCGCTGCGGCCGGCATCGGAGGACACTCGCCCGGCCGGCGCAAAGACCGAGCGCGGCCACGGCGTCCGTATGCTGCTGGTCGACAACGACGACTGCTTCATCCACACGCTCGGCAACTACGCGCGACAGACTGGCGCCGAGGTCGTCACCTACCGCGCGGGCGTTCCGCATGAAAAGATTCTCGAACTGGCGCCTCATCTGATCCTGATCTCGCCGGGTCCGGGGCGTCCGGAAGACTTCGGCGTGCCGGAGTTGGTGCGGTTCGCGGCGCGCGAGGGGATCCCGGTGTTCGGGGTTTGCCTTGGACTTCAGGGTGTGGTCGAAGCATTCGGCGGTACGCTCGGCGTGCTGGACTATCCGATGCACGGCAAACCGTCGCAGGTCACGCACTTCGGCGTCGGCGTGTTCGAGGGTTTGCCGGAACGCTTTCGCGTTGGCCGGTATCACTCGCTGTTCGCACGCCGCGAAACTCTTCCGTCGTGCATCGAGGTGACCGCGGAAAGCGAAGATGGCGTCATCATGGGCCTGCGCCATAGGGAACTGCCGATCGAGGCGGTCCAGTTTCATCCCGAATCGATTCTGACTCTCGAGGGCGACTGCGGCTTGCAGTTGATCGAGAACGCGGTGGCGCGTCTGGCTGCCGCGGCCGCGCAATAGCTCCGAATGCCCTCGGTCATCGTCATCGGTGGCGGCCTGGCCGGCTTGGCTTCGGCAGCGGCCCTCGGCGGGGCGGGATTCGACGTCGATCTGTTCGAAAGCCGGCCGTTCGCCGGTGGTCGCGCCACGTCGTATGTGCTGCCGGGGGACACCGGAACCATCGACAACTGCCAGCACATCCTGCTGCGCTGCTGCGTGAATCTGCTCGACTTCTACCGGCGCATGGGAGTCGAGGACCAGATCGAGTTCCACCGCGAGTTCGTTTTCATCGAGCCGGGCGGGCGCATGTCCTGGCTGAAGGCCGGAGCGCTTCCGCCGCCGCTGCATTTCACCGGTAGCTTCCTCAAACTGAACAGTCTTGGCCTGGCCGACCGCATCGCAATCGCGCGTGGTCTGCTGGCGCTGCGCCGGGAGCGGACCCGGCGTACCGATCTCGATCGCATCACGATGCGCGAATGGCTGCTCGAAAAGAAACAAACCCCGCTCGGGATGCGCCGCTTTTGGGACCAGGTGCTGGTAAGCGCGATCAACGAAGAGCCGGAACGTATGGCCGCGCTTCATGGCTTTCAGGTTTTCTGGCTGGGCTTTCTGGCGAGCTCGAACTCCTATGAGATGGGCGTTCCGCGCGTTCCCCTCGGTGAGTTATATGGGGCGAAGGCATGGGAGCGCCTGCCGCGAGTGCGGTTGCACTTCCGCTCGCCGGTGGAGGGGTTAGAAGTCCAACACGGGCGCGTGAATGCGGTCTTCGTGCGAGGTGAGCGCCACACGGCGGATTACTACGTCTCCGCCGTGCCGGTAGAACGAGCGGGTGCGCTGCTGCCCGACCTCGGCGTTGACTTCGCTGCGTTCTCCCACTCGCCGATCACCGGAATTCATCTCTGGTTCGATCGCGAAGTGACGACGCTGCCGCACGCCGCGCTTCTCGACCGCACCATCCAGTGGATGTTCAACAAAGACCGCGGCCGCTACCTGCAGCTTGTGGTCAGCGCCTCGCGCAGCCTGCTGGAAACCCGGCGCGAAGATATCATCCGTCTCGCCGTTGCCGAGTTGGCCGAGTTTTTCCCCGAGGTCGCTGAGGCCAAGCTCGAAAACGCCCATGTCGTCAAGGAGGTGCGTGCGACGTTCTCCGCCGTGCCCGGTCTCGAAGGCAAGCGCCCCTGGAGCAAGACCGCCATCCCGAATCTCGTGCTCGCCGGGGACTGGACGCATTCCGGTTGGCCGGCCACCATGGAAGGCGCAGTGCGCAGCGGGTACCTCGCCGCAGAGGCAGTGATGGACGCGGCGGGGCGTCCGGGCCGCGTGCTTCTGCCGGACATCGCCTAAGGGGCTTTCCGGCATCGCCGGGGCCCTTGGCGGCTCGGAACACCTGCTACGATACGAACATCGAGGTGTTCGCGCCATGCGCATTTTCAAGCCCCAGGTGATAGCCGTTTTGTCCCTTTGGGGCCTCCTCCCGCTTCCTTTCGCCGCCGGACAGCCGTCCCGCGACGATGTGGCCGCTTCCCTGCGGAAGTTTACCGAGGTCCTGAACCTGGTGGAGACGAACTTTGCCACCAAAATCAGCCCTGATACCACCATCTATGACGGTGCGATCCCCTCGATGCTCCACACGCTCGATCCGCACTCGAATTTTCTGGATCCCGAAGCCTACCGCCGCCTGCGCGAGGACCAAAGCGGCCACTACTACGGTGTCGGCATGATGGTCGGCGAACCGGAGGGCAAGGCGCTGGTGATTTACCCGTTTGAGGGTTCGCCGGCATTTCGCGGCGGGCTGCGGCCGGGGGACAACATTGTAGCCGTAGACGATCGCTCGACCGCCAAACTCGATGTCGAGGGAGTCTCCGCCCTGCTCAAAGGTCCACGCGGCACTCCGGTCGCGGTCGAAGTGAAGCGTTATGGCGTTACGGACCCGATCTGGATTCACCTGGTGCGCGCCGAGGTCCCGCGCGACAGCGTTAGCTACGCCTTCTGGCTGAAGCCCGACATCGCATACGTCAAGATCGACGCGTTCAACGAAAACACGGGGCGGGAACTGGAACAGGCGCTGAACCGTCTCGGGGAAAGCTCCATCCACGGCCTGATTTTGGACCTCCGCGGCAACCCGGGCGGTATTCTTCAAGAGGCCGTCGCCGTCTGCGATCATTTCCTGCGCAAAGGCCAATCGATTGTTTCACACCACGGGCGTGCCTCGGCGGAAGTGAAATTTGTCGCGCGCCACGGCGAACAGGGGGCGGAATACCCGATGGTTGTGCTCGTGGACCGCGGAACCGCCTCGGCCGCGGAGATCGTCTCGGGGGCTCTGCAGGACCACGACCGGGCGTGGATCCTTGGCGAAAAGACCTTCGGCAAGGGCCTCGTACAGGCCCCGTACCCGTTGAGTGGGGACACCGCGCTCCTACTCACCATCGCGCACTACTACACACCGAGCGGCCGGCTCATCCAGCGCGATTACTCGCACCAGTCCTTCTACGATTACTACATGCGCGGGCCGGGCAAAGACAACCTGAAAGATTCCCGCAAGACCGATACGGGCCGCACGGTTTACGGCGGGGACGGCATCAGTCCCGATGAAAAATATGCCGCGCCGAAAATGAGTCCTCTTGAGATCGAGCTTATCCGCAGCATGTCGTACTTTTACTTCTCTGCCGAGTATTTCGGTCCGCGTGCGGCCAAGCTGCCGAAAACGTGGGTGCCCGATGATGCTTTGCTCGCGCAGTTCCTTGAATGGGCAAAGAAACGCGGTGTCGAGTTTACCCCGGCAGAAGCGGCCGCCTCTGAGCCGGCGATCCGCGAGCGGCTCCGTGAGGAGATGTGGATCACAGCGTTCAGCAAGGAGCAGTCGGATCAACTGCACCTGGAAAACGACCCGGAGGTGGCGGCTGCAATTCAGGCGCTGCCGTCCTCGCAAGCGCTGCTTACACGGGCCGCGGCCGTGGCCGAACGCCAGCGCCATTCGGTGACCGCCGCGCCGTAATTCGCGTAGTTGATGCGGCACTATCTGCTACAATCAAGGTTTCCCCGGCCAGGTAGCTCAGCTGGTAGAGCGCAGCCCTGAAAAGGCTGGCGTCGGCGGTTCGATTCCGTCCCTGGCCACCACCTAAACTCCCATATTGTGCAGAGGGTGTCTTTCCGCCCTGAGCCTCATCGCTCCGCTCCCGTCGAACCAGCCGGTCCAATTCCCAGAAGCTTGGACAGAAAGCGGTCGCGGTCCACGAGGGCCTGTGGGGCGTTTACATCGTTTCCGGCGTCATAGAAAAGCACTTTCGGCGGAGGATGAGTCGCGGCGGCGAAGCGTTGGGCCATCTCCGCCGTAACATAGGGGTCGAAGCGTCCGAATTGAAATAGGGCTGGCGCCCCGAGCGAGTGGCCCAGGTAGCGGATGGGATCAACGAGCGAGATCGAGTCCAGATACGCGAGGTATCGCTGGTTCCCGAGCGCATAGCGAAGGTCGGCCCACTCCGGATCGTCGCCACGCATGACGTCGGCGAGACTGACGATGCCCGCGATGAGGGAGAACGCGTGAAGGCGCGGCTCGATACTCATCAGAACAGCGCCCCAGTTTGCACCGTAACCGTGGCCGACATAGCCGATCTTCCTCGCATCGACGTCGGGCCGCGCGGCGAGAAGATCGAGACCGCGGCGGATGTCGACGACGGCCTGGA
>DAIDIH010000062.1 GCA_027459465.1 Bryobacterales bacterium | reverse complement strand
CGCCCAGGAGCCGATCTCGCTCGAAACACCCGTCGGCGAAGAGGAAGAGTCCCATCTCGGCGACTTCATCATCGACCGCCGCGTCACCTCACCCTCCGAAGCCGTCATCAACCTCAACCTCCGCGAGCAGACCGCCGAAGTGCTCAAAACCCTCAGCCCCCGCGAGGAGAAAATCGTCAAAATGCGCTTCGGCCTCCAGGACGGCAGCGAACACACCCTCGAAGAAGTTGGCCAGCACTTCGCCGTCACCCGGGAGCGCATCCGGCAAATCGAAGCCAAAGCCCTGCGCAAGCTCCGCCACCCCAGCCGCAGCCACCGTCTGCGCGCCTTTCTCGACGCCGCCGGACTCCAGGAATAGCCGTCCGTAGGGGCGCCCTTGGGCATCGCCTCCGACTTCATCCTCATCATCATCGCGGGCCTCGCCGGCGGCTTCCTCGCCCGCCTCCTCCGACTCCCCCTCCTCGTCGGCTACGTCGCCGCCGGCATCGCCATCGGCCCCTTCACCGCCGGACCCTCCGTCGCCCATCCTCACGACATCGAACGCCTCGCCGAAATCGGCGTCGCCCTCCTCCTGTTCTCCCTCGGCCTCGAAATGTCGTTTCGCGATCTCGCTCCCGTCCGCCGCATCGCTCTCATCGGCGGACCCATCCAGATCCTCCTCACCGCCGCCCTCGCCGCCTTCGCCGCCGTCAAACTCGCCGCCATGTCCCCTCAGGACGCCGTCTGGTTCGGCGCCATGGTCTCGCTCTCCAGCACCGTCGTCGTCATGAAAACCCTCGCCGCCGCCGGCGTCACCTCCACCCTCGCCAGCCGCGTCATGATCGGCCTCCTCGTCGTCCAGGACCTCGCCGTCATCCCCCTGCTCATCCTGCTGCCGCAACTCGGCCAGTCCTCGGGCTTCGCCGCCACTCTCGTCCGCTCCCTCGCCCTCGCCGCGCTGGCCCTCGCCGCCGTCGTCCTCCTCGGCACGCGCCTCCTGCCCCCACTGCTCGGCCTCGTCCTCAAATGGGGCTCCCGCGAACTCTTCCTCGTCTCCGTAGTCGCCATCGCCGTCGGCGTCGGCTACGCCACCCAGCGCGCCGGCCTCTCCCTCGCCCTAGGCGCCTTTGTCGCCGGCCTCGTCTTAAGCGAATCCGAATTCAGCCACCAGGCCCTCAGCGACGTCGTCCCCATCCGCGACATCTTCGGCCTGCTCTTCTTCGTCACCGCCGGCATGCTGCTCGACCCCCACTACGCCCTCACCCACCCCGCAAAAATCGCCGCCGCTGTCCTCTTGATTCTCGCCGGCAAGTCCGCCATCTTCGGCGTCCTCGCCCGCGCCTTCGGCTACGTCAACATGGCCCCCTGGATCATCGGCCTCGGCCTATCGCAGGTCGGCGAATTCTCCTTCGTCCTCGCCCGCGTCGGAGTTACCTCCGGCCGCCTCTCCCAGGACACTTACAACCTCGCCCTCACCTGCACCGTCCTCACCATGGCCTTATCCCCCGTTGTCGCCGGCCTCGCCCTCCCCGCGGGCCGCGCTTGGCGCCGCTTCCGCAAACCCGTCATCGTTCCCGCCGCCGTCAATCTCCCCGAAGCGCCTCTCTCCGGCCACATCGTCATCGGCGGCTACGGTCGCAGCGGCAAGGCCGTCGTCCGCGTCCTCCAGCAGGCAGGCATCCCTCTCCTCGCCACCGAATGGAACCACACCCTCTTCCGCGACCTCTCCGCCGCCGGCGTCCCCGCCGTCTGGGGCGACATCTCCAGCCCCGAAGTCCTCCACGCCGCAGGCATCACCCGCGCCCGCCTCTTCCTCATCACCGTCCCCGACCAAAGCACCGTCCAACTCGCCGTCGAACGCGCCCGCCGCCTCAACCCCAACTTACTCCTCGTCGCTCGCGCCGCTCACGCCGAACAGGTCCACAGACTCACCCGCCTCGGAGTCGACGCCGTCATCCAACCGGAATTTGAAGGAGGAGTGGAAATGGTCCGCCAGGCCCTGACAAAATTCGACGTCGAAGAATCCGAAGCCCACCGCCTCGTCTCCAACGCCAGAAGCGACTTCTATAAAGCGGACGCCTAGCCCGCAGCCGCTCACCGATCGCCCAACGAATATGGCGATCCCGCCAACGGCTCCGCCCCATACCGCGAACTCTGCCCGCGCCGCCGGTTCCCCGCCCACTCGAGGCGCATGTCGGCGCAAACCTCGTCGAGCATCTCCACCGTCGCCACCTTCTTCTCCATCGCAAAGCACGTCAGCAACAGGTTGTCGCAAACCGCGTTGATGATGCGCGGAATGCCCCGCGTCCTCGCGTGGATCTCCGAAATCAGGTCCGCCGGGAAAACCTTCTGCTCCGCCATCCCCGCTTTCGCCATCCGCGTGTGAATGTAGTCGCTCGTCTCTTCCATCGAGAACGGCTCCAGCGTACATCGCAGCACAATCCTCTGCTTAAGCTGCCGCAGGTTCGGCGCGTCGATCTTACGGTCGAACTCGGGCTGCCCGGCCAAAACGATCTGCAGCAGTTTCCCCGTGCGGTTCTCCAGGTTGCCCAGCAGCCGGATCTCTTCGAGCACATCCCAGTCCAGGTTATGCGCCTCGTCGACAATCAGCACCGCCGTCCGGTTGTGCACCGCTTGCGACAGCAGCATCTCGTTCAACGCAAACAACACCTCGGTCTTCGATCGCCGCTCGCAGTTCAGCCCGAAGTCGTAGGCCACCATCTCGAAAAACTGATCCGCCGTCAGCCGCGAGTTGAATACGAACGCAAACTCGGTCCGCTGCGCCTCCAGATAATCGCGCAAGCACTCGAGCATCGTCGTCTTCCCCGTCCCCACCTCGCCCGTCAGCACAATAAACCCTTTCCGGCTCTGCACGCCGTAGATCAGGTTCGCCAGAGCTTCCTCGTGTTGCTTGCTACGGTAAAGGAAGGCCGGGTCGGGGCTGAGATTGAAAGGACTTTCCCGGAAGCCGAAGTAGGGGTTGTACATAGGTGCGTCGCACGAGGCGGTGGCAGGCCCCAGAGTTTCCATCGTACCATGCGATGTTGCCCAACTCACTGGTACGAAAGTGGGAAGTGTTGGCGGCAAAGGAGATACGAATGAGTCAGCAACTGCGCGGCAAAGTAGCATTGGTCGTCGGAGCCTCGAGCGGCATCGGAAAAGCGGCCGCCGCCATGCTCGCCCGCGAAGGCGCCCGCGTCACCGCCGCCGCCCGCCGCCGCGAGCGCCTCGAAACCCTCCAATCCGAACTCTCCTCCGTCGGCATCGATATCTCCATCTCCGCCGCCGACGCCTCCAGCCTCACCGCCATGGAAGAACTCGCCCGCCGCGCCGGGGACGTCGATATCCTCGTCTACGCCGCCGGCACCAACACGCCCGACCGCGCCATGCATCGCCTCCGCCCGGACATCTGGCGCCACCTCCTCAGCGCCAACCTCGACGGCGCCTACTACATCACCCAGGCCCTCCTCCCCCAGATGCGCGAGCGCCGCTCCGGCCATCTCATCTACGTCTCCTCCATCTCCGCCTACGGCATGGGAGACGTCTCCGGCGCCGCCTACCAGGCCTCCAAACGCGGACTCCTCGGCCTCGCCCACGCCATCCGCACCGAAGAAAAACAAAACGGCATCCGCACCTCGGTCATCAGCCCCGGCCTCGTCGACACCGAAATCCTCAGCCTCCGCCCCAGCCCAACGCCGTCGGAAACCGTCGCCAAAGCCCTCCGCGCCGAAGACGTCGCCGAAGCCATCCTCTGGGTCGCCAAACTCCCCCAACGCGCCTCCGTCCCCGAAATGCTTCTCCTCCCCGCCGAACTATAACCCGCTAAGTTCCTTCACTAACTCCGCCACCGCAACCGACGCCTCATCCCCCTGCGCCCACAGCGCCTCCACTACCGCCTCGCGATCCGCCGCCGGCCGGTTCTGGCTCATCTTCCACTTCCCCTCCAACCGCCGCACCCGCAAACTCACCCCCACCACCGCCCGCCGCATCCCGTCCACATAATCCGCCGGAGCGTCCTCAATCGACCACGGCCTCCGAAATCTTCCCTCCTGCGACGCCGTCAGCGCCGCCAGATGCGCCCGCAGCCGCTCCGCATCCGTATACACTTCGAGCGTCCCGTACGCATGCACCACCGCGTAATTCCACGTTGGAACCACCCGCCCCGTCTCCTGCTTCGTCACATACCACGACGGGCTGATGTAAGCCTCCGGCCCATGAAAAATCGCCAGCGCCTCCACGCCCTCCCGCAAATCCTTCCACTGCGGATTCCCCTTCGCCAAATGCCCGTGCAGTACGCCCGCCCCATCCTGCGCCGGCTCATACAGCATCGGCAGATGGCTCGCCACCAGCCCCTCGCTCCCTATCGTCACCAGCGTCGCCAGCGGATGCGCCCGCACCAGTTCCACCATTCGCTCCGGACGCTCTTCTTTGAAAGCCGCGGGAATATACACTTCACCCCTCCTCAAGCATTCAGCATCGTATCCGTCAGCCGCGTCCGCCGCCCGATCGAAAGACGGAACCCCGCAAAGGCGATCCCGGCGACAATCAGTCCCACCAGCAGCGAGCTCAGCCCGTACCACGCAAAAACATCCCGCGTAAAAAGCGCCGAGTTCGTCGCGTCGATCAAAAACACGGTAACCACCGTCGCCAGCAGCCCCAGCCGCAGCAGAATCGCCACCAGAAGCGCGTATATCAGCACATAAGTCGCCAGCGTCAGAACAACCTGTTGTCCCGACGCCGGAAACTTCGACGCCGTCAGGATCGCCACGAACGCCCCCGCTGCCAGCCACTCTTTCCGCAAAACGATCCGCAGCGCGAACAGCAGCATCAGAAAGACAAGCGCCCCCCGCAGCGCCCACAGCACGTGCTCAAAGTAAAAACCAGCCACCGCGCGCCCGCCCAGTAAGTTATCCAGCCGGAAGTTACCCACCGGCGCCATCCCTCCGCGCAGCATAAGATACATCGACGCCGCAATCAATAAGCAGTAACTTACTCCCGCCAGCGCCGCGAAAAGCAAATCGCGCCCAACCAGCGGATCGTATAACGTACCCGAGAGCAGCCGCGACCACGAAATCAGAATCTGCGGCCAGT
Source organism: Bryobacterales bacterium (assembly GCA_027459465.1). Lineage (GTDB taxonomy): Bacteria > Acidobacteriota > Terriglobia > Bryobacterales > Bryobacteraceae > JAJYKC01. The sequence continues at coordinate 10,783 of DAIDIH010000062.1, read as the reverse complement.
GGCGCCTCACCCACGGCTCCAGAGCCAGGTACATCCCCCACGTCAAAAACGCCGCCAGCAGCGAGTCCTCGAGCGATTGTCCAAACAGCGCCAACTCTCCCGTCGACCCCACATGATGCGCCCGGCATAGCCAGGTCAAAAACGTCGTCGCGCCCGCAACGTACCCCAGCCGCCGCGCGCCCCGCAGGTCGCCCCGTCCCGCCTTCAGGTTGGCGTACACCATCCATATCCCCACGCCAAAAATCCCCAGCCCCACCAACACCAGCCACCCCGGATTCGCCGTGGACTCCTCCCCCCCTGGCTTCGACCACGGCCACACCCACCGGAAATAAACCGGCTTCCCGTGATACGCCGCCGCCTCGATCCGCACCTCGCGCGAAACCGGAGCCGGCGCCTCCACGGTCCACGCCGCGCGCGCATCATACGCCGTCGGAGGCGTCCAGTTGGGCTCCGCCGGCTTCAGTTGCCCAACATCCACTCCCGCCGCCGCCAGCAGCGGCTTCCAGTCGATCACTCCAGCCGCCGCCGGCGCCGCCTCCTTCGCTGGCGGAACCGCTTCGAACCGCCGCAATCGCCCCTCCGGCGTCAGCTCAATCGAAACCATCCCCGGCGTGAACGGCGGCGGATCGAACCACGTCACAATCCCCGGCGACTCCGCCCCCAGCGTCCGCAGCGCCCGCGGGCTCTGCCGGTACGTAAACCGGTAAAACGCCGGCCCGCTCGCCAGCACCTTCACCCACTCCTCCGCCGAATGCGCCCGCCCGTTCAGCGAATTGATGTAGTTATCAACATACTCGTAGTTCACCGCCCGGTCCGCCGGATGCGCCGCGTATCCCAGCCCACTCGCCAGGTCCCGCGCCTTCGCCTCCAGCACCTGCGGCGGATTGTCGAAGTCAAACGCCGCCGCGCAGCCCAAGTTCGGCAGCAGGAAATACAACGCCGCAAGCCCGGCCAGCGTCGCCGCCAATATCCCCGCCGCCACCGGAACCTTCAGCGCCGCCGTGTCGTCCCCCGCCGCCGCCACCATCTCCGGCGACGGCGTCTGCCCCGCCGCCAGAGCCTCCGCGAGCGGATTCCCGCCCGGCAGCATCGCCGCCAACTCCAGCGCCGACGCCGGCCGCAGCCGCGGGTCCGCTTCTAAACACCGTTTAATGGCCCGGTCCACCGCCGGATCCAGCCCATCCACCACCGTTTCGAGCGAAGGCGCCGCCGAACTCTCCCGTAGCCGCGTGATCTCCTCCACCGAGCTCGCCTCGTGCGGCGCCTGCCCCGAGTACATCTCGTAGAACACCAGCCCCAGCGCGTAAAGGTCGCTCCGCGCGCTCACCTCCCGCCCGGCCAATTGCTCCGGAGCCATGTACGCCGGCGTCCCGTTGCGCACCTCCGCGCCTTCCAGTTGCCCCGCCAGCCCCGCCAGCCCGAAATCGGTAATCAGCACCTCGCCCCGGCTGTCCACCATGATGTTCGCCGGCTTGATGTCCCGGTGCAGCACCCCCTGCGCATGAGCCGCCGCAAGCCCCGCGCACAACTTCCGCGCAAACTCCGTCGCCTTCGCCGCCGGCAGCCGCCCAATCCGCCGCAGCAGCGTGCTCAGGTCCTCCCCGTCGATATATTGCATCGACAGAAACGGCTGCCCCTCCACCTCGCCGATGTCGTACACCCGGCAAACATTCGGATGCGCCACCTGCCGCGCAATCCGCACTTCATCGTAAAAACGTTTTAGGAAGTTTACGTTCTGAACCGCCGCCTCCGGCAAAAACTTCAGCGCCACAGGCTGACCCAGCGCCAAATCGTCCGCCCGGTACACCTCGCCCATCCCGCCCTTGCCCAGCCGCGCCACAATCCGGTACCGCCCCGCCAGCAGCGTCCCCGGCGGAAACCGCTGCTCCCCATACGCCGCAAGGCTCGGATGCGACGCCAGTCGCGGCGGCGGCGTCTCCAGCGCAACCGTCGCCTGCTCCTCAGCCGCGCCAACGCGCGCGCCGCAAGACAAACAAAACCGGCTCCCCGCCGGCACCTCGGTCGAACAACTCCTACATCGGCTCATGGGGCACTTCATACGGTAACGCGATCACTCCCCGCCCTGGGAATGCCCGCGGCGATGATACAGTATCTGGACACTTCTTATGACTCGCCATCATCACCGCTTCGCCGCTCTCTCGCTGCTCTCCGCCGTCTCCGCCCTCGCCCAGCTCCCGCCCCTGCCCGCGCCCATGGACATCCCCAAGCCCGCGCCGGCCACCAGCGCCCCCTACGCACCCACGCCCATCCTCCCCGGCGGCATCGTCCTCACTCTCTATCCCCCCGACTCGCCCTACCTCAACCAGGCCCGCCTCCACGAAGCCGAGCAGTACAACATGAGCCATTCCGTTCCCGGCCGCATCGCCAGCATCGTCAACATCCACAACCCCTCTATCGAAATCCACACCGCCGATGCCGGCATGAACACTGGCGCCGCCGTCATCCTCGTCCCCGGCGGCGGCCACAACACCCTCAACGTCGGCAGCGAAGGCGCCGACTTCGTCCCTTACTTCTATAACTACGGAGTAACTACCGTCATCCTCCGCAACCGCCTCCGCCGCGACGGCTACAACCCCCTCACCGACGAAGTCAACGACGCACTGCAAGCCATCCGCCTCGTCCGCGCCCACGCCAAAGATCTCCACCTCGACCCCAACAAAATCGGCATGATGGGCTTTTCCGCCGGCGCCGAACTCACCGCCGCCGCCGCCGTCTACTTCCCCGATTTCGACAAGAAAAACGCCGCGCCCTCCGACCCGCTCTCCGGCGTCTCCTCCCGCCCCGATTTCGTCGGCCTCATCTACCCCGGTCCCACGCCCTTCGCACCCAACCGCACCGCGCCCCCCATCCCCCGCAACGTCCCGCCCGCATTCATCGTCTGCGCCGGCTCAGGCGACCGCGTCCACGCCATTTGGGCGGACCAATACTTCGCCGCCATGCTCGCCCAAAGCGTCCCCAACATTGAAATGCACATCTACGCGCGCGGCCGCCATCCCGGCCAACCCCTGCCCGACGGCACGCACATGACCGGCGGCCTCACCTGGCGCAACGGCATGCCCTTCGGCACCTGGCAGGACCGCTTCATCGACTGGTTCCGCGACCTCGGCTTTCTGGAACGCCCCGGTGTCGAAACCCGAGCCGCCGCCGACGTCGAAACCCACGTAAAGCAGTCCCGCTGAACTTACTCGCCCGGCTTACACCACGTACGGCTTGCGGTAAACCGGCCGCGTCTGCATCCGGTTCGCCTCTTCGTCGTTCACAAAATGCGGCCCATCGGCGATATTCAACTTATGCCCCGTCCGGTAGCTTATATTCGCTAAGTGGCACATCGAAGCACTAAGATACGCGTTCCCGATCTCATCATGCAGGCTCTTATAATCGCGGCTCCGCACCGCCGCCAAAAAGTTCTGCATATGCAGCGCGGTCGAATCGCCTCCCGGCCCGCGCTCCGGCCGCTCTTCCATCACTAACTCGTTCGATTCGCCCTTGAACGCCAGGAATCCTTCATCGCTCATCGCCGCCCATCCCTCGGTGCCGTAAATCAGATTCCCCACCATCACATTGATCGGCGCCGCATTCTTCGGCGTAATCGCCGTCGGCTCAGGAGCCCTGGGCGGCGCCATCGCGCCCGCCGCCGGCGCACCCACCCTCCGCTTCACCGGATACCCCTCCGACCCCGTCAGCAACCCGCGCACCTCGAACACAATCTCCCGCCCGCCGTAGTCGTAACTCGCCAGCAGCGTGTTCGGCGTCTCCTGGTCGTCGTGATAGGCGTACTTGCCTCCCTGCGCATACGCCGACTTCGGAAATCCCGGATCTCCCAGCGCCCACCGGCAAATCCCGATCTCATGCACGCCCTGGTTCCCGATGTCCCCGTTCCCCGTGTCCCAGAACCAATGCCAGTTGTACTTGAACCGCAGCCGGTTGAACGGCCGCATCGGCGCCGGACCCAGAAACAGATCCCAGTTCACCCCCGGCGGCGTCGGCGAATCGTCCGCGTGCCCGATCGACGCCCGCCGCTTGAAGCACAGTCCCTTCACCATGTACACCTGCCCCAGCAGCCCGCCGTGCACCGCCTCCATCGCGCGAATCTTGAACGGCATGCTCCGGTGCTGCGACCCGATCTGCACCATCCGCTTCGTCTCCCGCGCCACCTGGATCATCCGCTGCCCTTCGTGGATGTTGTAACAGGCCGGCTTCTCCCCATACACATCCTTGCCCGCCTTCATCGCCCAGATCGCCGCCAGCGCGTGCCAGTGGTTCGGCGTCGCAATCGACACCGCCTCCACATTCGCGTCCGCGAACGCGTCCCGCATATCCACATATTCCTTCGCCTTGTCGCTCGTGTTCGTCGTCAGCCACGCCTGCGCCCGCTCCCGAGCCGCCTGGTCGACGTCGCACAAACCCACCACATTCGCCTCCGGCAGCTTCCCGTAAATGTGGAGATGGTTCGTCCCTCGTCCACCAAGCCCGACGATCACCACATTCACGCGATCGTTCGCGCCCCAAACCCGCGTTGCCGCCGCTGCCGTCGCCGCTCCCAGAAAAAACCGCCGTGTCGTTTCCTGCGCCATGGATGAATGAAGCCTCCTTATACCCGCAGCGAATTATATCAACACGCCCCGCGCCTCCTTCGGCGGTGCCTGAAGAGTGCGTTGACGGTCATTGGCTTTTCCTATCCTTGCGTCCCTGCTGTCGGAGAAGTTGCCTTGACGGTGGGGGCTTCTCAACCAAAGCGATTTGCCATATGATACTAATCACGGTGAGCACTAGACCTAAAGGGAACAACCATCCGTGTTCGCTGTTTACCACGGCGGTCGGTTTGACGTCTAATCCCTGCGGGCATGAAGACCCGACGAAGGTGTTCGGTCCCACTACCCCAAAAACAGCTCGATCACCGATGCAAAAGGCGGCTTTATTGGCAGTCGCATCAGTCACCAACAGTAAACGTGCAGAGGTTGCCTGAAATGCAAACAGCAGAAGAACTGCGCCAAGACCATTCACCCCGAGAGCACACCGAACCTGAACATGCCTCTGCATCCATACACCTCGATTGGCTTGATTATTTGTCAATCGTACTTCTCGGAGGGGGAACGCTGCTTGCGCTTGTTTGGAAGTTCCTTCCCGTCTGAGCAACTCCGCTAAGTTCCAGACGAGATCGGCGATCACCGCCTCCATGGCCGCCATCACCCGCAGGGGCCGAGGCCCGCGGCGGAAGCCGTAGTGCGCGAAGTGCAGACGCCCGGCGGCCCAAAGGTTTTCCCGCTTCTTTGAGAACATGTTAGCGAGCGGCGTGAGGCAGCGCATTCGCATTCTGACGGTAAGATGCTGGCGCTCCAAGATGCCGGTACAAATGCGACCCGGGTTGGGGATACCGATGACCGGGACCACCTCCACGCGTTCCACATCACTCAGAGAATAGCGCTGTTCCGCGTCGCGCGGCGCGGCGTAGACCCTGAATGAGTTGGGTGAACTCGAGCGACCCGGTAGCGTGCCGCTGATCGCATTCCTGTAGGACCGAATCCATCCGTCGCGCCCTTCCGCATCGCCCGGACCCGGAAGTGTAAAATGCCCAAGGAGTCATACATGTTCACCGCAACCGCCGATCTCATTCTTCCCACCACCGTCACCGGTTCCTTCCCGCGCCCGCGCTGGTTCGACGTCAGCATGTGGGGCCGCCCCCTCGATACCTGCATGCTCGACATCCGCTTCCGCGAAAAATTCCAGGACGCCCTCTCCGTCGTCATCGGCGATCAGGAACGCGCCGGCCTCGACATCGTCTGCCACGGCGACTTCCACGTCGACGAAGACCTCGCCGGCCGCGCCTGGCACCACTATCCGCTCCAGCGCTGGGCCGGCTTCGAAGGCGACCACCTCCAGCCCGAAGAAACCACCGCCCCCTGGCTCCACTACCCGCCCGGCACCCTGCTCAACGAAATCTACACCGGCTGGCGCTGGCCCCACGTCGTCGATAAAATCGAGCACCGCCCCCTCGACTACCCCAAAGTCTGGCGCATGGCCCAGGCCCGCGCCACCAAACCCGTCAAGTTCGGCACCTGCTGCTCCCAGGTCATGGCCCTCTTCCTCGACATCCACACGCCCAAGTACAAGGACAAACGCCAGGTCATCTGGGACATGGCCGAAGCCATGAACAAGGAGTTACTCGCCCTCCGCGACGCCGGCTGCCGCTGCATCCAAACCGAAGAACCCACCTTCCACTTCATGGCCAACACCTACGGCAAGGACCACGAAGAAGTGAAGTTCCTGATCGATGCCTTCAACCGCGAAGTCCAGGGCCTCGACGACGTCGAACTCTGGATCCACACCTGCTGGGGCAACCCCAACATGCAGCGCGTCATGGAAGATACCAGTTACGCGAAATCCATGGAGATCTATCTCGATCGCTGCCGCGGCGACGTCTGGACCCTCGAAATGAAGGACCGCAACCAGCGCGACCTCGAGTTATTCGAGCCCCTCAAACACGAACTCAAAAAGAAGATCTGCGTTGGCGTAGTAAGTCACCGCGCCCTCCAGGCCGACCGCCCCGAAGACGTTGCCGGCGAAATCCGCAAGGCCCTCCGCTACATCCCCGCCGAACGCCTCATCGTCTCCAACGACTGCGGCTTCGGCCGCCAGGGCTGCGACCGCTCCATCGCCTTCTACAAAACCTCCGCTATCGCCCAGGGCGCCAACATCGTCCGCCGCGAACTCGGCCTCCCTACCACCCGCATCCCCGCCGCCGACCCCAAACTCCAAATCGACGTCGTCCCCGGCCGCGACACCGCCTGACCCCGGCGGCCCGGGCATTAAGCCCGGAACCCGCCCGCCACCGGAATCGACTGGCCCGAGATCCAGCCCGAATCGTTCGTCGCCAGAAACGCCACCACCGCCGAAATATCCTCCGGCTGCCCCACGCGGCCCAACGGGGTCTGCGCCGCCGACTGCGCCGCAAACTGCTCCCATCCCGGTAGCGCCCGCGCTCCATCCGTCTCCACCAGCCCCGGCAGCACCGAATTCACACGAACCTTCTTCGGCCCCAACTCCGCCGCCAGCGTCCGCGTCAGCGAGTCCACCGCCGCTTTCGTCGCGCTATACACCGACGAATGCGGCAGCGCTCCCTGCGACACCACCGAGCTGATGTTAATCACCGCGCCCCCGCCGTCCCCGAACGCCTTCGTCGCCGCCTGCGTCGCAAACAGCAGCCCTTTGACATTCAAATCGAACATCCGGGCGTAGTGCGATTCGTCAACCTGCTCGAGCGGCGCGAACTCGTATACGCCCGCATTGTTCACCAGAACGTCAACCGTCCCAAACTCGGACACGGTCGACGCGATCAACCGCTGCGCTTCCGCGGGCTTGCTCACATCGGCCTGAATCGCCGCCGCCTTCCCGCCCGCGGCCCGGATCTTCTCCACCAGCGCCGTCGCCTGCGCCGCGCTCGACGAATAATTCACCACCACCGCCGCGCCCTCGCGCGCCAGCTTTTCCGCGATCGCCGCGCCGATTCCCTTTGATGCGCCGGTCACCACCGCGACTTTTCCTTCGAGTTTCGCCATCGGATTCCTCCCGGTTGTTTAGATTTACATATCGACAACCGTCTATGTGATGGAACCGCCCGCGAAACGGATTCAGCTTTTCCGCCGCCGCGCCGGCACCCGCCGCCGCATCTCCTCGAGGTACTCGCGCCACACCCGCCGGTTCACCCGGTAAAAGAAAAACTTCGCCTCCCGCCGCGCCTCGATCAACCCCGCATTCACCAGTTCCTTGATGTGATGCGAAACCGTCGGCTGCGACACGCACGCAGTCTCCGCCAGCGCCGCGCACGCAACCTCCTCCTCCGCCGCGATCCGCTCGAGCAACTCGAGCCGCGTCGGATCCGCCAGCGCCCGGCTGATCCGCTGTACCTGTTCCGTCTCCATTACACTCGATACTACGCCGACCCCAGCCCCGCGACGCGACACCACTTCCCACACCGCCGCGCACCAGCCCTCCCGCACTCCCGGCGCACTCCACCCCGCCCCACTCCTTTTCTTTGTGCCCTCTTGACTGCGCGCCTTCGAACCGCCTCCTGGCAGAAAGTCACGCCATCGCTGAGGTCTTGCAGTGCCCGCCCCCCTGCGCCCAAGAGAGAAGCGTGGTTTCCAAAAGCTCCATCCGCTCTGGCCCGTTCTTAATGTTTACAACAACTTGGGGAATCTGCTTTTCGCTCAGGAGCAAGCCCAAGGCAGTCAAAGGGATAGGGCCTTGGCACAGTTCTGGCACAGTCAGGTTGATGCGCTCGGAAGCCTTGCGGTGGGGAGTACTTCCGAGTAGAATGCGGAGTTGTGGTCCTCGTTGAACTACTGAAGCGCGGCGAAGGGAAAACCCTCGAATTCAAGCGGGACTTGTCATCTCCTGAGGGCATTCTCAAATGCCTGGTTGCATTCGCGAACACCGCCGGCGGTGTCGTCGTCATCGGCGTGGAGGACGGGACGAAGAACATCCGCGGCGTGCCCGACGTGCTGGCGTCGGAAGAGAGGCTCGCGAACCTGGTCTCCGATTCGATTCGTCCACGTCTCATTCCAGATATCGAGGTGGTGCCGTGGCGGAAACTGAACGTGTTGGCTGTGCAGGTCTACCCCAGCAACACGCGCCCACACTACCTGGAACGGCTGGGCCCCGAAGACGGAGTCTTCATCCGCGTCGGCTCGACCAATCGAAAGGCCGGGCCACTTCAGATCGAAGAGTTGAAACGTCTGAACTGGAGTACCACGTTCGACGAGCAGGCGATTCCGGACCTGAAGTCGGAAGCTATCGACTTCCGAGCTGCTTCCGAGCTATTTGCGCCTTACAGACAACTGACCGCCCAGGCGTGGAGCACCCTTCGTGTCACCACCGAACATCAAGGGCGTCAGGTCCCAACTATCGGAGGGCTGCTTCTCTTCGGCAAGGACAGGTTCGCCAGGTTCCCGGATGCCTGGATCCAGGTCGGCCGCTTTGCCGGCATCAATCGAGCGCGACTCCAGGATTCAGCGGGGATCCGTTCACTCTTACCTCGCGCCGCGGAAGAGGCGATTGCATTTATCCGCAAGCACCTGACACACGAATCAATCATCGAGGGCGTCCGCAGGGAGGACCGCTGGTCGGTCCCGTTGGTTGCGATCCGCGAGGCTCTCATGAATGCCGTCGTCCATGCGGACTACGCCCAGCAAGGGGCGCCCATCCGCATTGCTATGTTTGATGACCGGATCGAGATCGAGAATCCGGGTCTTCTGCCGTTCGGCCTGACGATTCAGGACATCATGCAAGGCATCTCCAAGTTGCGGAATCGCGTGATTGGGCGCGTCTTCCACGAACTCCATCTGATCGAGCAATGGGGCAGCGGGATTCAGCGGATGACCGCTGCTTGCCAGGAGGCCGGCCTGGAAGATCCCAGACTGGAAGAAATCGGGATGCATTTTCGCGTGACGATTTCCAGCGCGCGGATCAGGCAACCCCATACGGATGAGACGGACCGGCACATCCTGACTTTGTTCGGCGATGGAGTGGCGCGGTCGACCTCAGCCGTGGCGAAGCATATCGGACTATCCCAACGAGCCACCCTGACGCGCTTGAAGTCGTTAGCCTCGCGCGGCCTTCTTGTCGAAATCGGAACGGGGCCGCACGATCCGAAGCGCCAGTATGTTATTGCCTGAGAATACCCGATGACCAGACGGACGATGCGAAGAGACCCAATCGAAAACGAGATCGAACTGGCGCTCATTCCCGGATCTTACATTCGCGACCGCGCGTGCTTCTCGTTCGTGAGCAGCCTCGTAGAAGTGGCGGGGCAGATCGACGAACTCCAGACGGCCGATGCGGCGCGCGCCGCCGGACTCTATGAGACCTTTCTCGCGGGCTGCCGCGAAAAGGCCGAAGAACTTGACGACTCAAGTGGGAGTTTCGGGCAGTTTGCGAAGGATCTCATCTGCCGGTGGATCAAGGCCCGGCAGGCGTCTGGTGCCGGTCCGGACGACACGGCTGCCACATTGCTCGTGTGGATGGACAACGACCCCTATGCCTTCTGCTATCAGATCGAGAAGGCCGTCTCCGAAGCACTCGACAAGGCTGGCCTCGCCGCATTCGAGCGCCAGATCCGAGCGCGCTTCGCGGCCGCCCCCTCCGAGGAGCGGTTCGATCGCCGCCGGTGGAGCGACGTCCTGCGCGCGATTTATCACGCGCAAAGGGATCCAGTCGCCTACGAGGCGCTGGCCGAACAGACCGGACTTGACGCGCGGGATTGCCTGGCGCTCGCCACGATTTTCGTCTCGCGCAAGCCGGATCTGGCGCTGGCGTGGGTGGGTCGTGGAATCGATCTCGAGCACGCGACCCCGCACGGGTCCGCGGCGGGATACGATCTCGGCAGGCTGCGGCGCGAGTTGCTGACCAGACTCGGCAGGGGAGATGAGGCGCTTGACGACGCCTGGGTCGCGTATCGGAAGAGCCTGTCCAAGTTCAGCTTTGACAACCTCATGAAGGTCGTGCCTAAGGCGGAGCGCGCGGTCTGGCGCGAGAAGGCTCTCGACGTGGCGACGGGCGCGGATCTCCACTCGGTGATGGAACTGCTGGTTGAGACCAAAGCGAGGGAGCGTCTGGCGGAATTTGTGCGGGCCACTACGGACGTAGCTTTAGAAAACATCAGCCACTACACCACCGAGCCCGCGGCGGTGAAGCTGGAGAAGCCACATCCCGAACTGGCCGCTCGCCTGTGGCGCGCTCAAGCCATGCGTATCCTCGATGCCGG
>DAIDIH010000061.1 GCA_027459465.1 Bryobacterales bacterium | reverse complement strand
GGATCGTTCCTCGTCTTCGCCCGCACCAAGCGCGGCGCGGACCGTCTTTCCAAGCGCCTCGCAGCCGGAGGCGTAAAGGCAACCGCCATTCACGGCGACCGCACCCAGAACCAGCGCAATACCGCCCTCCGCGGCTTCCAGACCGGCCAGTACCGCGTCCTTGTCGCCACCGATGTCGCCGCCCGCGGCATCCATGTCGACAACATCGCCCACGTCGTCAACTACGACCTCCCGCAGCAACCCGAGGACTTCGTCCATCGCATCGGCCGCACCGGACGCGCCGGCGCCCGCGGTATCGCTTCCACCTTCCGCACGCGAGGCGAACGCAAAGACGTACAGCACATCGAGCGGACGCTGAAAATCCGCCTCACCGAGCGCGAAACTCCAACCGGCCTTCGCCGCGAAGAAAAATCGCCGCAGTCCGGACCCGTCCTGGCCGCCCCCAATCCGTCGCTCTCCAAGGTGCGAAGCTTCCAGCCTCGCCGCCGGCGCTTCGCCGCCGCCGGATAATACCCGTCTTCGGCGCCGGGCTCTGCGACAGGCGGCCTTGAATCCCAGCCCGACAGTGGTATCATTCGACGAAGTCGCATCCCAATGGCCGCGCCCGAAACAATCGGACCCTACCGGATTCTGTCCAAGCTGGGCGAGGGCGGCATGGGAACCGTGTATCGCGCCACCGATTCCAAACTCAATCGCGATGTCGCCGTCAAAGTCCTGCCTGGCGCCTTCTCGAACGATCCGGACCGGCTTGCCCGATTCCGGCGCGAAGCGCAGGTGCTGGCGGCGCTGAATCATCCCAACATCGCGGCGATCTACGGCGTCGAAGACCACGCCCTCATTCTGGAACTGGTTGAAGGGCCGACGCTCGCCGATCGCATCGCGCAAGGGCCTGTTCCCCTGGATGAAGCCCTCGCCATCGCCCGCCAGATCGGCGAGGCCTTGGACGCGGCCCACGAGAGGGGCGTAGTGCATCGCGACCTCAAGCCGGCCAACATCAAGATCACCCCCGATGGCTGCGTCAAAGTGCTCGATTTTGGGCTGGCCAAGGCAATGGGCGAAGATGCGATGGAAGGCGATCCGGCAAATTCCCCCACCCTCACCATCGGCATCACACACGCCGGCGTGATTCTCGGGACCGCGGGCTACATGTCGCCCGAACAGGCCAAGGGCAAACGTGTGGACCGGCGCGCCGACATCTGGAGTTTCGGCGTCGTGCTCTACGAAATGCTCACCGGCCAGCGACTGTACGCGGGCGAGACCGTCGCCGAAATACTCGCCGGCGTCCTCGCCGCAAACCCCGACCTCACCAGGGTCCCGCCCAAAGTGCGGAGGCTGCTCGCAAGCTGCCTTCAAAAAGATCCGAAGCAACGCCTGCGCGACATCGGCGATGCCTGGCGCCTCCTCGAAGAACCCGCGGAGACCAGGACGCGCGCGATCTCTCTGTCGGCGGCCTCCGCCTCGATCCTCGCCATCGCGGCCTTCTTGGCCGGAGCGATGATCGCAGCGATGATCGGCTGGCGGCGCCCCAAGCCCGAGCCGCAAACTTCCGTCACGCTGAGCATCGTCCTTCCTGCCGGCAACGAACTGGTATCACTGCCGCCCGTGATCTCGCCCGACGGGATGTCGGTCTCGTATGCGACAGCGGACCTTCGAATCTACGTCCGCAGGATCGATTCGCTCAATCCCCGTCCTCTCCCGGGAACAATGAACGCACTTGCTCCCCCGTTTTGGTCCTCCGATTCAAGCGCCGTCTTCTATAATTCCCATGGCCAACTGGTGAAAGTGTGGCCTTCGTCAGGGGCGCAGGAAGTTGTTTCGCCCAAGTATTCCCGCTTTGGCGCCCTCAGCGATACAGGCGCATTTCTGGTGAACGCGCCGGGCCATTGTCTCGATGTGGTTCCCGCTTCCGGCGCCGCACCTGAAACGCTGAGCTTTCCGCCGCAATTCAGGAATTGTTTCTCACCCGAGTTTCTTCCGGCAAGCGACGAATTTGTTTTTACCTTCTTTCCCACTGGTACTGCTTTCACCCCGGACGGTTCAACCGTTCTCTCGAGTCTGCGCAATGGGAAAGCCTCGGCCCCGTCGGTGTTGCTGACGAATTTCACCACCGCCCATTACACACCCGCCGGCGGCGGCCGGATTCTCTATGTCCGCGGCGACAATCTCTATTCGCAAAAACTCGATCCGCGGGCGCGTCGGCTGGAGGGCGAACCCGAACTGGTGATTCAAGGCGTCGGATCGGACCCGCGCGGCCTTTCCTACTTTTCCGTTGCGCGAAACGGGACCATCGCCTGGGTTCCGGGCGGAGTCCGGCGTTCGCAAATTGTCGAATTCGACAGAAGCGGCAGGCGGATCGGAACCTCCGGCCCGCCAGGCCCGTACCGGCTTCTCGCCCTGTCGCCAGACGGCGCCAGGCTGCTTGTGAATGCCATCGGCGCACCGGATGTGATCATCGACGTCGGCGAACCCGAAAAACTGGACCTGCCGCCCGGTGCGGCCTGGATCGGTTGGTCGGGAAACGGCGCCCGGGTTCTCGGCGTTTCAAACCAATCGCTGTTCGACTCATCCGCCACGGGATTGGGCGAAGTTCAAGAGCTCGGAAAGTTCTTTAGTCCTTCAGCGCCCGCTGTTTCCTACGACGGCAAAGAAATCATCTTCGGCGGTCAGGACGGCGCGTATTCGGCCCTCATCGATGGAAACCCGAATGACACCGAGCCGAAGCTCGTCATGAAAAGCTCCGACCCGGTCCGCGTTCCGAATCTCTCGCCCGATCGCCACTGGGTCGTGTACGACTCCCTCGACGGCGTGTATGTCCGTCCCTTCCCAGGACCGGGCCAGCGCCGGCGGATCGGCTCGCGCGGCGTCAGTACTTCATGCCCCGTGTGGCGCCCGGACGGAAACGAGATCCTGTACTTCAATGACGGCGATTTGATGTCGGTCCCCGTGACCTGGCGTGGCGAACCGTCCTTCGCCGAGGCGCGCAAACTTTTCTCCGGCCTGCGCATGGCCGTGGCGGCGGGCTCAACCCGTCCGCTCGCGGTTTCCCGTGACGGCTCCCGCATTTTCTGGATCCAGGGACCGGATCCGCCGAACGTGATCGACATCAAAACCTTCGCCATCCGGTGAATCTTCCTGTTGGCCACCGCGCCGCCGTGTAATCGTCCAGCTCCGCGCCAGGGCTTTTCGCCGCCGTCGTTGTGATATGGTATTCACCACACTACGGAGGCATGCATGGCGCATCCCGACATTGTCTGGGAGAAAAACCACTTCGGCCAAACTCGGCGGAGCGATCTCTGGTGGGTCTCTCCGCTGCTCGTCTTCCTCGGCCTCGGCACTTTCATCGTTTATGCCACCTGGGCCGCGTTCCAGAACAAGAACTACGTTTTCGGTCCCTACATATCGCCCTTCTATTCGCCGGAAATCTTCGGGGATTCCCCCCGCGCCTGGTTCGGACCCGAACCGGCATGGATTCCTCGCTTTCTTCCTTACTCCCCCGCGCTGCTCATCCTCTGGATCCCCGGCCTCTTTCGCTTCACCTGTTATTACTACCGCGGCGCTTACTACAAGTCCTTCTGGGCCGACCCGCCCGCTTGCACCGTCGGAGAACCGCGCACTCATTACCGCGGCGAACGTAGTTTCCCGCTGATTTTCCAAAACTTCCACCGCTACTTCCTCCGCCTGTCCTATCCCGTCTGGCTCGTGCTCGTCTATGACGTCTGGCGAGCCTGTTGGTTCAAGGACGGCTTCGGAATCGGCCTCGGCACCATCATCCTTGCGGTGAACGTCGTCTTCCTCGCCTGCTATATCTTCGGCTGCCACGCCTTCCGGCACCTCATCGGCGGCACACTCGATCAGATCTCCCGCCACCCGGTCCGCCACCGCGTCTACAACTGTGTAACTTGTCTCAACGGCAATCACAAAAAGTGGGCCTGGGCGAGTCTCTGCTCGGTCGCCTTCTGCGACATCTATGTGCGCCTTTGCGCCATGGGCATCTGGCACGACTGGAGAATCTTTTAATGGTGGAGTACCAGACGCATCCCTACGACGTCCTCGTGATCGGGGCCGGCGGCGCCGGCCTGCGCGCCGCCATCGAAGCCTCCGCCTCCGGCGCCAAGGTCGGCGTCGTAACGAAGTCCCTTCTCGGCAAGGCGCACACCGTCATGGCCGAGGGCGGCATCGCCGCATCGCTGGCCAACGTCGACGAACGCGATAACTGGCGCGTCCACTTCTCCGACACCATGCGCGGCGGCCAGTATCTCAATAACTGGCGCATGGCCGAGTTACACGCAAAGGAAGCGCCGGACCGCGTCCGCGAACTCGAAGCCTGGGGCGCACTGTTCGACCGCACGCCCGACGGCCGCATCCTCCAGCGCAACTTCGGAGGCCACCGCTATCCACGCCTCGCCCACGTCGGCGACCGGACCGGCCTCGAAATGATCCGCACCCTCCAGGATCACGGCATCCATTCCGGACTCGAAGTCCACATGGAATGTACCGTCCTTCGTCTTCTCACTGACGCCGGCCGCGTCGCCGGCGCCATGGGCTACGATCGCGAGCGCGGCCACTTCCTTCTCTGGCCCGCAAAAGCCGTCGTCCTCGCCACCGGCGGCGTCGGCCGCGCCTTCCAGGTCACCAGCAATAGCTGGGAATACACCGGCGACGGCCACGCTCTCGCCTACGAAGCCGGCGCCGAGCTACTCGACATGGAGTTCGTCCAGTTCCATCCCACCGGCATGGTCTGGCCCCCCAGCGTCCGCGGCCTCCTCGTCACCGAAGGCGTCCGCGGCGAAGGCGGCGTCCTCCGCAACAGCGAGGGCCGCCGCTTCATGTTCGACGACATCCCCGACTTATACAAGCAGCAGACCGCCGACAACGAGGAAGAAGGCTGGCGCTACACCCAGGGCGACAAAAACGCCCGCCGCCCGCCCGAGTTACTCACCCGCGATCACGTCGCCCGCTGCATCAACCGCGAAGTCAAAGCCGGCCGCGGCAGCCCGCACGGCGGCGTCTTCCTCGACATCGCCTGGATCAAGACCAAACTTCCCGACGGCCCGGCCCACATCAAGCGCAAACTGCCCAGCATGTATCACCAGTTCAAGCAACTCGCCGGCATCGACATCACCGCGGAACCAATGGAAGTCGGCCCGACAACCCATTACATGATGGGCGGCGTCCGCGTCGATGGCGACTCCCAGATGTCCACCCTCCCCGGCCTGTTCGCCGCCGGTGAAGTCGCCGCCGGACTCCACGGCGCCAACCGTCTCGGCGGGAATTCCCTGTCCGACCTCCTCGTTTTCGGCAAACGCGCCGGCCAGTACGCCGCCGAATTCGCGAAATCCAACCCATCGCCCACCCTCGACCGCAACCAGGCCGACGAAGCGGCCCACCATGCCCTTTTGCCCTTCGACCGCGGCGCCTCCGGCGAAAACCCCTTCCAGATCCAGCACGAAATCCAGGAGTGCATGCAGAGCCTCGTCGGCATCGTCCGCACCGAAAGCGAAATGCGCGAAGCCCTCGGCCGCCTCGAACACTTCGCCGCCCGCGCCGCGCAAGCCGGAGTCCCCGGCCACCGCCAGTACAACAACGGCTGGCACACCGCCCTCGATCTCCCCCACTTACTCACCGTCAGCGAGGCAATTACTCGCGCCGCTTTGCTCAGGAAAGAAAGCCGCGGCGCCCAGTTCCGCGAGGACTTCCCCTCCAAAGACCCCGAGTGGGGCAACTACAACATCGCCGTCCGCCGCGGACCCTCCGGCGAAATGCTCGTCGACCGGCGCGCCGTCCAGCCTATGCCCGAGGAGTTACGAAAAATCATCGAGGAGATGAAGTAGATGCCCGACAACGCCTTGTTTCGTATCTGGCGCGGCGACGCCCACGGTGGCAATTTCCAGGACTTCTCCACCCCCATCAGCCCCGGCATGGTCGTCCTCGACGCCGTTCACAAAATCCAGGCCGAGCAGGCCCCCGACCTCGCCGTCCGCTGGAATTGCAAGGCCGGCAAATGTGGCTCCTGCTCCGCCGAAATCAACGGTATGCCCAAACTCATGTGCATGACGCGCCTGTCCGACCTCAACCTCGACATGCCGGTCGTCCTCGAACCCATGCACTCCTTCCCCTCCATCCGCGACCTCGTCACCGACGTCTCCTGGAACTTCCGCGTGAAGAAAACCATCCAGAAGTTCACCCCGCGCAAACCCGACGCCCCCGACGGCACCTGGCGCATCGCCCAGGCCGACGCCGACCGCGTCCAGGAGTTCCGCAAATGCATCGAATGCTTCCTCTGCCAGGACGTCTGCCACGTTTTGCGCGAGCACCACAAGCACGACGAATTCATCGGCCCACGCTTCTTCGTCTACGCCGCCGCCCTCGAAATGCACCCCCTCGACACCGCGGACCGCATCCCCGATCTCCGCCATAAGTTCAGCCTCGGCTACTGCAACATCACCACCTGCTGCCGCCAGGTCTGCCCCGAGTCGATCACCATCACCGAGAACGCCATCATCCCCCTGAAAGAGCGCGTGGTGGACCGCTATTTCGACCCCCTCAAGCGCTTTTTCCGTATTCTATAAGTGCACGGAGGCAAAGCCAGTGTTTGAGCGAAAACCTCTCTCCCATGAAAGCGTCGCCGGCGCCCTGCAGAAAGCCGAACGCTACCGCCTGCTGAACGAAGCGTCCGAAGCCGAAAGCATCTGCCGCGACATCCTCGACATCGAACCCGGCAACCAGCAGGCGCAGATCAGCCTGACGTTGTCGCTCACCGATCAGATCGCCGAAAACCCCAACGTCTTTCCCCATGCCCTGGCCGCCGCCGCCCAACTCACCGGCGCCTACGAGCGCGCCTACTACACCGGCATCGCCTGGGAGCGCCGCGCCAAAGCCCGCTACCACGCTGGCGGCCAAGGCGCGCGCCACACCGTCTATGAATGGATGGCAAAGGCGCTCAAGGCTTTCTCCGAGGCCGAAAAACTCCGCCCCGCCGGCAACGACGACGCCATCCTCCGCTGGAACACCTGCGTCCGCTTCCTCGAACGCCACCCGGACCTCGTCCCTTCGGCCGAAGAAGAAGCCCCGTCGATCCTCTCCGAGTAAGTCGCGCTTACTGCGCCGCCGGCGCCAGCACCATCAGAAGGTCCTTCGCCTCCACCTTCTCGCCGACGCTAACCAGCTTCTTCATCACCTTTCCCGCAATCGGCGCGTAAATCGTCGACTGCATCTTCATCGCTTCCATCACCAGCAGCCGCTCGCCCTTCTCTACCGTCTGCCCCACTTCCACCGCGATGGAAGAAATCGCCCCCGGAATTGGAGCGCCCACCTGCCCCGCCTCCGCCGGATCCGCCTTCTCCCGCGCCGCTTCCACCGCACGCAGCGCCTTGTCCCGCACCGACACCTCGCGCGGCTGTCCGTTCAGTTCAAAGAAAATCGTCCGCGTCCCGTCCGGCTGCGGCTCGCTCACCGTCAGGAATTTCACCACCAGCGTCTTACCCGGCTCCAGTTCCACCGCCGCTTCCTCGCCGCGCTCCAGCCCGTAGAAGAACTGCGGCGTCGGCAACACCTCGATGCTCCCGTAAGCCGACCGCGCCTTGGCAAACTTCACGAACACGTCCGGGTACATCAGGTAACTCATCAGGTCCGTCCGCGTCAGCTTCGTCCCGCTCTTCTTCTCCGCCGCCGCCATCGCCTGCTCGAAGTCCACCGGCGGCAGATGCTCGCCCGGCCGCCCCGGCTTCGACTTCCCGCCTCGCAGAATCACCGCCTGTAAGTGCTCCGGCCACCCGCCTTCCGGCTCGCCCAACGCCCCCGAAAACATCTCCACCACCGAGTTCGGCAGCGTCAGGTTATGGTCCGGCCCCAGCCGCTCCAGTTCCCCGATGCTGATGTCGTGCGACACCAGAAACAGCGCCATGTCGCCCACCACCTTACTCGACGGAGTTACTTTCACAATGTCGCCGAATGCCCGGTTCACGTCCGCATATGCCCGCGCAATCTCCGGCCACTTCGCCCCCAGCCCCATCGACTCCGCCTGCGCCCGCAGGTTCGTGTACTGCCCACCCGGCATCTCGTGCAGATACACCTCCGCCGTCCCCGCCGGCGGCGCGTCGTCGAACGGCTGGTACCACGTCCGCACCGTCTCCCAGTAATCGGCGCACGTGTTCAGCGCACCCAGGTCCAAACCCGTATCGCGCGGAGTGTTCTGAAGCGCCGCCACGATCGAGTTCAGGTTCGGCTGGCTCGTCGTCCCGCTCATCGAAGCGATCGCCGCGTCCGCCACGTGCACCCCGGCCTCCGACGCCTTCAAAATCGACGCCGCGTTCACCCCGCTCGTATCGTGCGTGTGGAAATGAATCGGCACGCCCGTCTCCTGCCGCAAGGCCCGCACCAGCCGCTCGGCCGCGTATGGCTTGCACAAACCCGCCATGTCCTTGATGGCAATCATGTGCGCGCCCATCTTCTCCAACTCCCGCGCCAGCCGCACGTAGTAATTCAGCGAATACTTCTCCCGCTTCGGATCGAGGATGTCACCCGTATAGCAGATCGCCGCCTCGCATACCCGCCCCGTCTTCCGCACCGCCTCCATCGGCAGTTTCATGTTCGGCAGCCAGTTCAGCGAGTCGAACACGCGGAAGATGTCCATCCCGTTTTCCGCCGCTTCTTCGATGAACGCTTCCACCACGTTGTCCGGATACGCCGAATACCCCACCGCGTTCGAGGCGCGCAGCAGCATCTGGAAGCAGATGTTCGGTATCAGCTCCCGCAGCCGCCGCAGCCGCATCCAAGGGTCTTCGTGCAGGAACCGCATCGACACGTCGAACGTCGCCCCGCCCCACATCTCCAGGCTGAAAAGGTTACTCAGCCGGTGGCTCACGTAATTCGAGATCGCCGCCATGTCGTACGTCCGCACCCTCGTCGCCATCAGCGATTGGTGCGCGTCACGGAACGTCGTGTCGGTGATAAGTAACTTATCCTGGTCCAGAATCCACTTCGCAAACCCGTCCGCCCCCAGCTTGTCGAGTAACTGCTTCGTCCCCGCCGGCGGATCCGAGGCGTCGTGCGGAGGAATCCGCGCCGGCCGGATCTGCGCCGGCTTCGCCTTCCCCGCTACTTCCGGGTTCCCATTGACGATCACCTCGCCCAGGTAACTTAGTACCTTCGTCGCCCGGTCCCGCCGCGGCGTGAACTTAAACAATGCCGGCGTGTCGTCAATGAACGAAGTCGTTACTTCCCCCGCCTGAAACCGCGGATGATTTACCACGTTCTCCAGGAACGGAATGTTCGTCTTCACCCCGCGGATCCGGAACTCCCGCAAACACCGGTCCATCCGCTGGCAAGCCACGCGAAACTCCCGCCCCCACGCCGTCACCTTCACCAGCAGCGAATCGTAGTACGGCGTGATCACCGCTCCGCCGTACGCCGACGCCCCATCCAGCCGGATCCCGAACCCCGCCGGCGACCGGTACGTGTGTATCTTGCCGTAATCCGGCACAAACCCGTTCGCCGCGTCCTCCGTCGTCACACGGCACTGCATCGCGAAGCCGTGTAACTCCACCTTGTCCTGCTGCGGCAGGTTCATCTCTTCCCCGTGCAGCGACAGTCCCTTCGCAATCTGAATCTGCGCCCGCACAATGTCGATGCCCGTCACCATCTCGGTCACCGTGTGCTCCACCTGCACCCGCGGATTCACCTCGATGAAATACCACTCCCCCGTATCCGCATCCACCAGAAACTCTACCGTCGCCGCGTTGTAATACCCCGCCTCCCGCGCCAGCTTCACCGCCGCCTGCGTCAACCCATGCCGGATCGCCGGATCCAGGCTCACCGCCGGCGCCACCTCCACAACCTTCTGGTTTCTCCGCTGCACCGAGCAGTCGCGTTCATACAAATGCAGCACGTTCCCGTGCCGGTCCGCCAGAATCTGTACCTCAATGTGCCTGGCCCGCCGGATATACCTCTCCAGAAAAACCGCATCGTTGCCGAACGCCGCGCCCGCCTCCTGCCGCGCTTCTTCTAACCGCGCCACCAACTCGCCCGGCTCATTCACCACCCGCATCCCGCGTCCGCCTCCGCCGAACGCCGCCTTCACAATCAGCGGAAATCCGATCTTCGAAGCAATCCCCACCGCATCGTCGCTGCGCGTCACCGGCTCGCGCGTCCCCGGCACCACCGGAATCCGCGCCCGCTGCGCAAGCTGCCGCGCCGCCGTCTTGTCCCCCAACAGATCCAGCAGTTCCGCGCTCGGCCCGATGAACGTAATCCCGGCCCGCTCGCACGCCCGCGGCAACTCCGGATTCTCCGATAGAAAACCATACCCCGGGTGAATCGCATCCACGCCCTTCTCGTGCGCCAGCGCCACGATCCCCTCAACATCCAGGTACGCCTGCACCGGCCCCTTCCCTTCGCCGATCAGATACGCCTCGTCGGCCTTAAAGCGATGCAAACCCAGCCGGTCCTCCTGCGAGTACACAGCCACCGTTCGGATCCCGAGTTCATTGGCGGCGCGGAGAATGCGGATGGCGATCTCTCCGCGGTTCAAAGCAAGAAGTTTTTTCATTCGGTTTACGGCAGGCTCGCGGCTTTCGCCGCGATATTCTTCGAGAATACCGCACCCGGCCGCTTTTTTTCGCCGTTGTGACTGAGGTCACTGAGCCGCCCCACCCTCCGGCCCTACTCTCGAATCAGAGGTAACGAGCCATGACACCCAACCCAACCCAAACCGTTCGCGAAATCGCAATCCAAAACCCCGCCACCGTCCGCGTCTTCGAGTCCCTCGGCATCGACTACTGCTGCGGCGGCAAACGCCCACTCGAAGAAGCCTGTCTCCGCGCCAACCTCAGCCTCGAGCGCGTCCTCACCCTCCTCTCTTCGGCAACCAAAAGCGAGTCCGAACCGGCGGACCGCTCCTGGACCGCCGCCTCCGTCGACGAACTCTCCACGTACATCGTCGACAAGCACCACCAGTTCATCCGCGCCGAAGCCCCGCGCCTCCGGGAACTCGCCCGCAAAGTCGTCTCCAAGCACGCCCAAGCCCACCCCGAACTCACCTCCATCGAAGAACTCTTCTCCGCCATGGCCGACGAACTCTTCGCCCATCTCATGAAAGAAGAACGCATCCTGTTCCCCGCCCTTCGCCAACTCGAGGCCGCCGCCTCCACAGGCGCGCCCGCCCCTATCACCTGCTTTGATTCCGTCCAGGCCCCCATCGCCCGCATGCTCGCCGATCACGACGACGCCGCCGAACTCACCACCCAGATCCGCAAACTCGCCGGCGGCTACCAGCCCCCCGCCGATGCCTGCCCCAGCTACCGCGGCCTCTATCACGGCCTCGAACAATTCGAGCGCGACCTCCATCGCCACGTCCACCTGGAAAACAACATCCTGTTCCCCCGCGCCATCGAACTCGAAGCCTCGCTCCGGGGTACGGCCCATGACCGAGTCTAAGTCCGCCGAACCGTCCACATCCCAACAGATCGTCGAGCGCGAGTCGAAACTCCAAACCCTCGTCACCGTCTACATCACCACCGGGCTCGTCTTCCTCCTGTTGCCCGGCACGTTCCTCGGCGTCTGGAATCTGCTCTCCATCAGCGCCCATCACACCGTCGCCATGCTGCCCGCCGCATGGATCCAGGCCCACGGCCACGCCCAGATCTTCGGCTGGCTCGGCACCTTCATCCTCGGCATCGGCTTCTACTCGCTCTCGAAAATGGGCAACCTCCCCGCCTTCGCCGTCTCGCGTGGCTGGGCCGCCTACTTCCTCTGGACCGCCGGTGTGTTGCTTCGTTGGCTCACCGGCGTCGCCTCCCATCCCTGGCTCCCCACCCTGCCCCTCGCCGCCCTCCTCGAACTCGCAGGCTTCCTTGTCTTCTTCCGCACCGTCTCCGGCCATCGCCCCGCGCCGCATCCGGCAAAAACCTCCAAACCCGCATGGATGCTCATCGTCATCGCCTCCACCACCGGCTTTCTTTTCACTCTCCTCGTCAACCTCGCCGTCACCGTCTACGTCGCGGCGCGCGGCGCCGGCGCAGCCGTCCCCGACAGTCTCGATCAACGCCTTCTCATGCTCCCCGTATGGGGCTTTCTCGTTCCCACCGTCTGGGGCTTCAACGCCCGCTGGCTTCCCACCTTCCTCGGCCTTCCCTCGCCCCGCAACTCCTGGCTCTACGCCGCCTGCCTCTTCGCCTTCGCCGCCGTCCTCTCTTCCGCCGCCGGCTTTCCCCTCCTCGCCTCCTCGCTCCTTCTCCCCGCCACCTCCGCCGCCGTCGCCGGCCTCCGCATCTTCGCTCCCGCCATCCAACCCGCCAAGCTCAACGGCGTCCACGCAACCTTTCCCGCCTTCGTCCGCCTCGCCTATGTCTGGATGATCGTCGCCTCCTCCCTCGGCGTCTTCGCCGCCCTCGCGGACCGTCATCACGGCATCTGGGGCGCCTCCCGCCACGCCATCACCGTCGGCTTCCTCGCCACGATGGTCTTCGCCATCGGCCAAAAAATCCTTCCTGCTTTCTGCGGCGCGCGCGTCCTCTTCCGCCCCGCCCTCATGCTTGCATCGCTCGTCTTACTCAACCTCGGATGCTCGCTTCGCGTCCTCTCCGAGGTCCTGGCCTACGAAAACTACGTCCCGTGGATGTGGCACATACTCCCTGTCTCCGCAATCATTGAACTTACGGCCGTGTCTGTCTTCGCGGCCAATCTCGTGATTACCTTCCTTCGTCCCCCGGCGCACTTAGTAACTCTACAGTCGCTCAAGGCCGCAACCCGGCCATAGACGAAGAACCCCAGGCAATCACTTACTTACTCAGGAGAACTGTACCTACATGACTCAGAAGAAACTCTGGATAGCCCTCGGTGTGGTCATCGCCGGATCCTTCGCCGTCCTCGGCGGCGTCGGACGCCACTTGATCAGCCACGCGCCGCCGATACCCTCGGCCGTCGTCACCCCCGATGGGCACATCCTCTTCGACGGAACCACCATTCAGAATGGCCAGGGCGTCTGGCAGTCCATCGGCGGCCAGGAAGTCGGCTCCATCTGGGGACACGGCTCCTACGTCGCACCCGATTGGAGCGCGGACTGGCTGCATCGCGAAGCCACGTTCCTCCTCGATGCCTGGGCCCGCCAGCAGGGCGCGCCCGGCGCCGCCTCGCTCAACCCCGAACAGCGCGCCGCCCTCCAGGCCCGCCTGGCCCACCAGATGCGCACCAATACCTACGACCCCTCCACCGGCCGCATCGTCATCAGTCCCCTCCGCGCCGCCGCTTTCGATTCCCTCGTTCAGTACTACGCCCACGTCTTCTCTGATGGCCGCCCCGCCTACGCCATACCGCGCGGCGCCCTCACTGACCCCGTGAAACAGCGCCAGATGGCCGCCTTCTTCTGGTGGACCTCCTGGGCTGCAAGCACTAACCGCCCCGGCGAACAGATCACTTACACCAATAACTGGCCCCATGAGCCGCTCATCAACAACAATCCCACCAGCGCCGCCGTCCTCTGGAGCATCCTCAGCTTCGTCTTCTTACTCGCCGGCATCGGCGGCATGATCTGGTACTTCGCTTCCCGCGATCCCAAATCCGCCGGAATTCCCGTGCCGCGCCGCAATCCTCTCCTCGCTCTCGGCTCCACCCCGTCCCAGCGCGCCACCATGAAGTTCTTCTTCGTCGCCGCCGCGCTCTGGATTGTCCAGATCGCTCTCGGCGCGCTCACCGCCCACTACGGCGTCGAAGGCAATGGCTTCTACGGCATCCCGCTCGACCGCTGGCTTCCCTACTCCATCACCCGCACCTGGCACTTACAACTCGGCATCTTCTGGATCGCCACCTCGTGGCTCGCCACCGGTCTCTATGTCGCCCCCGCCGTCAGCGGCTACGAACCCAAGGGCCAGCGCCTCGGTGTCAATCTTCTGTTCGGCGCGCTCGTCTTAGTCGTCGCCGGCTCGCTCGCCGGCGAATGGCTCGGCATCGAGCAAAGACTTGGCAACCTCTGGTTCTGGTTCGGCAGCCAGGGTTACGAATACGTCGACCTCGGCCGCTTCTGGCAGGTCCTGCTCTTCATCGGCCTCGTCTTCTGGCTCTGGCTCATGTTCCGCGCCTTGCGCCCCGCTCTCTCCAACTCGGGCGAGAGTAAGTCCATGCTGATGCTCTTCCTCATATCCAGCATCGCCATCCCCTTGTTCTACGCCTCCGGCCTCATGTACGGCCAGCGCAGCCACTTAGTCACCGCCGAATACTGGCGCTGGTGGGTCGTTCACCTCTGGGTCGAGGGCTTCTTCGAAGTCTTCTCGACCGTCGTCATCGCATTCCTCTTCACCCGCATGGGCCTGCTCGCCACGCGCACCGCCACCAAAGCCGTGCTGTTTTCCACCGTCGTCTTCCTCTCCGGCGGTATCATCGGCACCTTCCATCACCTGTACTTCACCGGCGCTTCCGCCGCCGTCGTCGGCCTCGGCGCAACGTTCAGCGCCCTCGAAGTCGTGCCCCTGGTTCTGGTCGGCTACGAAGCCTGGGAAAACATCCGCCTCGGCCGCGCCCGCCTCGAACACGCCTGGGTCGCCGCTTATAAGTGGCCCATCTACTTCTTCGTCGCCGTCGCCTTCTGGAATTTCGTCGGCGCCGGCCTCTTCGGCTTCCTCATCAATCCACCCGTCTCCCTCTACTACATGCAGGGCCTCAACACCACCCCCGTCCACGGCCACACCGCCTTGTTCGGCGTCTACGGCATGCTCGGCCTCGGCCTCATGCTGTTCTGCCTCCGCGCCCTCCACCCCGAACGCGCCTGGCGCGACCGGCCTCTTTCGCTCGCCTTCTGGAGCCTCAACCTCGGCCTCACCGCCATGATGGTCTTCAGCGTCTTCCCCATCGGCATCCTGCAGGGCCTCGCCTCCATCCAGTACGGAACCTGGTACGCCCGCTCGGCCGGATTCCTCCAGTCCGGATTCCTGAATAACATCCGCTGGTCCCGCGCCATCGGCGACTCCATCTTCGCCTTCGGCGCTCTCGTCCTTGCCTGGTTCGTCTTGGGCCTCCTCACCGGCCACTCTTACACCGAACCGGACGAAGCCCTCCAATCAACCCGCCAGCCCCAGGCAGTCGCCGGCGACTAACAAGCGCACCGCGCGTTTTCGTTGTCTGAATAGCACGAGGCCGGCAGCCCCGTTTGAGGACTGCCGGCCTCGTCTTCCGGTTCGGGTGATTTCTTTTAGTATTACTCCGTTAAGTGATTATGGACTGCACGAGCGCCACACTTCAGCGCCGCAGTAGGCGCAAACGCCCGTCCACGTGAACAGGAGATACTGAATCTCACGTCGCGTCCTCGGCGGGGTCCACCCAGAAGTTTTTTT
>DAIDIH010000060.1 GCA_027459465.1 Bryobacterales bacterium | reverse complement strand
AGCACGGTCAGTTTCGGGTTCTTCACCTCGACGGTGATCTTACGGTAGCCGCCGTCCTGCGCGGCATTCGACGGGGTGTAGGCCAGCATGTAATAGGCATGCCCGTCGTCGAAGGCGCGCCGCAAGCCGCGCTCCAGGTCGTTGCTGTTGTGGTAGAAAAGGCCGCCGGTAGCCTGCGCGAGTTGGGCCAGGATTTGACCGTTTTCTTCCGCCACGGCCCGCAGCATGGAATCCTCGCCTCCGGGCGTTACGGAAGTTCTTCCCGCTCTCGCCTGGTTCAGGCCCCGGCTGGCGTCGAAATCGCCCGCCGAAGCCAGCGAGGCCTGCGTATAGACTCCGCGGGAGTCGAGCGAATAGAACTTCACGTTGTTGCGCACTGCGTCGTGGAGCACGGCCAGGAAGCGGTTTCCGGTATCGCGCGGGTTCAACTGGAAACTCTGGTCCTTCGGCCCATATGCCTGCAGAATCGTGTAGAGGTCCCGCCCAGGCCGGCCGTTCCACCCGTCAGACAGGAAGAGTACGGTCCGCGATCCCGGCATGGTTCCAAGGGTGGTCACCAGCCGGTCCATGGTGGCAAGAAAATTCTCGGTCAGCGCCCAGGTCCGCTCCGAGGAAGCGTTCAGGAATTGCTGCAGCGCGGACTTGCGGCCACTGCAGGCCGGCACTTGATCGCGCACGGCCGGATAGGCAGAGCAGTCACAGGCGGCGCAGTAATCCTGCGCGAGCCGGTTAAACTGCGCGGCGTCATTGCGTACCGTCGACGACTCCCCCTCGCCGAGCATGGCGGCAAAACTTTCGCCGCGCACGGACTCGACAAGCGCCGCCGGGTCCCGGGTGGAATCCTTCACCACTTGCACGCCGCGCCCCATCGTGGCCAGAATGTACTGCGAATCCCCCGGCGCCTGCCGGGCGAAAAATCTGGCGAGCGCCCGCCGCACCTGGCCGAAGTCGGCAAATTCGGAGTGCAGGAGATCGACGAGCACCAGGTACGTCGACCGAGGCAGAGTCTGCGCGGGCACAGGAGAAGCGGCGAGAGCCACGTTCGGCACGGGCGCGGTTCCGAGCACGGCGCCAGCGTCGAGTTCCGATTCGGTCAGGTCGCTCGCCTTGCGAAACGCCACAATCCGCTGTGGGGTTCCGTCCTCCAGTACGTTGAAGTCCTCCTCCTTCAGGCCGTCAACGTGGCGCCCTTTGTGGTCGGTCACTACCACCGGCACCAGCACTTCGCGCACGTTAGCGCGGATCACCGGCGCCTCGGTCTGCGCGGCCGCTCCGCCCGCGGCGCAAATCGCCGCGGCCAACACGACCAGTCCCGATCGGACGTTTCGTCTCACTGCCGGCATCCTCACTCCCCATTACCATACCGCGGTGGGAGGTTTATGCCAGGTGACACGTCTCGCTGCTACGGCTCAGGCGCGTGGAAATCCACGCCGCGCTCTTTGTTGATCCGCCGGCTGATCTTCGTGTCAAGCTGCGAGATCGCGACGGTGTGGATGGTGTGGTCCGGGGAGACGTAATTGACCTTGCCGTCTTCATACCAGTACGCCACGGCGCTTTCGACCGACCCTCCCTTGAACGCGATCAGGTAGAGGTTCGAGGGCCCGTAGGAGGAAGCCGTGCCCGCCGCAGCCGGCGCGGGACGCGGCGTGGTGAAATCCGTGCTGGCGGGCGGAGCCGTGAAACTCGTCACGGTCTGCTCGGCCTGCGGCGGGGCGGTCTGTCCGTTCGCCCCGGTCACGATCGTCTGGTGGAAGACCACCGGCGGCGATGATGGCGAGGGCACCACAAGGGTCTGCGGAAAGGGCGGCGGATAATACGTGGGCATCATCAGGTACGGATAAATCCCACCCAGCGGCGTCAGGTTGTTTACCCCACCGCCGAAGCCGCTCCGGCCGCCTGGCAGCGGATAGCCCTGGATCGAGTTCAGCAGGCCATAGCCGAACCCTGTGTTCGTGATCGCGCCTGGCGGATGGTATCCGCCGGTGCCCATGCCGCTCTGCGCCGCCGCCGGAACGGCGAGCAACAGGAAACCGGCGATCGAGCCAACCCACCCCTGCTTCGACATCGCGCTCACGCCTCCCATCTCTATTAGACGTCCGTCTTTGCCACATGGGTTTCGCTCGCACACGGGGTGCTGGCTGCCCGCTTCGCGCGATAATCAACGAGAGCACATGCGTTTTGCCCCCGCCGTTTTCCCGCTCGGCGCAGCCGTCCTTGCAGCCGCCGTGGCGGGAATCACCAACCACGCCGCCGAAGCCAGCGCCCGGCCGTCGATCTATTACGAAGACATCGCGCGGCGGTCGGGCCTGACGATCCCCAACGCCTTTGGCGGGCGGGACCGCAAGGAGTACATCCTGGAAACCACGGGCAACGGCGCGGCGATCTTCGACTACGACGGCGACGGACGCAACGACATTTTCATCACAAACGGCACGACGCTCGACCCGCCCAAGGGCGTGCCACCGCCGGTTCCGCAGCTTTACCACAATGACGGGAATGGACATTTCACCGACCGCGCCGCCGAAGCCGGCCTCGCCCAAACCGGCTGGGGCCAGAGCGCCTGCGTGGGCGACTTCGACAACGACGGCCGCCCGGATTTGTTTGTCACGGCCTATGGCCACAACATTCTTTATCGCAACGGCGGCGACGGGCATTTCGACAACGTCACCGCCAAAGCCGGCCTTCCCACGACCGGCACGCGATGGGGGTCGGGGTGCGCGTTCGTCGATTACGACCGCGACGGGTATCTGGACATCTTCGTCTCCAACTACGTCAACCTCGACCTGAAAACCACACCGAAGCCCGGCGAAAACGCCGCCTGCGAGTGGAAGGGGCTTTCTGTTATGTGCGGGCCGACCGGCCTGCCGGAAGCCGTCAACGCGCTTTACCACAACAACCGCGACGGCACGTTCACCGACGTGAGCGAGCAGGCGGGCATCCTCAAGCCGGGCGGACGCTACGGGCTCGGCGTGCTTGTTTCGGACTTCGACGGCGACGGCTGGCCCGACATCTACGTCGCCTGCGACATGTCGCCGAGCCTGCTGTACCACAACCTTCACAACGGCACCTTCGAAGAGCGCGGTATCGAAGCCGGCGTGGCTTACAACTTCGACGGGCGTCTGCAGTCCGGGATGGGAATCGCGCTCGGCGACTACGACGGCGACGGGCGCATGGACATCCTCAAAACGAATTTTTCCGGCGACCTGCCGTCGCTATACCACAACGACGACGGCCGCTTTTTCACCGATCTTTCTCCGCAGGCGGGCCTCGCCAAACACGAACTGCTGGGTTGGGGGGTGGCGTTTCTGGATGCGGACGAAGACGGATGGCCCGATGTGATGATCGCCAACGGGCACGTTTACCCGGAAGTGGAACACGCTCCCGTGGGCGACAAATACCGCCAGCCAACGCTGCTTTATCGCAACCTCGGCAACGGCACATTCGCGGATTTGACCGACTCGGCGGGACCTGCGCTGCGCGTTCCCCGCCCGGCCCGCGGCCTGGCCACCGGCGATCTCGACGGCGACGGGCACCCGGAAGTTGTGATTGTCAACATGAACGAGACGCCGTCGCTGCTGAAGAACATGGGCGCGCACCGCAATGCCATCGCCGTCACGCTCGAGGGAACGCGCTCGAACCGTTCGGCGATCGGCGCGCTGGTTGATGTCACCAACGGAGCGAGGCGGCAGGTGCAGCAGGTCTCCAGCGGCGGGAGTTTCTACTCGCAAAGCGCGCTCACGCTCTACTTCGGCCTCGGGAGCGCCACCGCGGTTGACCGCCTCCACATCTTGTGGCCCAGCGGCGCAGAGCAGGAATTCAAGCAGATGCCGGCCAATTTCGCCTATCGCATCGTCGAGGGCGACAACGAGCCTTCGCGCACCCGGTTGAAAGGACGCTAAAGTGCGCCACCTCCGACGGGCGGCTCAATCCAGTCAAGGTAGGCCTTGAGTGTGTTTCTCGTAAGCTCCAGCATCTCCCAACGCTGCTGCGCCGTCGTAGGCTTCATCTGCGCAAGATTCCCATGGCGGAGAGGATCGGCCCAGGGCTTGAGTTTCTGCTCGATCGATTCGCGGGTTGTGCCGAGCGTTTCGTGCATCTTGTTCCATCCCTTATCGTCCGCTTCGGAGGCGAAGGATTTCGCGATTGCCTCGATGGCGCGATAGCAGTAGAAAGCGACATAATATGGGTCCGCAATCGCCGCCGTGTAGTCGAGCAGAGCGCTTCGAAGATGCGCGTCCGTTCCGGCCCGCTTCCCGGAGCTCCGGAACACCTCTTGGTGCGCGTCGAAGCCTAGCGTTTTCCCACCAGCGTCCGTGGGCTTTACACCGAAGACGTGCGGCGTGCCATCTTCCTCCGTGACTTGAATCAGTTCCACTGAGTACCCGTAGCCAAGTGCGAAGCCAAGCGACGCGACGACCAGTTTCGCTATGCCGAGCGCCCGCACACACGCGGTGATGGGATCGGATATGTCCGGAACCTCCGACAGCACGATGGTGATCTGGGAGGCGTCACAGGACGCGGTGGCCGTGCCGCCCCCGGCGACCTGAAGGGGGATCGGCCCGAAGCGCACCTCAGCCCGCTCCGGCTGAACGTGGCCCGTGCATATATAGCGCACGATTATCACGGTACCGCGCCAAGGGGGAGGGCAGCCGCCAAGCCGGCGGCCGCGTGCTGCGCGCCGTCATCATTCCGGCCAGACGGGGCACGGTGGTCGTAGGGTGAGCGTGACGGGGGCGCGTGTTCGGCACTGCTCTGGCCTCCGCGCTTGCGGGCCACGGCGACGTGCGGATCACAACGCAGTAAGAACTTACTGCGGCGCCATGCCTCCGATGCCGCGGCGTTCGAGGTCCTGCTGGCGGGTGCCGCTCAGCTTGGCGTGCATGGCCATCTCGGCCGCGGCTTCGTCTTTCCTGCCTAGGCGCTGATAGACACGAGCCAGGCGGTAATGCGCCGCGGCGTTCGTTACGTCCAGGTCCACGCTTTTCTTGAGTAACTCGGCGGCCCGCTGATAGTTATGCTCCTGGTCCATCAGGCAGCCGAACTCGAAGTACGGCTCGGCCGAGTAGGCGTTCAATTCGATCGACTTATTCAGTAACTCCTCCGCTTGTTTCTCGACTGCCGGATTCTCTCCCGGCCGCGCCAGCAGCGCCTTGGCGTGCAGCAGCGGCGCCTCGGCGTTATTCGGGTTCGCCTTCTCCCAGGCCACGAATTTTGCCGTCACCTCGGGCAGACGATCCCCGGCGTGATCGAGGATTTTCCCGAGAAATATGTAAGGCTGCGGGACGTCCGGCGCCAGGTCGATGGTACGCAGAAACGCCTTCACCGTATCGTCAAACCGGCGCTGCCCGTAGTAGCCGACGCCGAGGGCGAGCTCAATCTGCGCGCTGTTGGGGAACCGTTTCTGCGCCGCCTCGAGCACGCGCACCGCGCTCGCGAAATCCTGCTCGTAGAAATAGAGTTGGGCGAGTTCGAACGGGTACTGGTCGTTTCCCGGCGCGAGGGCGATCGCCTTCTCGAACTCGGCCGCCGCTTCGGCCTTCTTGCCCTGCTGCGCGTACGACCTGGCCAGCGCCTCGTGCGTTGCCGCGCTCCCCGCGCCTTGCGCCCACAGAACCGACCCGCAAATCACCGCCAACAGCCAGCGCACAAAAAGTCCCTGTCCTATTACTATCGCCGATCCAGTTCCCGGAGCGCGCGCAGGGCCGTCTCGTTTCCTGGCTTCCGTTCGAGCAGCCGGCGCATCAGATCCCGCGCCTGATCCAGTTCCCCGCTCTGGGCGTAGATCTTGGCGAGGTTGAAGTACAACATCTCGCTATCGGGCGCGGCCTTCAGGCCGTACTGGAATGCCGCGACAGCGTCCTGTTTCTGGCCCAACTGCATGAACAGCACGCCCAGGTTGTTTATGGCGCTGGCGTTGTCGCGCTGCAGCGCGATGGCTTTCTCAAACCAAGCCTTCGCTTCCGCGGACCGTCCTTCGCCGGCCAGCAGCAGACCGTACTGATCCGCCGCGTCGGAATCTTTGGGGTCCAGGTCCAGCGCGCGGCGGAAAAGCTCCTCGGCTTCTGCCGTCTGGCCGAGCCTTGCTTCCACCTGCGCCGCGTTCAGCACGGCGGCCTTCATATCGGGCTGAATTTCCATGGCCTTGCGATAATCGGCGAGCGCGGCGTCGAGATGATTGCCGGCCATCTCGACGCCGCCTAGCGTGTTCCATGCTCCGGCAAGTTTCCGGTTCACCTGGAGCGCCTTCTCGGAGAACTCGCGCGCCTGCGCGGTGCGGCCGGCTTCGAGATGAATCTGCCCGATGGCCATCAGCGCCACGGCGTTGGCTGGCGAGCGCCGCACTTCTTCGTTCAGGTACTCGAGCGCCTGCTCCGGAAAGCCGGCCCAGAAAAAGGCCGCGCCCAACTGAAACTGATTCCGCCGGGGCCGGTGCACATACGTGCCTTCAAACGGCAGGCCGAGCCGCAGGGGGTCGCCGCTCGCCATCGCGGCGAGGTCATCGCGGAGCTGAGAGGCATCCGGTGGTTTTGCGTAAATTTTCCGCGCCTCGCCATGCTCGTCGATCAGGAGAAGGAGTGGCACCTCGAAATCGGCGCGCAGGTCGAACAGGTAGCGCCGGAACAGCGCGTATCCGGCGGCGACATCGGGCTTCCGGGCCGCGAGGTCCACGTAGACCACGGGCAAACCGTCAAGCTTCGGCGCGCTCGCGCCTGAGTCGACCCATAGCAGCGCCGGGCCGCGCTGCGGATCCGGCAGGGGCAGCGGGTCGAGCAGCCAGGTGTCCGCCAGGCCCGCCGTGTTCTCGCCCGCGACAGCACCCGAGGCTCCGTCCGGCCGCGCCGGCGCGCGAAACGCCCGCCGTTCCGGCTTTGCGGCTCCTTCCCTGATGCGATAGACGTAGCCCGCGTCGAGGTTGCGAAACTCCTGCTTCTCGCCCGCCGGCCAGACGATCTCGACACGTTCGGCCTTGTCCCGCTTTCCCAATCCAAACAAAAGGCGCTTGGAATGTTGCGCGAGATAACCCGAGCCGGCGCGCAGCGTCTTCGCCTCGCCGTCTACTTCGACCCGCGCGCCGATCGCGTCCCGGTTCGACTTCACGCCGCGCAGGTCGAAGGCGATCGACCGGTTCCCTTCCCCGCAATCGTTCAAAAACACCCGTAACTGGGGGCCGAGACGGTTCTTGATGACGACATCCATCCGGCCGTCGCCGTCGAGGTCCACCGCCGCGAACGTCCGGGAATCGCAGGATGAATCGAGACCCGTAACACCCGAGACATCCCGATAGCGTCCGCCGCGCCGCGCGTAGATCACGTTGGGCTGGCGCCCGCTCCAGGTGTGCTCTTCGCGGATGAACTGGTTGATCACATTCCAACCGTTTTCGTAGGCCGCCGAACGCGTCGCCGTCACGGGCGACCGCGCCACAACCTGGCGCCAGAAGAACCCTTCGAGGTCGTCGCCGCGCGTGTTGGTCAGCATTCCGCAGAGGATCAGAATCTCGGCCGTGCCGTCGTTGTCGAAATCGACGCCGTCGCTCGACCACGCCCAGTGGCCCATCTCGACGCCTTCGGCTTCGCCGCGATAGTCGAACTTCCCGTCGCCGAGATTCCGGTAGAGCGAATTGCCCTTCGTGTGGCCGTGATAGGCCGCCTGAAGTTTTCCGCCTTCGAGCGGCTTGAAATGCGGGTCCGCGGTGATGCGCTTCCCGTAGGCGGTCCACATGTTGGAGATGTAGAGATCCTCGCGGCCGTCGCGGTCGTAGTCGAACCACGCGGTGCTCATGCCGGGGCCGATGTCGTCGACACCCGCCTCGGCCGCAACATCGCGGAATTTGCCCGAAACATTTTTGTATAAATTGTTCCGGCCGAAATCGTTGGCGACGTACAGGTCCGGCCAGCCGTCCCCGTCGTAGTCGCACCAGGAGGGCGCGAAGCTGAACCGGTTGTTGTTTTCGTCGAGGCCCACCTGGTTGGTCACATCTTCGAACCCGCCGCCGCCGTCGGCGGCCAGCCGGTTCCGGAAGAGGAAATTCGGCGGTCCGTTCCGGGCATCCTGATACGGAAGGGGGTACAGGTACTGATCTTCGCTTTCAAAGAAGCTGTAGCAGCAGAGATAAATGTCGAGCTTTCCGTCGCGGTCGTAATCGGCCGCAGCAGCGCCAGTAAAACTTCCTTGCGGATGGTTGGCGAACTGGAAGGCGTCGGGCTTCAAGGTGAATCGCCCGTGCCCGTCGTTGAGATACAGCAGCGGGCCAGAGCTTCGCAGCAGCACGAGGTCCTGGCGGCCGAGGTTGCGGAAGTCGGCGAAGAGGGCGGAACTGGTGTCGTCGAGCAGGTCGAGTCCGGCATCGCGCGTGATGTCCTTCATCCGCCCACCGGCGAATTTGTACAGCCGGTTCGGCAAGCCCCCGCTCTGGCACACGAAGATCTCGTCTTCACCGTCGCCGTCGACGTCGGCCACCGAGATTCCGTGGTTGCCGTAGATGTCGGTGCCGGCCGCGGCGTCGAGATGGCTCCGCCAATAGGGGATGCCGCGCCGCATCTGACGGTCGAAGGAATCGCAGCCGGAGAAGACCTCGGCCGTGACCTCGCGCATCCACGGCCTGGGCGCGCGAGCCACCGTCTCTTCCAGGGGGCGGAAGGTTTCAAGAGCGGCGCCGCGCGTCTTCACCTCCCAATGCCCAACGCGGTATTCGAGCGCGCCCGCGTTCTGACTCGCGACCTCGTAGCGCACCCTGTCATTGGGCAACGGATACGCAGTCGCGCGCCGGATGTTGCCGAGGGAATCGAGCCACTGCCGCAGGCCGGCGCGAAACTCCCCTCCCGCGCCTTCGAAGACGGCAGTGCGGATCTCCGCGTCCACCTCGGTGTGGCCGGAGGGCATCGGCGAGCGGCCGGTGAACCGGGGGGCGAGTTCGATCTCTCCGCCGCGCAGCATCCGCTCGAGCGCGGCCTTTACTTGCGCCGCCGCGGCCTCGCCGGCGAATTCGTCGTGGCCCGGTTCGATCGCCGCTTCGAGCGGCGCATACGGGCTCGGACGGCGGAAAACAACAGGGTAGGGCTTTGCGGCCGCGCGGTGCGGCCGCAGGAAGGCGCTTAGGGCCAGGCCACCTAGAAAACCTCTGCGGCTCAGGCCGCGCCGGGAGCCATACTTCAAAGGTTCATCCACTCGCGCATCGCCGAGTGTACGTCGGCCAGTTTCCAAGGCTTGGCGCCGGGACGCACCGGGAAGTCCGGCGGCGCAACCACCAGCATTTGATCGACGCCGTCGCCGACGAACAGCATTGCCGTCGAGTTGCGGTATTCGGGATGCTTGCCGAACTCCTGCCAGAGGTACTGATGGAAGATCTCAAGATCCACGTAGGAACCCAGCACGTCGGCCTGGGACGGCGCCGGGTTCACTTTGTCCTGGTCCGAGTAGATCAGCAGGCTGCTGAAGGGTTTCACCTTGCTCCGGATCCCGAATCCGACGGCCATCATCGAGGGCCGCGCGCGCCGGATCGCCTCGACCGAGGCCCACTCGACAAAGGTATTGTTGAGCAGCAGCGTTCCGTTGCCGCTTAGCAAGATCGCCCGCACAAACTCCGAGAGCACCGGGTCAGAGGCGAAGTCGGACTCGTTCGCCAGGATATTCAACTGCTTCAGCCGCGCGCTCAACTCGCGCGGCCCGCGGATCTGCTCGCTTGAAACCAGCTTCCGCACCTCCTCCATCAGCCGTTCGCGGTACGCCTGGAGGCGGTCGTAGCTGTAGCTCACCGCGCCGGAGCCCTTTTTCAACAGGCCCGTTACTGGCGTTGCGGACTCCACGGCCCAGGCATCATAGCGGGGATGGGAATCCGCCCATTGGTCGAGCAGAGTCGCCTTGCCGGCGGCTTTGGGGGCGCCGGTGAGGAGCATCGGCAGGAATTCGTCCGGGTTGTCTCCGATATCGAGGGGCACTCGTGTCCCGTACTTTTCGATGCGCAGCCACATCCGGTCCGCGCTCATGGCCAGGTCCGCGGGGGCGATCTCGATCACCAGGCGCGCGTGCCCGGTCCGTTCGACTTCGGCATCGAGAATTGGATCGAGCACGTCGAAGATCTTCACGACTTCGTGGCGCCACTGCGGATAGTACGGATTGCGATTGAGGAAATCCACCTGCTCGAGCGTGAATTCGCGTTTCGGCCACAGCTTTTCGTTCACGCCCATCTTCTGCTCGACCGCCCGAAGCGGGGCGAAGAACGCGTCGACTTCGGCTGGCGGACGCGCATCGAGGAGTCCAAACAGCCGCTCGAAGTAACTCTGCTCGGCCGGGAAGAGCGTGTCCCAGGAGCGGAACTGCTCGAAGAAGTAGTTGGAGAACGTAGGCGGCAGCCGGTCGAACAAGCCTTTGTCGATCAGTGTCTGCAACGTGGGCGATACTTTGAAGCTTTCCGCCGCCATCAGATCATCAACTCATGCAATGGACGCCCGGCCATCGCGCCCGCCTTCGCGCCCAGAATCTCCAGCGCCGTTGCGCAAACGTCGACGTGCGCCACCGGCCGCTCGGTTTCGCCCGGATGCACGCCCGCGCCCAGCGCCATCATCCACACGTTGCGGCAGGACGGGTCGCCGCTGCGGTGGTTCAAGAATCCGTTTGCCGCATCGAAGTCGCCGTCGCGGCCCAACTCGGGCAGAATCAGCATCGTTGTCACGTCTTTGTACTGCGGATTCTTCTGCACTTCGTCCCAGAGCATGCCGCAGAGGCGATCCGTGCGCGTGATCGCGCCAAGGTACAGCGAATACGAACCCCAGTGCGCGACATCCATGTCCCAGAAGTTCACGAGCATCAAGCGGGGTGAGAACTCGCGCATGATTTCGGTGGAGAGGAAGAGGGTCAGCTCGTCGCCCGAGCTTGGCGCGTCCGGACCGTTTATATATTCGGTCAGCCCGCGCAGCAGGGTCTTTTTCACGTGGGAGTCCAAGTCCCGCCCCTGCTTGAAAATTGTCCAGCCGACGCCCTCGTAGCCTTCGCTCAGCAGGCTCTCGAGTTGGCGGTAGACGTTCTGGCGGCTCGCGATGCCTTCGCCCTTCCGCTGCGCCACCACGTCCTGCACGGCGCCCAGAAGGAGTTGTTTGGGAAGCACGACATTGGCGCCGTACGGTGCGCCCAGTTCGCCGTCCGCACCCCAGCCCATGGTGGAGAAACTCTTGTTGGTTGCGACCACCCAGGCATCGAGCGGGCCTGCGCCGGTCTGTTTGCGGAAGTACTCGAACAGCGTCGCGCCGCTCGGGGGCTGGAAGCCGAAGTCGTCCACCCGCTGCCAGTTGCCTGTGACGATGCTGGCTGTCGAGTTGAAGTGGCTGAGCACGCCCGAGTTGACGCAGTTGCGGAAAAAGTATGC
This sequence comes from Bryobacterales bacterium, assembly GCA_027459465.1. Lineage (GTDB taxonomy): Bacteria > Acidobacteriota > Terriglobia > Bryobacterales > Bryobacteraceae > JAJYKC01. Next base: position 3,808 of record DAIDIH010000060.1, on the reverse strand, counting down.
GTCCTTGCGCAGCGCGGCCAGCCGGGGGATGTTGTGGAGGCCCGTGTCCGAGAACGTCTCCGAGTACCGGACTCCGCCACCGAAGGTGACCAGGATCACCTTGTGGGTCTTCGCCTGCCCCGGTTCGGTTTCCCCGCCGAATGCGCGCGGCAGAATCGAATCCGCGATCGACAAACCCGCCAGCCGGAGGAACTGGCGCTTATTCAACCCGTTTGTCATTTCCTTCATGCTAACTCTGGAGAAAGCCGCAACGGCCCTCCTCCGGCGGGTGCCGGGGGAAGGCCGTTGCGGTGTGCGGTGTGGTGGGTCGTGCGCAGCTCTAAATTACGTCAGAACAGGAAATGGAGCGAGAACTGGTACGTCCGGTAACTGCTCGGGAGCGTACTTGTGATCTGCCCGAAGTTTGAGGCGTACCGATTGTTGCCCGGATAGCCGTACTGCGGGGTGTTCGCCATGTTGAAGGTCTCGCCGCGGAACTGAACCTTGAAGCGCTCCGTCAGGTCGAACTGCTTGGTCAGCGCGAGATTCAGCACCCGCTCCGGCGGGCCGAGCATCGACTGAAGGCCGATGTTGCCATAACTCATCGCATCCGTCGCAATGATGTTGGCGGTGTTGAACCACTCGTTCGGGTTGCGCCCGTTGGCCGGCGCGGCGTTCGAATTCATGCCAGGCGCAATGCTCGGCAGACAGGACCAGAATTGGCCCTGGCACGTGTTGTCGCGAAGAGTGAACGGACCGATGGAGGAGTTCAACGTCCAGATCCCGTCCATCGACCAATCGCCGATAAGGGTATTGGCGAACTTGTTCATGTTCGATCCCCAGGTCTTACCCTTGCCGAAGGGGATCTCCCAGTTGAAGCCCGCGTGGAAGGTCTGCGGGATGTCCCAGGCAGCGTTGGAGTACGAGGTCGCCAGGTTCAGCGGATTCAGATAGCCAAAGCCCGGCGAGCCGCTCAGGGTCGTGCCGCTGTTGGCCAGCGTGTGGCTCCAGGTGTAAGCCGCCGTCAGGTTCAAGCCGCTGCCGGCGTGCTTGATGAAGTTCACGGTGGCGGCAGTGTAGTTGCCGAAGCCGTTCGACGCGGTGCCCGAGATGCCGCCGAGATCCGGATAGAGCCGCAGCGAGTTGCAGCTTGGCGGATTCAGAGATCCAAAGTTCGGACAGGCGTTGAAGTCCGGTTGCAAGAGTTGGTGAGACTGGTGGTTGCCCTCGTATCCGAGCTCAATCGATGACTGCCACGGCAACTCCTGTTGGATCGCTAAGTTCCATTTCTGCACCATCGAAGCCTGGAAGTCGGTGGCTACGCCGCGGAACGAAATCGGCGCGGGCAGAGAGAAAACATTGCTCGGGAAACCGCCCGTGAACCCACCCGGGAAGTAGGGGTTGTTCTGGTAGACGCTCAGGCCCCCTGGCTGAGACAGGTTCGGCGACTCGTTAAAAGGAACCGACTCGCCGCGGTTCGGGTTGCCGCCCTGGTTTTCCAGGCCGCCGTAGAAGATGCCGTAGGCGGCGCGGATCACGGTCTTGTCACGCAACCGGTATGCGATGCCGATACGGGGACCAAAGTCATCCGTGTTAAACGGAATCATGAACGGGGAAACCTGGCCACGCGAGACTTGCACCTGGGGAAATGCGGTGGTGAAGTTCGGTGGCAGCGGGGTGTTCTGATCCTTGCCTCTGGGGATGTAGAGAGTCTGGTTCTGGAAGTCGAAGTTCGACTGACGCCCGAACGCCTCGGAAATCGGGGAGAAGACATCGTAACGGAGACCGAGGTTCACGGTCAATTTCGGCGTGATCTTCCAGTCGTCCTGCGCGTACCCGGACATCGTGTACTGCCAGGAGGAGATGAAGTTGGTGGTCGAAATCTGGCCGAAGTTCACGTTGCCGAGCAGGAACGAGGCCATCTCATTGCCCGTGATGCCATTAAAGGCGGCGGTCGGAAACTGGGTCTGGGTCTGGGCGAAGCCGACTTCGCCGTGGGAAAACGGCACCTGGAAGAACGGGAACCGGATCTGCATCGCTTCGAAGCCGAACTTGAAGTTGTGCGAGCCGTGGGTGATCGAGACGTTCTGGACGAAGTCCCAAACGTTGCTGTATTCGAGCGAAGGCAGCCAGTCGTTGGAGCCGATCTGGCTGTACCGGCCGAGGTCGATCTGGGGCAGGCCACCGTTGTTCGGCGCCGTGGGGTTGTAGCCGCCGATGCCGAACGCAGCGTAGTCGTTCACGTTCTGGTCCGCACCGGTGCGCGCCGTGACCAAGCGGGTGAAGCTGAGGCGGGATTCCGATACGATGGCGGGAGTCCAGACTCGCGTATAACTCATCTGCCCGTTGCGGCTCAAGTCTTCTTCGCTGATGCCGGAGAAATTCCCGCCGTTCAGAGCGCCAGGGAAGGGCGACACGTTGCTTTTATATGTGTTAGACCAACTCATCGAGCCGAACAGCGAGTTCTTGTCGCTCATGTGATAGTCCATGCGCATGTCGCCGCCGTCGGTGTTCAGGCCGCCGGGAGTGGAGACGAAGTAGTCGTTCTGGCCGTAGCCGCTGTACGGCTGGTTCGGGTTGGGGTACAGCGCCATGATTTTCTGCGCGGCTGGATCGAAGCGGTTCGCGGGAATGATGTTGCCCGGGAACGGCGTGCGGGAATACTCCCCGTTCGCCTGGAGCGCCGTCGAGTTTGGGTCGTAAATCGGATCGCCCGCGGCCGAAAAGTTTCCTTGCTTCATGGCCGGAGTCGGAATGGTGTAGTATCCGCCGTAGCCGAGGTTCTGGACCGCGCCGCCCACGCTGGCGATTCGCGTTCCCTGATAATCGCCGAAGAAGAACAGCTTGTTCTTGATGATCGGCATGCCGATGTCGGCGCCGAACTGGTTCTGGTGGAACGGACCGCGCGCTTCGCCGGCCCGGTTGCGCTCCCAAGAGTTCGCGTTGAGGTCGGTGTTTTGCAGGTATTCCCACAACTCGCCGTGGATCTCATTGGTGCCGCTCTTGATGTTGACGTTCATGACGCCGCCGGCGCCGCGCCCGTACTCCGCGTTGTAGCCGTTGGTCAAGATCATGATGTCGCCGACGGCTTCCGGCGGCGGTCCGACGACGAACGCGGTCTGGTTCAGGAAGTCGATGACGTTGACGTTGTTGTCGACGCCGTTGAGCAGGAAGTTATTCTGGCCATTCGACCGGACGCCGTTAGCGGAGAATCCACCGCCTAGAGAGTCTCGGGCGCCGTTCTCGGCCGGCTGCACGCCGGGAGAAAGCTGGGCCAGGAACGAAATGGTGCGCTGGCCGGCCAAGGGCAGCGTGGCCACGGCCTTAGAACCAATACTCTGGCCGATAACCGTGCTTTCGGTTTGCAGCAACGGCGCCGCGGCGGTGACTTCCACGCTTTGCGTAATGTCGCCAACCTGCAGCGTGAAAGGCACACCGACACGATCACCGCCGTTCAGGACGACGTTTTGTTGCTGGGCCCGGCGGAAGCCTTGTGCGTCCACCGAAACCGTATACGTTCCGGGTTTCAGCGCCGGGCGGACATAGTCGCCCGTCGTGCCGGTTGTGACGATGTACTTTAAGCCGGTGGCGGCTTCCAAAATTGTAACGGTGGCGCCTGGAATGGCCGCGCCCTGCGCGTCAAGGACGGTACCCACGATGGTACCCATGTCGCGTTGCGCGAGCAGCGGCAAACTGAGAAGCATTCCGGCTAGCAGGAGCCGGGTAACAGCAGAACGAAGCATTCACTCCCTCCAACGAAGAGGACCCAAATTTTACGGCAACCCCTAGTCCTGCACTCGGCAGATCAGTGCAAGCGATTACCGTTTTG
>DAIDIH010000059.1 GCA_027459465.1 Bryobacterales bacterium | reverse complement strand
CTTCCGATGATGTGGTGCCTGGGCTTTCTGTTCCAGTTCCTCATCGCCGGGCTGACCGGCATCATGCTTGGCGCCGCTCCGTTCGACTGGCAGTTGGGCAACTCGTACTTCGTCGTCGCTCACTTTCACTACGTGATTGTCGGCGGTATTCTGTTCGCGCTTTTCGGCGCGTTCTACTACTGGTTCCCGAAGATCACCGGGAAGATGCTCGACAAAAAGCTGGGGCACTGGCATTTCTGGCTGTTTCTTTTCGGCTTTCACATGACGTTCGACTTCATGCACATTCCGGGTCTGCTGGGAATGCCGCGGCGGATCTACACCTACGAAGCCGGACGGGGCTGGGCGATCTGGAACCTGATTGTCACGATCGGCGTGTTTTTCCAGGCGGTGGCGGTGATTCTGTTTGTGCTGAATATGGTTCATTCGTACTTCCGCGGGCGCGTGGCGGGCAACGACCCGTGGGACGCCTGGACGCTCGAGTGGTCGACGAGTTCGCCGCCGCCCGAATATAACTTCGCGGTGGTTCCGGAAGTCAGAAGCCGGCGCCCGTTGTGGGACCTCAAGCATCCCGAGGACCCGGACTGGAAATACGAATGACACTGCCGCAAGCAATGCCCGCCGCTCCGGAAGCCTGGACGCTGCCGAGCAAGGGACGTGTGGCGATGTTCAGCTTCATCATCGCCGAGACGTCGATTTTCACCATATTCGTTGTCGCCTACCTTTTCTATCTGGGCAAGAGCCTGACCGGGCCGACGCCGCGGCAGGTTCTTGAAGTTCCGATCTTCAGCACGATCTGCCTGCTTTCGAGCAGCATTACGATTCACCTCGCGGTTCATTACCTTCGGCAGGCGAAATACGCCGCTTTCAAGCTCGCCTGGTTTCTGACCTTCGCTCTCGGGGCCATCTTTCTGATTGGCACCGGCATCGAGTGGAACAAGCTCATCACGGTGGATGGGCTTACTATTTCGACGAACCTGTTCGGCACAACTTACTACTCGCTGGTCGGCCTGCATGCTTCTCACGTGACCGGCGGGTTGATCGCGCTCGGCATTGTGCTGGCGCTCGCGCTGGCCGGGAAAGTGACCGATGAGCATGAGCATCACCTCGATGTGCTCTCGCTGTACTGGCACTTCGTGGACGCGGTGTGGGTGGTGGTATTCACGGTGGTGTATGTGATCGGACGGTGACGCGATGAAGCCTCACGAGACACATTCCAAAGACCAGGTGGAACTTCCGGCGCCGACGGCGTGGCCCGTGATTCTGGCTTTCGGGCTGACGCTGTTGTTTGCGGGGCTGCTGACCTCGGCCGCGGTGAGCGTGCTGGGCGCGGTGCTGACGCTGGCGGGTTGCGTCGGCTGGTTCCGGCAGGTGCTGCCGGTGCAGCAGCACGAGATGGTTCCGGCGCCGCACGTGCCGGAGGCGGCGCCGCTGGTGACCGAGACGCCGGACGTGGCGCGGATGAAGGTTTACCGCGATTTCCACCGCGCGCGGATTCCGATTGAAATTTACCCGGTGGCGGCGGGCGTGAAGGGAGGGCTTGCGGGAAGCGTGGCGATGGCGTTTCTGGCCTGCCTGCATGGTTTGATTTCGCACGGCAGCATCTGGTTTCCGATCAACCTGCTTGCGGCGATCGTGTTCCAGAACTCGCTGGCGCTGCCGGAATCGTATATCAATGCGTTTCATCCTTTGCTCCTTCTTGTCGCCTCCCTGCTGCATGTCGTTACTTCGATTCTTGTCGGACTGCTTTACGGCGTGATGCTGCCGATGTTTCCGCGCCGCCCGATTCTTCTGGGCGGGTTGATTGCTCCGGTGCTGTGGTCCGGGCTGCTTTATACGAGCCTGGGCATCATCAATCCGCTGCTGGACGCGCGGATTGAATGGAGCTGGTTCGTGGCTTCGCAGATCGGCTTCGGTGTCGTAGCCGGGCTGGTGGTGGTGCGGCAGCAGCGCGTGAGGACGCGGCAGTTCCTGCCGCTGGCGGTGCTGGCCGGGATTGAAGCGCCCGGCATCATTGAAGAGAAGGGCGAGCGGAGCGAAGAAAAGTGAGCGGCCCAGCTTTGTGGTTCCGCGCCGCGGTGTTTTTCGCCGCACTCGCGCTGGCTTCGTGCGACCTGCCGGGGCGTCCCGGGCCGGAGCCGGAGGTTTTGCGGCCGGAGCAGGTGCTGGATTTCCGGACGCTGTACAGCCAGAACTGCGCGGGCTGTCACGGCGCCGAAGGGAGGGGCGGCGCGGCGGTGGCGCTGGCCGACCCGGTGTATTTGGCGTACGCGGACGACGCCACGGTGCGGCGTGTGACGGCCAACGGCGTGGCGCACACGTTGATGCCGGCGTTTGCGCGGAGCGCCGGCGGGATGCTGACGGACAAGCAGATCGATGTCCTGGTGAGCGGCATCCGCGGCTGGGCCGGGACGTCTTCGCCGGGCGGGATAAAACCGCCGGCTTATACGGCGGCGGCGCCGGGCGATGTGACGCGGGGCGCGGCGGCGTATCAGACTTTCTGCGCGCGATGCCATGGGCCGGACGGCAAGGGCGGGAGCGGCGGCCACTCGATTGTGGACGGGTCGTTCCTGGCGCTGGTGAGCGACCAGGGGTTGCGGACGGCGGTGGTTACCGGGGTTCCGGGACTGGACGCGCCGGATTGGCGGAGCGACGTGCCGGGGCGGCCGATGACGGAGGAGGAAGTGACCGATGTTGTGGCGTGGCTTGCTTCGCAGCGGCCTCCGTTCCCCGGCCGGCCGTATCCGGCTCTGACTGCATCTCAGGGAGGCAAGCAATGAGCGAAGCGCAGCAGCCTTCGCGGCGGACGATGCTGATGCGGCTGGGCATTTTGCTTAACGCCGCGGTTGGGGCGGTGCTGGCGGCGCCGGTGGTTTCCTATATTCTGGCGCCGCTGCGCGGGAAGAACGGCAAGCCGTATAACCAGTGGGTGAGGCTGGGGCCGCTCGAGCAGTTTCCCGAGGGGGAGACGCGGCTGGCAACATTCCGGAATCCGGTGGTTCGGCCGTGGGACGGGCAGACGGCGGATATTCCGTGCTGGGTGCGGCGGATCGAGGGCGAGACGTTCCAGGTTTTCGCGATCAACTGCGCGCACCTGGGCTGCCCGGTGCGGTGGTTTGCGGCATCGGGATTGTTTATGTGTCCGTGTCATGGCGGTGTGTATTATGCGGACGGGTCGCGGGCGTCGGGTCCGCCGGAGCGAGGGCTTTTCGAGTACGCGCACAAGGTGGAGGACGGGCAGTTAGCGATCCTGGCGGGGCAGTTGCCGACGCTGGCGGCGCAGGAGGGGAGCGGGCGGAGGAAGACGTGCGATTGCTGAAGGCGCTGGGTGAGTGGCTCGACTTCCGGCTGAAGCTGGTGGCGCCGATCCGGGAGGCGGCGACGCATCCGATTCCGAAGTCGAGCGCAAGCTGGTGGTACGTATTCGGCAGCGCGGCGCTGACGGTGTTTGGGATTCAGGTGGTGACGGGGATTCTGCTGGCGATCGTGTATGTGCCGTCGGCGGCGCAGGCCTGGAACAGCCTGCAGGTGCTGAACCACGACCTGACGCTGGGGTGGTTCCTGCGGGCGATGCACGGATGGGCGTCGAACTTCATGGTGGCGCTGGTGCTGATCCACATGCTGCAGGTATTTCTTTTCGGGGCATATAAGTTCCCGAGGGAACTTACGTGGATGATCGGCGTGTTTCTGCTGCTGATGACGCTGGGGATGGCGTTTACGGGGCAGGTGCTGCGGTTCGACCAGGACGCTTACTGGGGGATCGGGATCGGGGCGTCGATTACGGGGAGGGTTCCGGTGATCGGCGGGGCGCTGGTGCATCTGCTGCTGGGCGGGCCGATTATCGGCGGGGATACTTTGTCGCGGTTTTTCGCGCTGCACGTATTCATCATTCCCGGATTGCTGATTGGATTCGTGAGCCTGCATTTGCTGATGGTGCTGAAGCTGGGCATTAACGAATGGCCGATGCCGGGACGGATCGTGCGGCGGGACACTTACTTGAAAGAGTACGAGCAACTTACTCACGAGGGTGTGCCGTTTGTTCCGGACGCGATCTGGAAGGACCTGGTATTCGGGGCGTCGATTATGGCGGCGATTGCGGTATGCGCGGCGGTGTTCGGGCCGTTCGGGCCGACGGGTCAGCCGGACCCGACGATTATCCAGGCGACGCCGAAGCCGGACTTTTTCTTTTTGTGGCTTTTCTCGCTGCTGTCGCTGCTGCCGCCGCAGATGGAGACGCCGGTGCTGCTGCTGATGCCTCCGGTGGCGATCTTGATTCTGCTGCTGGTACCGGTGCTTTCCGGGGAGGGCGAGAAGCACTGGACGAAGAGGCCGGTGGCGGTGCTGACGGTGCTGGTGGCGGCGGTGGCGTTGGGTTCGTTCACGCATTTGGCGAGTTCGACGCCGTGGTCGCCGAAGATGGACGCCTGGAGCGGGGCTGCGGTGCCGATTTCGGAGTTGAAGGGACGGAGCGCGCTGGAGCGGCGCGGGGCGATTGTATTTCAGGCGAAGCAGTGCCGGAACTGCCATGCGCTGGGCGGCGCGGGAGGGATGCGGGGGCCGGCGCTGGACGAAGTGGCGCTGCGGCTGACATCGGACCAGTTGATCCGGCAGGTGCTGCAGGGCGGCGGGAACATGCCGGCGTATGGGAAGAACCTGAGTCCGGCGGAGACGACGGCTCTGGTGGCGTATCTGGAGACATTGAAGCCGGCGGGAAGGCCTCCGGCGCACGACGCTTCGCAGCCTTGACGTTATGATGTGGGTCCCGATGGTTGGGGTGATTGCGGCCGCAGTGCTGTATGCGCGGGCGTGGCTCCGGCGGCGGGAGACGACGCGGCTGTGGCAGTTTGGCGCGGGGCTGGCGGTGGTGACGGTGGCGACGGCCTCGCCGCTGGCGATGCTGGACCGGGAGTTACTGAGCGCGCACATGGCGCAGCATTTGTTGCTGATGCTGCTGGCGGCTCCGTTGTTGTTACTTGGTTTAAAAGGCGTAGTTACTCCGGGGCCGGGGACGCGTAAGTTATTGGAGTTAGTCACTCGGCCCACTTTCTGTTGGCTGGCCGGGACGGTTACTGTCATTGCGTGGCACGTGCCGGCGTTGTTTGCGCTGGGGTTCGGGAGCGAGTGGTGGCATTTGGCGGAGCATGTCAGTTTCCTGGGCGGGGGGTTGTTGTTCTGGTGGGCAGTTATCGGACCATTCAGAGAGGATGGCGGCGGAGAGGGATGGTACATCCCGGTGTATTTGTTCCTGGCTACTTTGCCTTGCGATGCGCTTTCGGCGTATTTGGCTTTCTGCGGGCATGTCGTTTATGGGCAGTATGTTGGCGTTGGGCATTTGTTCGGGCTGAGCGCTTTGCAGGACCAGGAGGGGGCTGGGGCTTTGATGTGGACGAGCGTCACGTTTGGGTATATGGTTCCGGCGGCGTTCGTTACGATCCGGATGATCCGGGACGGCGGGGTTGCCCGGCGGATGAGCGCCGGCGATTGAGGGCGGGGTGAGAGGGGCGGGCGGGAAGGCGGGCGAGGTGTAAACGGCTTTTTGGATGTGGAGGTTACGGGTGCGTCCGCGGTTAGTTTGGGAGCGGGCGAGGGTGAGGGACGGGAGGCGGTTGAGGGTTTGGGAGAGGGATTGGGCGGAGGCGGGGCGGGCGTGGAGGGGGAGAGAGGGAGCGAGTTTTTCGTAGAGATCGGTGGCGGAGCCGGTGAAGGGGAGGAGGGGTTCGAGGGCTTGTTCGAGGAGGTCGTCCGGGGTGGGGGCGGGTGAGAGGGCGGCGAGCATTTCTTCGGGGGAAGCGTTGAAGGCGGGCGCGGCGGCGGCGGCCCAGGCGGTGAATTCGGTGGGGGCGGCGGCGGGGGTGTAGTTGGCGAGGGCGACGGAGGCGGCGTGGCAGAGGACGCCGAGGATTTCGGGTTGGAGGCGTTCGAAAGCGGCGTGGAGTTCGGAGGCGGGGAGGCTGTGTTCGGGGCTGAGGGGTGGGAGTTCGAGGAAGAGGGCGTGGGAGCGGAGGTGGGTATGGCGATCGAGGCAGTTAGCGTTCGAGAGGGCGAGGAGGACGGGGCGGGTGAGGTTGTGGGCGAGGGTTTCGGGGGCTCCGGGTTCGCGGAGGGCGTAGCGGCCGCCGGCGGAGAGTTGGGCGAGGGCGGAGGCCTGGGCATCGGAGAGGCGATGGACGTGGTCGAAGGCGAGGATGGGGTTTGAGAAGGCGGTGTTCTGGAAGGCGCGGGGGGTGTCGGGGAGGGTGTGGAGTGGGGCGGGCGAGGGGTCGAGGAGGGAGCGGATGAGGGAGGCGGCGCGGGATTTGCCGGAGGAGGGCGGTCCGGTGAGGACGAGGAGGGGGGACGGGGCGGCGCGGAAGGCGTTGACGAGCCAGGCGAGGAGGGTGAGGGTGGCGCGGCGGTTGGGGAGGCGGAGGAGTTTCGAGAGGGCATCGATGGAGGCGGCGGGGTTGGCGGGGGCGGTGGGTTCGGGGAGGGCGGAGAGGGTGACGGGGCGGCGGAAGGCGCCGGGAGGGTCGTGGGTGACGGCCCAGGCGTTGGGGATGATGGAGACGGAAGCGAGGGCGCGGTCGGCGAGGTCGAGGGCGAGGGCGCCCGGGGCGGCGAGGAAGCGGAGGGCGACGGGTTTGGGGGGAGCGTCGGAGTGGATGGCCTGGGCTTCGAGGAGGGCGATGGCGCGGCGGAGGGCGTTGGGGGAGGGGGATTCGTGGTAGGCGGCGTAGAAGCCGGCGATGAGGAAAGTGCGGAGGCGGGGCGAGAGGACGGGGAGGTGGTGGGCGGTGGGCGAGAGGGTGTTGGGGCGGATGGTGACGTAGGCCTCGCCTTGGGGTGTGACGAAGGGGATGAGTGAGGCGGTGAGGGAGAGCAGGCGATCGGTGTGGCCGGGGTCGGGGGGAATGGGGGTTTTTGACATGGTTGCTCCTTATGGGGAGTGGAGCATGGGGCGGATTTGGGGGGCGAGGGGGGAGTGGGTAAGGGGTTGAGGGGGTTGGGGTTTGGGGGTTGGGGGTGGGGTGTGAATGGGTTTTGGGGGGGTGGGTTAGTTAGCCGGGCGTGGCTTGAGCTTGTAGTGGAAGACGGCCGTCGTGCTTGCACCGCCGGGAGGTCCGTCGTATTTGGTTAATTCGGCGGCGGCGGCTTTGAGGAACTTCTTGCTTCGCAGGGTCGAACAGATGAGGGGCATGCGCTTGGAACGGAAGCCGAGGCCGCGATCGACATCGCGGGCGCGGACGGTGACGGTATCGACGTCTTCGGCGCGCGCCTGGTCGAAGTAAGTGCCTATTACAAAATCTCGGACGCGTTGGGCGTGGGTACCGTAGGACTGGTTTGACTCGGGTGTGTTTTCGGACGCGGCTTGGGTTCCTGCGGGGGCGACGGTTTGTTCCATGGCGGGTCGTGGCGTTCTGGCATCGAGTTGGCGTTCAACTTCGGCGGCGATCCAGTCCTGGAGTTGTTCTTGGGCTGGTGCTGCTCCGTATTGTTCGCGGAGGCGGGAGCGGACGTCCCGGGCCTAGTCCACGAATTCGACTGGCAGGTTGAGGTGTCTGGACACGAGTTCCAGGGTATGCAGGTCCCTCCAGATTTCGTCTTCGGTTAGATCGGCGGTTGGGTCCAGGTGCGCCCAAAAGTTCAGGGTGGAGTTAAGCTCCTTTAGCCAGTTGAAGGGGTTTCTGCCATTGCTGAAGGTTGGTTGGTGGTTATCGATGATGTGCTTGAGCAGTTTTCGGGTGTCGGCCCCGGGCGGTGGGTCTTCAGCTATCTTTGCCAGGTGTTCGCCGAGCTTTTGGAACAGCCATGAGATGTCTTTGAAGGTCTGTTCGTCCATGGGTTGATTGTCGCGCGGTTGCGGGTAGCTTGAGGTCACCAATACGGCGGTGGCGGGTTGAGCGGTTCGGGATACGGCGGTCCCGCAATTCATCCCAGGAGTATCTTCCGAACTTGTGGGGTCTTGCGCACGATGCCGTAGACTGCCGCCAATTGGCGAACCAACTGTTCCTGTTCGAGATCCGGGTCATCTTGCATGAGCTTTTCACGAACGGCGGCAATCTCACGCGGCGGGATTTCTTCGAGCGTTCTGGGCCCACGCTCCCGAACATTTACTGCCGGTAAACCGGTAGCTCGAACAACCTGATTGATTTGGCCACCACGTTTTTGTTCGTCGTTCTGGACGAGACGCCCGAGTTTCACGGCCCTATATATTGCGCGGTTCATGACTTGGACGATCTGCTTGCCAAGCCGTGAGTAGCCGGCGGCCTTGTTGTAAAGAGAGTATACGCGCCGACAGACCACCGGCCCTTCGGCATTGACGATTTCGATTAGGACCTCGATTACCTCCGACAGAGAAGCAGAGTGTGGATCGGGGACGGGACGTGCCACCCATTGCGAATATGGCGCAAGGATCAATGGTGCATCCACTGGCGTGGGGGAGAAGGGCGGGGCCTGATCGTCCTCCGGTCCAGGTTCAGCGTATTCGGAGCTAACGTCCGGCTCCGTCTGATGTCGAGACGGTTCATCGCCATCGCGCTCCTCCCCAGCGTCTGGCTCATCCGCCTCCGTTGGCGCAGGCGTCATGTGGGTGGGCGAAGGCTTCGATTCGGGAGCCGATCCCGCGACAATGCCGTTGTCATCCAAAGCTTGCCAAAGTGGCTGAAGTGCAGCCGCGGGATCTCTGTAATACGCGCTCCCACGTACGCGCCAAAATCGCAGTCCGCATCTTTCTAACATCCTCTGGCGATCAACGTCACGGTCCCATTCTTCCACGCCGTGCCACTGGTCGCCATCGCACTCGACCGCCAGGCGGCCGCGCATCCCCTCTATGAGCAGGTCAATCCGCTTGCCGGCCAGCTCGTATTGGGGGATAGCGCGAAAACCTCGGTCAACGATTTGCAGGAAGACGTCGACTTCGAACCAACTGTCAAAGGGCAGGGGCGCCCCGGACTCGGCGTGTCTTGCTTGGAGCGCCTGTTGGCGCAGTTTCGTGACATCAATACCCTCAACCATCTTCGTCTCGACCTTTGGGTTGCGACAGTATTCCAGTAACTGCCGCCGGAGACACAAGTTGCTCAGGTCCTCAGTCGTGACGCTGTGAAACAGCCACATTTGGTCGCGGGCGCGGCTCGCGGCGACGTTGAATCGACGCTTGTCGGATTCCTTGGATAGAACACCGATGTGGCGCCCATCGTTCGCCGCGGCCACCATCGAAAGAAAGATGACGTCTCGTTCGTCGCCTTGAAAGGCGTACGCGTTGCCACAAACCAAGCCGCGGCTCTGCATCTTCTGCGCGCCAATTCGGTCCATGAGCAAGTCGCGGATCAGGTTCGCCTGGGCATTACCCTGCAAGCAGATCACTCCGAAGGTCTTGCCGTGGTAGGCTGGATCCTCGAGGCACTTTGCGATCTGGTCAACCACGGCGTCGGCCTCTGGCTGATTCACAATCCGGTCTCCGGTGCCCTTCACGTAGCCATCCGGGACATAGCGGGTCAAGACTGGCGTCAGGCGCTGGCTGCCGTACTGCCGGAGTGGAACGAGTGGCTCCGCTGGGTAGCAGAGAGTGTTCGAGAACTGGATGATCTCCGGCATGCACCGAAAGTGCTCTCGAAGCCGAATCCGGCCCGCGAAGCGAATCTGCGCTTGGTCGAAAAAGCTATTGTCCACTCCCATCGCGTCCGGGTGCGGGAGATCCCAGATGTACCTCTGCCGAAGGGCATCGACGGCCGTGCGATCAAGGCCGATCGACTCGGGGCTGATTTGTTGGTCGTCACCTACGACGACGATCTTACGCGCGACGTATTGAAGGAACAGCGCCTCCGGGCCCGACTGGCTGGCCTCATCAATGATCGCCACGTCGAAAAGGCCGGGGCTTGGCTTGGTTGTTTCGGCCACCCGATAAATTGGCATTACCCAGGCTGGGACGGCTCCGCGACAATAGTCGAGATGGTAGCGCGCTTCCTTTCGGTACTGCGTGGCATACTTGCCGGTACCCTTTCCGATTTTCTTCACAGCCAGCCGCCACGCCATGAGGTGCTCTCTCTGCTCTGGTTTCAAGCGAGCGAGCACGAACTCCCAAGCCTTGCACGCCCCCAATTCCCGAATGCTCTGGCGAATGCGTTGTTGCGCGAGATCGACTTGCTGGCGGATGACGGATTCGCGGTGCGGATCGGCCCGTCCAGTGAGCCACGCACCGGCCCGAGACCAATTCCAGGCCTCCACAAAGCGGGACATTCGTTCATCCCATGCGGCGTCGTGCCGGGAGGCTCGCACCTTGTCGACAAAGTCCGGCCTTCGTAACCGGGCCTCGAGTGCTCTCCGCCGTTGCTGTCTGGTGTGGAGTTCCCACGCTGACGTTATTGCGGCGTAAGCCCTGGAGTAGCGGTCCAGATCTCGATCTTCAACAGCCGCGAGCAATTCCAAACTGAGCGGGTGGGCGTGTGGATCGCGCCTCAGAGAGGCCAACTGCCCGGAGACGGCGGAGATCTCTGCCTGGACCCTTCTGAGTTCGTCTTGTACTTTCGCTGCGGCGAAGAGGTTCAGAAAACTGGCGATTGCCTGCCGATCATGGAACGGCAGCGACTGCAGTTCCGGGACGCCCCTGGCTGCGGAGGTTACGGCTTCCGCCTTATCCTTGAGATTCAGTATGCTGCTCAGAAGTTCGGAGCGCCGAACCTGATCGCCGAAGTGAAGCAACATCGGCAAGGTCGTGGGTGCCAGATACGGTGACCACTGTTCATCAACATATTCGACAGCATCGATGACGTCGAGATACTGCAGAAGCGCAGTGGTTTCGTCGTGCCGCTCGCAGGGGCGGCCATTTACCCGGACCTCATCGATCAGGTAGAGGCACGCCTTCAAGTGTCTCGGCGCAAAAGGGTTGTAGCGCAGCGAAACGCCGGTTCCCTTGCCCGCGAGAAGATGGTCGCGCAGCGTTTCAGCGTTTGCACGTACCTCTGCTCGATTGCGTTGCCCAATCCCGGTGACCTTCAGTTGAGCCGCATGGTCGATATTCCCCTTCAGAAATGCCAGCTTCGACGCTGTCGCCGCTGACAGGCTATGCCAGGAATGATGCTTCCCCTGAGTGACGTCCTGAATCGCCGTCTTGACCCAAACCTCCGATTCACTTGAAAGCTTGTCGTACAGCGCTAGGAACTCGCGCAGGGCCGATTCCATCGCGCCGCGAATGTCAATCGGGGCAGCAGAGAGAACGTGAAGAGGCACCCCCGTGTCTGGTCCGCTTGACTGCAGACGAGCGCCGAGTTCACGTTCTTTCAGAACGATTTGGTCGAAACTGCTGGGGCTGGGTATCGATGCCAACTCCGGAAGGGCCTTCCTGAAGTCTTCCTCCGCATCGTCACCCAGGTCACGCCAGAATCTCAGAAGTGCGATGGCGTCTTCATTGGTAAGCGGCGGCCCTTCCGCAGCACCAATGTCGATTCCCATCCAGCCATGCAGGTCTGCTTCGGTGGCCAGGCGCAGAGCAAGAGACTGAGGGGTGCCGCGGTACTCGCCGAAATTGAGATCGACGGGGTCCGTCTCGCCGGATCGGATCGTCTTCAGGCTCGAGTATCCCTCTGCGAGTTCGCGTCTTGAACGATCGATGTCCGCGACGAGCTCTCTGATTCGTGCCTGCTTCCTCACGCTGTCCCACTGATTCAGCTCGCTCAGGATACCCTGGACGGATTCCTCCAATTCT
Organism: Bryobacterales bacterium; assembly: GCA_027459465.1. Taxonomy (GTDB): domain Bacteria; phylum Acidobacteriota; class Terriglobia; order Bryobacterales; family Bryobacteraceae; genus JAJYKC01. The sequence goes on along the minus strand of DAIDIH010000059.1, from coordinate 9,324 downwards.
GTCAGGGCAGCCGTGTCGTCCCCTAGCAACGACACGCACAGTGGTGAAAATTCGGGCGGGAAATACTTCTTCAATACTCGCAGGGCGCGCGCCGTGTGACTTGTCACCAATAGCCGCTTTCCGGTCGCGAGCAGATGACAGATCAGGTTGGCAATCGTGTGTGACTTGCCAGTGCCCGGCGGCCCCTGTACGAGAACTCCCTGCCGAGTGGCGAGGCGCTGTGCAATCTTGCGCTGCTCCTCATTGGCCGGAAGAGGGAAATATGTTTCGTCCGCTTCGCTGGCGGCCGACTCACTCTCCGGGTTCTCACCGGAAGCTTGGTGGTCATCACGAATGCCGACTAATTTCTCGACTCCGACCGGAATCGACCCGCCCCGGTTCATCTGCTCAGCGATTTCGGCAAAGATCTGGACAAGATTACGGTCGCTACGCTGCCGCACAAGCAGTGCCGGCGCGAGATTCATGCGCGGACGGGTGCGGTCGGTTGTACCGTCCTGCGGCTCCAGAGCCATGTCCATGGCGCTCTCGGGGGAGAGTTGCTGAAAATATGCATTCAGCGCCGTCGCCAAGCCGGGTCCCTCCCAGATCCCATCACCGATATCGGAAAACTCCTGCTGGATCCGGTTCTGAAGATCCGGCAATGGCCTGTCTTGCGGCTCAAGCATGTCTTGTTCGAGCGAGAGATGGGCTCCGTCGGGTGGCGGACCGACCGTGATCACTCCAGTCTTGGAATCGAATTCGATGATTGCGTGGCAGGCCCCGACATGACGTTTGATGTCCGGTCCGTGAGGTGGATGCCAGGTCAACAGGCCGACGCCGACGACAACCTCGTAGGCTTCGCCCATTCGTTCCTGATTCTGATAGGCGGCGAAGAGTTTGTTGTAGATCAACTGCACCGGCTGCAGCCGCCGTTCCTCAATCGCCCAGGGCCACCAGTGGTTCTCGACGTAGAGCTCCCATTGCCGCAAGATCGCTGGATGGTCTTCCAGCCTTCGGACCACCGTTTCTGATCCTTGGCCGCCAGCGTTTGAACCGACTTCTTCGACAATGCTGTCCCTGAGCTGCGGGGCGTCCTGGGTTGCATCGGCGACATCACGCTCGTTCAGCCATGGTTGCAACGCCGCCGGGAGTGCTGGCGGCCGTTTGCAACGCGGACGTTCTACCCGGAGCCAGTCTTCGTATGCAGGGTCGCGCCCGAGGTCCCAAGCAGCGCAGTAGCATTCCTTTTCTCTCGGAATTTCCTTCCACCAGACCACTTGGTCATATTCGTCGCAATTCCGTCTGACCTTAGTCCGGAGTTCAGTCAACTCCTTGAGGTACGTGAAGAGGCGGACGGCCTTGTTACGCACCAAGGCGTCGCCGCTGGGTGTCTCAGCCTGGATGGTACTCATCGCACGCTTCAGAGTCCGCTCCCGCCAAGCTGGCTGTTCCGGTCGGCTTGACTTCGCGGGTACGACTCAAGCTTGAGCATAGTACAGAACCAGGAAAGCAAGCACCATTGAATCGTCCGTTGGACGGCATCCAGGCCTTTCGGATAGTGGTGGATGCGCCGAACGCCGTTTTGACGGCTTTGAGCGGTGCCATGATCCGCCACGTCGCGGGCGCGCAGTCCTGGCAGCGACTGGGCTGTTTTCGCCCGTGGGTGAACGAGGGCGTCGTACGGCGTCCCGCGCGCCTTCGCTCGGCCACACCGCTTGTCTTCCGGCAGTTCCCGGTTGAGGTGGAACTGGTGTGCCGGGGATTGGCCGGGCGTGAGCACGTCGATGTTGTGCGGCTCCGCGGAGGCCGCCGGAAGCGCCTCGCGTTCACAGCGAGGACAGCCCGCGCGGCGGTCCGGACGGCGGCCGCGAGCGAATGGCAGTCTTTCGTGTCGTTGGTGATTGATTCGACCAAGTTGGCGTAGCCGGTGACGCAGGCATCTTCGAATGCGGTCTGCATGGCTGTGATCCCCCGCTCCGCCTGGACGTGGCTGTACTGCATCCTGAGAACGACGCTGCGCAGTTCCTCAGGAATACCGGCGCTCCGGCGTGGCGTGAAGAACGCCGGATCCTCCGCCGAGGACTAACCTCCGGGTGACTGCGCAGTTGGTGGAGCGGGTGGGGCGGAGGGGAAGCGGGCACGGTAGGTGGGCTGGGGCGATGTGGAGTTGCATCATGGGCTTTCAAGTTGTTTCATTTCGGCTCGCCAGCGCTTGGTGTCCTTTACGGCTCTTATGCGATTCTGATCCATGAGAATTTTGCGGAGTGAGTTAGTGAGCATGAAGAGCGCGGATTCTCGCAGGAGTTCCGCGTACGTATAGGGGTAGTAGGTGTCTGGGAGTGCTTCGCCGCTCGTGCTGGTGAGTTGGTATGGTTGTCTGAAGGGTTTTTGCGGAATTTCTTGGCCGTGGGCGATGAGGTTGCGAAGGTCGAAGATGTCGGCGACGACATCTTTGACGCGAGTTATTGGCTGGGCTTTGGTGAATTGATTCGGCGGAAAGAAGAATGAATCCGGGCCCAGAAAGCCACTGACGCGCTTTACGAAGTTATCTTTCTTGACGGCCATGAAGAGCATGTCGAGTCCCATCGCGAACATGAGTGTTGCGAGGTAGACGTTTCCGATTTGCATGCCGCGTTCGAGGAATAGGATGGGATTTTCCAAGCGGACTATTCCGTCGTCGAAGGCCTGCTGTACCCCGGCGTATATCTGGTCGAAGGCTTCGTCGATCCCGTTGTCCTCGAGCGAAGCCGTCCGGCCAATGAGGGTGCTGTGAAGTTCGTCCCAGACTTTGGCGTTAATGGGCGACTCGCCGCCCACGTCGCGCTGAAGCCGGATGAAGACATGCTTCGCACCGATAGGGCAGACGAGTTGTAAGGCGCGGGAGGCGTTGACCGCGATTGGAAAGAGGGTTTGATCGCCGTTCGGCAGCGGGTGCTCGGTTTCCCGCTCTACGCGGAGCCAATATCGGGCGCCGGCGATTTCGTCGAGCCTGTGTGGGGCGACGACCGGACGAAGCAGGTCGAGTATGTCTTTTGAGACTTGTCGGAGATGACGGATGGAGGTACCGTTGGAGAACGTGTGCTCCTTGTTGATCGCGTTGGGCTTAATGGGGGTTACGACGACGTAAGTAGGCATGGTGGGTGCCGACCGTGTCAGGCGACGGCCTGGAGGCCGTGTTTGGCGACGAGCGAGAGGAGTTTGAGGGAGGCGCCCTGCGGGCGTTTTTCTCCGCGCTCCCATTGGCTTATCAGGCCGGTGGTCACGTTGAGGTAGCGGGCGAAGACGGCCTGGCTGGCACCTTCGCGCAGGCGGAGGGCTCGGATCTGTTTCGGCTTCAGGGGACGGACCGGCGTGAGGGGAGAGTTCGTCGAATTCGCGCATGGTGCGCTTGTCCATGACGCCGGAAGCGTGCAGAGCTTCGGCGGTTTCCTGGATCGAGGCCATTAAGGGGCTACGGTACTGTTTTCTCATCGCAGTTCCCCTCCACGAGCGCTCCCTCGGCGACGGCGTTGGCGGCGAGTTTCCTGAGCGCGGCCAGTTCATCCTTGCCCGTGTCGTCCAACCATCCGCGATTCACGCCTTTTCGGCAAAACGGGTGAACGCCCTGGCGCCGAATGTTTGCAGTCGCGCCCGCCGAGAGTCAGAGAAACACAGTTTCCAGAGCCACTATAGTACTGCGGGCGATAGACGAGATGGACGCAGGGCTGCGTCCGGAGGCTGAGGATTGTGGGTGAGCGCGGATCGCTGCACCGTTTTGGTGCATGATGGTGTTATGGGAACCACGGAGAAGGCCGTACGGCAGAGCGTGAGTCTGCCGCCGAAGCTGGCCAGGCAGGTGCGCACGCTGGCGAGGAGCCGGAGGCTGAGCAAGAACCGCCTGCTGGTGGAGCTGATCGAGAATGGGCTTGACGCGGAGATGCGGAAGCAGGCGCAGTTCTTCGAACTGGCCGAACGGTTCCGGAGCGAGAAGGATCCGGAAGAGGCAAAGCGGCTCGGCGATGAACTGGGGCGGATGGTTTTTGGCGGCTGATGCCGAAGATTGAGCGATGGGAGAAGCTTCCCGCCGCGGTGCGAGGGCACCTGGCTGAGCGGATGCGCGATCGAGCGATCAGCGTGGCCGACCTGAACCGTCTACGGCTGTGGGTGGAGACGCGTCCGGAAGTGCCGGAGGGCGATTGGTACAAAGACTTCGGGTCATTCAAGCTTTGTGGGAGCGGGCCTTATCCGAAGACGTTTCTTGTACGCGGCCAGGCCGCGAAGGGCACCGCATTGTGAGGGCGGTTGACGGGCGGTGGGGTTAACGGGGTAGGCCAGGCCGCGTTTCAAATTCCGCGAAGAACTCCCTTGCTGGGCGGACCTTGCGGTGTTTCCCGTCTTGGAGACCCTGGCGGATTCCTTCGCTCGCGCCGGCCTGGGCGGCGAGGTCGAGCAGCCGCTGGTAGGCCTCGGCGTCCTGCACGATGGCCGCGGCCTTTCCCTTGACGGTCAGCACCACGGGGCGTTTGCTTTTCTTGAGCTGCTTTAGGAATTCGGCTGACCGGAGTACAGGAGAAGACCGCGCTGGTGCGGGCGGGGCTTTGGGGCACGGAGCCGGGGCTGCGGCCGGCGCCGCGAAGGCGGACGAGGGCGCGGCGGTGATTCTGGCGGTCACCTCGGCCTGGGTGGAGCATTTCCGGCGCGGGGATCCGTAGCTGCGGGAGTTGCTGAGCGAGGGCGTGGTGGCGATGCATCCGTTCGTGCTGGGCGAGTTGGCGTGCGGGAATTTGCGGCGCCGGGAAGAGATACTCGGCTATCTGGCGGCGTTACCGGGCGCCGTGGCTGCGACGGACGAGGAGGTGTTGCGGTTGGTGGAGGAACGGAAGCTGTATGGGCGCGGGGTTGGATGGCCGGGCTTGCGGGGAGCGATGGGATTGAGGGTGTTTCGCATTCCCGGAAGCGCGGGGGTTCGAGGCCGGGGGCTTTGCCGGCTTCGGCGAAGCGGTGGGCGGGGATGGTGGGGAAGATGGCGTCGAGAGTGGGTTGGCGCACCGTGTTGGGGCGTGACGGTGCTATGCGCGAGGCCGCCGACGCGGATCCTGGAAATGGTTGACGGCAGCGCCGTCACTGCTTTGGACGACTTTGCGCGTATGCGACAGGGATCAGCCAGTCCAAACGGCGCGGCTCCACGGTTACTGGTTCTACGTGCGTACTTGCGAGCTCAGTCTTGCGTTTTCCGGGAAGCTTGAGCGTATTGTAAGTCGTGCAGACGATGTTCGATCTTACTAGATCATTCCGGAGCGCGGCCAACACGCGAGCCGCTTTCGCACGCTGGTGCGCAGCGGAGGCGTCAGCCACGCCTGCCATAAGTTTAGGGTCCGTACAATCGTTCAACCGGACCACGGCGATACTTCCATCCGTCAAGATCGGGTATTCCGCCTTCGGATCCTGCACGAGGTCCGGTGAAGTCCGGCGAAGCAGTCCGGCCGCGCTGATGCACCCGACAAAAGTCAGATCGTTCACTACTTTGGCGCGTTCGTTATCGATGTCGGGATCGGTGGAATGAGTCCAGTGTGTCAGTTCAAACCGGAACCCGATATCTTCCGCCGCGGCGCCCAACCAGACGTTGGCTCGCCGCGGGTCCTGCCATACGCGTATGTGGTGGCGCTTCTGGACCGTGTCCAGACTTTTCTGTTGGACAAAGGAGGAAGGTACGCCGTTAAGAGTCAGGGCGTTCGTTGGCGCCCTCGGATAGCCGGATCGCTTCGTGAGGGCGAGGTACATCCGGTAGAGCGACATCGGTGACTTCCGCTGGGCCTCCATCCATCCAGAGGCATGGAAAGCGCGATCCATCTGAGCCCGGGTGCCGAGGAAGAGCACGTTTACGATATCAGACGGACGGCCTCCCATGGTGGCTCGCTGCTGAGAGTTCTTCAGTAACTCATCAATCTCATTCAGATCGCCTGGCGAGAACGATTCCGCCGGAACGCGGAAAGACCGGTTTGGTTCAGGGAGGGTCACCGCATTGGTCAACCGGATAAGAAGCTCAGTGCCCGTGGGGAAATGTATTTCCGGATTGGCAGAGGGGGCGATGACGGACTTCACGCCCCATACGAGGACGCCGATTGCGGGCTCGGCAAGCAGTAAAGGAACAGCGAAATAGTCTACTCCCGAGGCGAGGCTCACGATCGGATGTATCCCGCGCACCGTGCCGAGGGCGTCAACATGTTCCTTCGCGGTGTCTACGTCAACTAATCGAGTGTTGACCGGAATTGCCGCGCGGCCCGGTATCAGAAGCGCGTGGAAGCCGTAGGCCAGGGCCGCCGTAGTGTGTTTGAGACCCAAGCCGATAGCAGTCGCACTCGTTATGGAACCAAGCAATCTCGATCCCTGAGGAACAAGGATTCTTCCGTGAACGCTGACCGGGGCTATAATCGTGCCCTCTATCGGATCGCCACGATGGGAGATGCGGGAACCGGTGGCGCCTGACAGCCGCGCTTCCAGCACCGTCCCTTCCGGCAAGTTCTGCGCGGACACGGGCAAGGACAACACGAGCATTAAACGGGCGAGGAGGGCACGCTTAAGGATGCGGCGATCTCCGCCGGGGGTTATCGGGTTATTCCGCATGGATTTGAAAATTCTCCCCGACGTAGTGCCGTTCGCTCGTGCGGGCTCGACCTTTTATGGCCTCGATTGCAGCCGGGTGTATCGGCTGGGCGCCCTTCAAAATCGCCGGCACAAAAGTGAGCCGCGGACTTGAAACAATGCCGACTCATGAGGTTGTCTTTGCCAGGCGTGCCTCTTATCGCGCCGGTTGGCCACCAAACAGATATGTCAGTTTCCCGCTTCGTTCTGCCCTTTTTCAGTGTGCCCGGAGGCAGTATGGTGCGCTTTTGTGGCAATTTTGTGCCGCTGGGATGCTCTCCGACTCGAGGGTTCCTTTCGCCTTCGCGGCTTCCGATGCAGGCCCATTCAGGATCAGCAGAGATTTGCCGCTCTTCACGGCCGGCTCGTATCGGACAGTGCACGCCCGTGGCCTTCCTGGTGAAGGGTTCGGAAAGGGCGGTGTTACGAGCGCCGCCGGGATGGCGAGTGCGGTGGCGGCGAACCAACAGAAGGCGCTCCCCGGGAATCATGCCGGTTCCATTTTCGCCCTTGCTGCATCCTGTTGGCGCCCTGGGGGCCGCGGCATCGGCGTGATCGTAATTGCCTTCTGGGTTCCGCGGATCGACGGGATCGGCAGGATCCTTTCCAGTCCGGATGCTGTTATAACCGCGAAGAGCCAGTGGTTGGTTGAGGAGCGACAGGTCTGCCCGTCCACGCGGTTGTCGGAGCTGTTCGGGACGAGGGTGGAGGTGAGCGGGGAGAGGGCGGAGGTTGGGTTGAGGTAAGGGGCGTGCGGCCAGGCTAGGTGAGCGCGGCGGGGCGGGCGGCGATTTGCGGGAAAGCGCGGAGGACGGCGGCATCGAAGGTTGCGAGCGGCAGTTTCCGGCGGGCGGCGAGTTCGACGAACAATGTGTCGTAAACCGCGATGCCGGACTGGTGCGCGCGTACGAGCGCACCCTGCCAGAGTGCGCGGTTGGGGATGGATTCGATACCGAGGCTTTCGGCCAGAGCGAGGCGGCTGACGGCGTCCTCGAGGGTGAGGATCCGGCGGCGCGTAGCCATCCAGAGGACGTTGGCGAGTTCGGCTTCCCAGAGGGCCGGGGCCTGGAGTTCGGCGAGCGAGGCCAGGAAGGTCCGGGCCTCGGCGGCGTACTGTTCCGTGCCGAGGAGGAGATAAGCGACGACGTTGGTGTCGACGACGGCTTTCACGAGCGGCCCGCGGCGATCCACGAGTCGATTTCGGCGGCGGTGGGCCGGCGGGCCTGACGATTCCAAGATGCTTCGATCTGGCCGAGGACCGACAGCCGCTCGGAGACATGGGTTTCGAGCAGTTCGCGAACCTCCTGCTCCATGGAACGGCGGCGGCGGCGGGCGAGCGCCTTCAGCGAGCGGACCACAGCGGGCGGCACGTTACGAATGGTAAGCGTCGGCATCGGCTTGCCCACATGCTAGCACGATGCATGCAGGGATGGCGGAGCGGGCTAGAACGGGACGTCGTCGTCGGTGATGCCCATGTCGAAGGCGGAGTCGTCGCCTTCGGCGGGTTTGGGCTTGGGGGCGCCGGCGGCGCGGGGTTGGGGTGGGCCGGAGGTGGCGCCCTCTTCGCGGGGGGCTCCGCCGCCGCTTAGGAGGATGACGTCGTCGGCGACGACTTCGGTCGAGTAGACCTTCTTTTTGTCCTTATCTTCGTAGCTGCGGGTCTGGATGCGGCCTTCGACGTAGACCTGTTTGCCCTTTTGCAGGTACTGGGCGAGGTTTTCCTGGCGCCAGAGGACGACGTTGACCCAGTCGGTTTCTTCCTTCCATTCGCCGGTCTGCTGATCTTTCCAGCGGCGGTTGGTGGCGACGGAGAAGCGGGTGACGGCGACGCCGGACTGGGTAAATTTGGTTTCGGCATCGCGGCCCAGATGTCCGATTAAGATCGCCTTATTTACGCTGCGGGAAGCCATGATTGGAGAATGTAGCACAAAGGGGCGGGTCAGGCTTCAATTTTCATGCGCTCGCGCATGCGTTCGAGGGTGATGCCTTTGGTTTCGGGGTAGATGGCGAGGACGACGAAGAACTGGACGACCATCATGAGGGCGAAGAAGACGAAGGGGTAGGCGCCGGAGGCGGCGGCCATGAGGGGGAAGAGGCCGGAGATGACGGCGTTCATGAACCAGTGGGAGAAGCTGCCGAGGCTTTGGCCGCGGGCGCGGACGCTTTGGGGGAAGACTTCGCTGAGGTAGACCCAGATGACGGCGCCCTGGGAGAGGGCGAAGGAGGCGATGTAGAAGCCGAGGAGCCAGACGAGGTATTGGTTGCCGCGGTGGGTGAAGAAGACGGCGGCGACGCCGGACATGGCGGCGGCGGTGCCGATGGAGCCGGCGAGGAGGAGGGGTTTGCGGCCGAGGCGGTCGATGGCGGCCATGCCGAGCATGGTGAAGAGGAGGTTGGCGAGGCCGACGGCGACGGCCTGGAGGTCGCCGGAGACTTTGGCGAAGCCGGCCTGGGCGAAGATGTCGTTTAAGTAATAGAGGATGGCGTTGATGCCGGAGAGCTGATTGAACATGCCGATGGTGATGGCGAGGAAGACGGGGAGGCGGTATTTGCGGGAGAAGAGGCGGTCGCCGCGTTCGAGGTGTTCGGCTTTGATGGCTTCGGAGATTTCGCGGATTTCGAAGTCGGGGTCGTCGCCGATGCGGGCGAGGGCGTCGCGGGCTTCGTCGAGGCGGCCTTTGCCGACGAGCCAGCGGGGGCTGCGGACGATGAAGGCGAGGAGGA
>DAIDIH010000058.1 GCA_027459465.1 Bryobacterales bacterium | reverse complement strand
GGGATGCCGAGGTTGCCGCTTAGTTTGCCGAGGCGTTCGAGGTCGATGGCGCCGGAGATGACGACGACGGTGAGTTCTTTGGGTTCCTGGCTGATGATGGCGAGGCCGATGGTTTTCTGGTTTTCGCTGCGGAGGTAGATTTCCGAGGTTTCGTCTTTTTCGCGGGACTCGACGACTTTGGACCAGCCGCCGGATTTGAGCTGGTCGCGGACGGGGTTGAGGTCTTTGGGGCTGTATTCTTCCTTGTCTTTGAAGCCGAAGTTACGGACCCAGATGCCTTGAAGTCCTTCGACGATGGAGCGGGCCTGTTTGACGTCGGGGTTGTTGCCGCTGAGGAACTGGGCGGCGGTGCGGAGGTTATCGCCGTCGAGCGAGATGGTGTTGACTTCGCTGGCGCGGTTGGCTAACTTGTCGAGTCCGGATAAGTCGATGGTCTGGGCCCGGGTGAGCGGGGCGAGAGCGGCGCAGATCAGGACTAAGAAGAACTTAGGCAAGACTTACTCCACGTTTCTTTGCTGGCCGGGGTTTACCGGCCGGTTTTCATAACTGAGATTGACGATGCGGGCGCGCGCGGATTTCAACTTCCCGGCGGTGAGCTGCAAGGCGAGCATGAGCTGATCGCGGGCGGCCTCGGCTTGCAGGCGTTCGCGGCGGACGTGTTCGTAGCGCCAGGCGCCGGCGGCGAGGACGAGCAGGCAGAGGACGGCTGCGGCGGCGCGCCACCAGTACCAGGGCGCGCGCGGGGCGGGCGGGGGTTCGTCGAGGCGGGCCAGCACGCGGCCGGCGAAACCGTCCCGCGGCTGCTTGCGCTGGAGCGCGTTTCGCAGATCGTCTTCGGTAAAGCTCATCCTGTTGCTCCCCGGGCGGGGCCCGGCAGTTTTTTTCGTAAGAATTCGACGCCGCGGTGGAGGCGGCTTTTGACGGTGTTCACGGGCACGCCAAGCACCTGGGCGATTTCGGTTGGCTCCATGTCCTCCTGATAGCGAAGCACAACGACGGCGCGCTGGGGTTCGGGGAGGGTGGCGACGAGTTTTTCGAGCGCCTCGGAGAGGAAGGGGTCGCGGGGACGGTCGTGCGAGGAAGGTTCGGCGACGGCGTCGAGGGCGACGGTGCCGGCGCGGCGGAGGCGGCGGCGGGATTCGTCGATGGAGCGGTGGGTGGCGACACGGCGGAGCCAATAGACCAGATGCGCGGGGGATTCGATGGATGCGAGATTGCGAAAGAGGTGGAGGAAGGTTTCCTGGGCGAGGTCTTCGGCTTTCGAGGCATCGTGGAGGAAATGATAGGCCACACTGAACACCATGGCCTGATGCTCGCGGACGAGGTGGGCGAAGGCGTCACGGTCGCCGTGGATTGCCGCGGCGAGCGCCTCCCCGATCTCGTGTTCGGTCATCAGCACTCTATTCAATAGCTAATACGCCGTGGTGGAGGGTGAGGATGCAACGATTATCGCTCCCTGGGCATCAGCGGATGACGGTTTTGGCGAGGCCGGCGTTGCCGGCGGTGTCGAGGACGCGGACGACGACCAAGTGTTCGCCTGGGGCGGCTGGGGCGGCGATGTGGAAGCGCTCGTGGGGGGAATCGGTGATGCCGTCGACGGCTTCGACGAGGGTCCAGGGGCCGGCGTCGATGGAGAATTCGCAGCGTTTGAGGGAGGAGGCGGCGTCATCGGCGGCGACGTCGAGCGCGAGGCCGGCGGCGGTGCGTTGGGGGTTTTCGATGTGGACAGCGGGCGGGGTGTTGTCGATCCAGACGGGGGAGCTGACCTGTTCGGCCTGGAGGGCTTCGGCGGGAGGGTTGGAGGGGCGGTCACTGGCGACGACGCGGAAGCGGTAGCGGCCGTCGGCGAGGGAGTCGCCGTCGAGGTTGAAGGTGTTTTCGGTGAGGCGGTCCTTGAGGAGTTTCCAGTCGTGCTCGCCGTCGCCGCGGAAGTAGAGGGCATAGACGAGTTTGTCGCCGTCGGGGTCGTCGGCCTGCCAGGAGATCTGGATCTGGGCGGAGTTGGAGCGGCCGACGGTTTGTGCGGGGGTGCCGGAGGAGAGGTTGGGGGATTCGCCGGTGTCGGTGACGGTGATGGAGTAGCTGGCGTTGGAAGAGGAAGACGAGGTGGTGGATGCGGAGCGGGCGGAGGCGACGGAGGTGACGCTGACGCTGCGGACGATGGGCGGGGAGTTTTGCGGGAGGTAAGCGATCGAGACGTCGCTGATTTCGGCGCCGGGGCTCAATTCGGCGCGCCACTGGAGGTAGCGGGCGTTGGGGCTTTGGATGGCGTTGTTCAAAGGGGAGGTGATCGGGGCGGACCAGGGGCTCCAGGTGGAATCGGGGCGGAGGGAGTTGCCGGAGCGGGTGGAGATGCGGACGGTGGATGTGGAGCCGGGCGAGCGCCAGCAGATGCGGCCCCAGCGGGCGACGGCGCCGGAGTCGTGGATGGGAGACTCGTAGGTTCCGGTGGCGGCTTCGTGATTGCCGATGCGGAAGAGTTTGCCGAGATCGCCGGTGGCGGCGAGGAGGCCGCGGGAGGTTTCGATGAGGCGGGTGGCTTCGCCTTCGCCGGTTTGGAGGACGAGTTCGGTTTGGCGGTTCGGGTTGAGGCGGTAGACACGGCCCTGTTGGTCGGTGGCGAGGAAGATATCGACGCCGGAGGGGGCGATGTCGTAGAGGTTTTCGTCCTTGGAGCTCCAGAGGGTTTCGACGGTGTTGTCGGGGCGGATGCGATAGACGGCGGATTTTTCGACGCCGGAGATGTCGATTAAGGGGGTGAAGGTGGCGGCCTGCGTGGTGGTGGCGGCGGCGGGTGCGGGGGTGGGGGCTTTGGTTTTGAGATCGGGGCCGGCCTGGGTGGATGTGCCGTCGTCGGTGACGGTGACGCTGACGGCGGCGGTTCCGGAGGCTCCGGCCCCGGAGGTGGTCAGTGCTCCGGCGGAAGTGCCGACTCGGCTCATAACGGAACCTCCCATTGCGGCGGCGAGGACGGTGCCGTCTTTGAGGACGGCGAGGGAGCGGATTTCGGGGAGGGAGGAATCGTAGAGGACGAAGGCCTGGTTTTTGGCGGAGATGCGGTAGAGGATGCCGTTGGGTTCGGAGCCGGCGAGGAGGCGGCCCTGGTTATCGAAGGCGAGGGCGGTGACGTGGGCTTGACCGGTGGAGTAGTAGATTTCGCCTTTGCCGGCGGCGGTGATGCGGTAGATGACGCCGCGGTTGCCGGTGCCGGCGTAGAGGGCGCCGTCGGGGCCGAAGGCGAGGGACCAGATGTATTTTTCGTGGGGATCGAAGTATTCGGTGGCGTGGCCGTTTTCGATGCGGACGATTTTGCCGTCGGGGGAGGCGGCGGCGTAGAGGGCGTGATCGGGTCCGATGGCTAAGGAGAATACTTCGGGCTGGGGGGCGGTCCAGAGGAGGTCGGATTTGCCGTTGGGGGAGATGCGGAAGACTTTGCCGCCGTGGCCGGTGGCGGCGTAGATGGAGCCGTCGGGTGCCTGGACGACGCTCCAGAGGGCGGATTCACCGGAGGCAAGGAGGGTATCGAGTTGGGGGGCGACGGTGAGGCGGCCGTCGGGGTCGAGGGCGACGCCGGTGAATTTGCCTTTGACGAAGTCGGAGTAGGAGCTCATCTCCCAGGTGGCGGTGGAGGCGGCGAAAACGGGGAGGCAGAACAGAAGTGGGAGGAAATGTTTCACGGTTTGACCTGCACGGTTACGGATTGGGCGCCGCTGACGATGTCGCCGCCGGTGTCGATGGGGAATTCGGCGAGTTTGGAGGGGGTGCCGGCGATGCCGAGGACGGGTTGGGCTTTGGCGAGGACGAGTGCGTAGGAAGGAGGAGGGTCGGGGAGGGTTTCGCCGCGGACGGTGAAGGAGGCTTCGGAGCGGAGGACGCGGACGTAGGCTTTGCGGTTATCGCGGAGGCCGTTGAGAAGTTCGACGACGCGGGCGGCGTCGCGCGGGGTGGCGGTTGCGAGGGCGAGGTAATCGGCGGCGTTGGCGGTGGAGGCGTCGGAGACGACGAACTGGAGGGGGCCGGGGGTTGCGCCGATGGGGATTTTGTAGCGGAGCTTGCGCTGGGTTTCGACGCCGTTGTAGCCGGAGAAGGTGACCAATATGTCGACGTCGTCGCCGGGGGAGGCCTGGGTTTTGGAGGCGACGACCTGGGCGATGTCCATGATGCGGTGCTTTTCGGCGGCGCGGACTTCGAGGTTGAGGCGGGTGAGTTTGAGGGCGTCGTAGCCGGAGTTGAGGGCGGAGTTGAGGGGGGCGGCGACGCCGAGGGCGGCGAGGGCGGCGACGGCGAAATCTCCGGCGTAGGCGTTGTCGAGTTTGAGGGGCGGGACGCCGGGGGCGAAATCGGCCTGGCCGCGGAGTTCGTAGGCGACGGAACCGGCGGCGCGTTCGGTGGCGGTGATGGCGGAGAAGACGGCCATTTGGGTGAGGAGCGGGGCGAAGGCGCGGTCGCTGACCATGCGCATTTTATACGTGTGTGTGCCTTGTTCGCCGATGACGCGGATGGTGAGCGGGGCGAGGGAGGCGGTGCGGCCGAGGATGCCGGAGACGGCTGTGCCACGGTCTTCGGTGATGGCGCCCATCCATTCCTGGGGGGCGGAGATTTTGAAAGAGGAGGTGATGCTGGGGAGCAGGGCGAGGACGGAGGCGCGGGCGAAGGGGAGATCGGTGGTGCCGCCGGAGAGGAAGGGGTGGCCGAAGGCGTAGATGCGGTTGCCGTCGACGGCGGTGACGGTGCCGTCGGCTCCGGCGCTCATGTCGCCGCTGAGGAGTTCGACGCTGATCATGCCGCCGGGGCGGAGGTCGGCGGGGTTGCCCATGCGGGCGGGGAGGTCGGCGCCGCTGGAGACGCCCTGGCAGGGGGTGAGGCCGAGGGTGGCGAGTTGGGGGGCGAAGTGATCGAGGGCGGCCTGGGTGAAGCCGCTGAAGGAGACGGGTGTTGCGATTTCGCGGAGGCCTTCGGAGTTGGCGGCGCGGGCGGCGCGGGCGGCGCGTGGGGCGGAGGCGGGCGATTCGTCGACTTTGAGCATGTCCTCGATGGGGCGGATGCCGGCGATGGGGACTTTGGAGTTGGGGAACGAGAGGGCGACGGCGCCGGCGAGGCGGCCATCGATGTAGACGGGGCTGCCGCTCATGCCCTGGAGGACGCCGGTTTCGGCGAGGGGTCCGCCGGAGAGACGGGCGAGGATGATGGACTGTTTGGGTCCGGCGTTGCGGAGGATTCCGAGGATGTGAACCTGGAATTCGTCAATGCGGTCCCCGGAAAAGACCGTACGGCCGACGCCGGTCTGGCCGGCGCGGACCTCGCTTAAGGGGAAGATTCGCAGCGGGGAAACGGATTGTGCAAGCAATGTTTGCGCGGCAAGCGCCAGTGCCCAGCTTAGGCGCGAGTTGTGCAGCATCTATTAACTATCGTACCTTTGAGAATTAGCGAACGCACCCGCACATCGCCTGCGACCGGTGGAAGGGCGGGTGAATCCAATCCGGGTAGTCCCCCAAAAAGTCAATGAAGTCGTATCGTCTGAAACACCTGAAAGAACTGGAGTCCGAGGCCGTGTATGTGCTGCGGGAAGTGGCGTCGCAGTTTGAGCGGCCGGTGATGCTGTTTAGCGGCGGGAAGGACTCGATTGTGATGAGCCACCTTGCGCGGAAGGCGTTTTGGCCGGCGCCGATTCCGTTTCCGCTGATGCATATCGACACGGGGCATAACTTCCCGGAGACGCTGGAGTACCGGGATAAGTGGATTGCGGGGCTGGGAGCGCGGCTGATTGTGCGGAGCGTGGAGGACTCAATTCACCAGGGAAGAGTGGTGGAGGAGAAAGGTCCGAACGCGAGCCGGAACGCGCTGCAGACGGTGACGCTGCTGGATGCGATCAACGAGTTTCAGTTCGACGCAGCGATGGGCGGGGGGAGGCGGGACGAGGAGAAGGCGCGGGCGAAGGAGCGGTTCTTCAGCCATCGGGACGAGTTCGGGCAGTGGGACCCGAAGAATCAGCGGCCGGAGTTATGGAACTTATTCAACGGGCGGAAGAGGCCGGGCGAGCACATGCGCGTGTTTCCGATCAGTAACTGGACGGAGATGGACGTGTGGCAGTATGTGCTGCAGGAGAAGATCGAGATGCCGTCGCTCTATTTCACGCACCGGCGGCTGTGCGTGGAGCGGAACGGGGTGTTACTGGCGCATTCGGATTACGTGATGCTGCGGCCGGGGGAGAAGCCGGTGGAGATGGAAGTGCGGTTCCGGACGATTGGGGATATGACGTGCACGGGGGCGACGCGGTCGCAGGCGGGGGCGCTTGAAGAGATTATTCAGGAAGTGGCGGCGAGCCGGGTGACGGAGCGCGGCGGGCGGGCGGACGATAAGCGGTCCGAGGCGGCGATGGAAGACCGGAAGCGGGAGGGTTATTTCTAAATGGCCGCGCGCGGATATCTGGACATGGAGTTACTGCGGTTTTTGACCTGCGGGAGCGTGGACGACGGGAAGAGCACTCTGATCGGGCGGCTGCTGTACGACAGTAAGTCGATTTTTGACGATCAGTATGAGGCGATTAAGTTATCGAGCGAGCGGCGGGGCGACGAGCAGGTGAACCTGGCGCTGCTGACGGACGGGTTGCGGGCGGAGCGGGAACAGGGGATCACGATCGACGTGGCATACCGGTATTTTGCGACGCCGCGGCGGAAGTTCATCATCGCGGATTGTCCGGGGCATGTGCAGTACACGCGGAACATGGTGACGGGGGCGTCGACGGCGAACCTGGCGATTATTCTGATCGACGCGCGGAAGGGGGTGCTGGAGCAGACGTGCCGTCATGCGTTTATCGCGAGCCTGCTGCAGATTCCGCACGTGGTGGTGTGCGTGAACAAGATGGACTTAGTGGGCTACAGCGAGCAGGTGTTCGAGGAGATCCGGGCGGCGTTCGAGGATTTCGCGGCGAAGCTGGATGTTACGGATTTCCACTTTATTCCGATCGCGGCGCTGCATGGGGATAACATCGTGGAGCGGAGCCGGCGCATGGACTGGTACCAGGGTCCGACGCTGATGTACTTACTGAATAACATACATATTAGTAACGACCAGAATCATATCGACGGGCGGTTTCCGGTGCAGTATGTGGTGCGGCCGCAGGCGAGCGGGCATCCGGATTACCGGGGTTATGCGGGGCGGGTGGCGGGCGGGATCTTCCGGCCGGGGGATCAGGTGGTGGTGCTGCCGAGCGGGATGGAGACGCGGATCAAGTCGATTGACACGTACGAGGGGCCGGTGGAGGAGGCGTTTCCTCCGATGTCGGTGACGCTGACGCTGGAGGATGAGATCGACATCAGCCGCGGGGACATGATT
>DAIDIH010000057.1 GCA_027459465.1 Bryobacterales bacterium | reverse complement strand
CTTGTGCCATTCGATGCCGGTGCCGATCAGAAAGATCGCCCCAAGCGCGAAGGTCAGAAACCAGGCGAGTTTGAAGGCGGCATATTTCGCCTGCCGGAGATAATGAACCGCGAGGTGAATCGTAATGCTGCTCGAAAGCAGGCAGATGGTGCTGAAGATCGGAATTTCAAGAACCTGCCGCGGCGTCGGCCCGCTCAGGCTCTTGCCCAGATAGAAAAGGTAGGCGACAACGAATATGGTGAAAATCGACGTCTCGGCGATGATGAAACTGAGCATCGCCACGCGCCCCTTGCTCGGCAGCGTCCAGGCTTCCGGCGCGGCGGGCATTGCTTGCGGCAGCGTCATTCGTATTTCCAATCCGGGTCCTCGGGATGCTTGAGGTCCCACAACGGGCGCCGGCTTCTGACTTCCGGAATCACGGCGAAGTTATATTCGGGCGGCGGCGAAGTGGTGGCCCACTCGAGCGTCCAGGCGTCCCACGGGTCGTTGCCCGCCACGCGCCCGCGGAAGTACGAATGAATCATATTCAGCACGAACAGAATCACCGCCACGGCCTGGAAAAACACGCCGATGGTGACAATCAGGTTCCACACCGCCCAGCCCCGTCCGGGCTCGTAGGTGTAGATCCGCCGCGGCATGCCGAGCAGGCCCGGAATGTGCATGAAGTCGAACGTCATGTGGAAGCCGAAAAGGAACAGCCAGAAATGCCAGTGGCCGAGCTTTTTGTCGAGCATCCGTCCCGTCATCTTCGGGAACCAGTAGTAAAACGCGCCGAACAGCGCGAACAGAATCCCGCCAACGATCACGTAGTGAAAGTGCGCGACAACGAAGTACGAGTTGCCCAACTGCCAGTCGAACGGAGCCGCGCCAAGCATGATGCCCGTCAACCCGGCGATGAGGAACTGGAACAGAAAGCCCAGGCACCACATCATCGGAAGTTCGTAGCGGATCTTGCCGCCCCACATCGTGCCAAGCCAGTTGAAGATCTTGATGCCGGTGGGCACGCCGACCGCCATCGTCGTGAGCACGAAGAACGCGTTCTCGTACGACGTCATGCCGATCGTGTACATATGGTGCGCCCAGACGCTGAGGCTCACAAACCCGATGCAGACCGTCGCCGCAACCATGATCGGGTAGCCGAAAATCGGCTTGCGGGAGAACACGGGCACAATCTCGCTCACGAAGGCGAAGCAGGGAATGATGAGCACATAGACCTCCGGGTGCCCGAAGATCCAGAAGAAGTGCATCCAGATCGCCGCCGACCCTCCGGCCTGCGTGTCGAAGAAGTGCCCGCCCATGTAGCGGTCCACCATGAGCATCAGTTGCGCGGCGGTCAGCGGCGTGATCGTGAACAGCAGCATGCCCGCCATCACCAGGTTCAGCCAGGCCAGCAGCGGCATTTTGCCCAGCGTCATGCCGGGGCAGCGCATCGAAAGCACCGTCGCCACGATGTTCACCGCCGCGCCGATGGTGCCGAAGCCGGAAACCAGCAGCGAGATGGTCCAGTAATCCGTGCTGTGGCCGCGCGAGAAAGCAACCGAAGTCAGCGGCGCGTAGGCCCACCAGCCCACGTCCGGCGTGCTGCCCGCGCCGTAAAGCCCGTCCCCGCCAAGGAAGCTGAAATACAGCAACAGCCCGCCGAAGGCGGTGAGCCAGAAACTGAACGCGTTCAGCCGCGGGAAAGCCATGTCCCGCGCGCCGATCATCAGCGGAACCAGGTAGTTGGCGAAGCCGATCAGGACCGGCATGGCCACGAAGAAAATCATCGTGGTGCCGTGCATGGTGAACATGCGGTTGAAAACCTGCGGCGAGACGAAATGCGCGTTGGGTACCGCCAACTGGATGCGCAGAATGCTGGCTTCGACGCCTCCGACCACCAGGAAAAGCAGGGCGTAGACGATGTACATGATCCCCAGCTTTTTGTGGTCGACCGTGACGAGCCACTCGTGCAGGACCTCCAGCCACGTATGCCGCGGCCTGGTCTCGAGGCCGGCCAAACCGGAGATGGGCAACGATTCCGACGACACGATGCTTTCCTGTGCTCCTTTTTGCTCGCTGTAAGTTAGTGAAGAGTTAGTAAGTAAGTAGTTACTTCATCGAGCTCCTTCGGAGTAAGATTCATCGCCGGCATCAGTGACCCGGGTTTGAAGGTATCGGGGTTGTCGATCCAGGCGCGCAGGTTGGCCGGCGTATTGGGCACGGCGCCGGAAGCGATCGTGGTCCGGCTCATCAGGTGCGTCAGGTCGGGACCGAACTTGCCGTTGGCGTTGGTGCCCGAAACGGCGTGGCAGTTGATGCAGGCGGTGCTCTCGAAGACGCGCTGGCCCGCGGCGGCGTCTCCCGGTGAAACCGCGGCGGGCGCCTGCTGCTGCCGGCGAACCCAGCGGTCGAAGTCCTGGCGGCTTTCGACGTAGACGCGCAGCAGCATCTTGGCGTGCTCGGTGCCGCAATATTGCGCGCACTGGCCGAGATAAAGGCCGGTTTCGTGCGGGTCGATCCACATCTCGTTCGGATGGTTCGGAATGAGGTCCGTTTTCCCCGCCAGGCGCGGCACCCAGAAACTGTGGTCGGTGTCGGCGGAGAGAAGTTTTAAGTAAGTCGGAGTCGGGTGCTTGGGATCGCTGACCGGCACGTGCAACTCGTTCGCGGTGACGAAGCCGTACTGCGGATAGCGGTACTCCCACCAGAACTGGTGGCCGACGACGGTGACGTCAATCGCGCTCTTCGGCTTCCGCGCGTCCTGGACCGTGTGGAGCACGCGGGCCGAGGTGAGGAACAGCACCATGACGATGATGATCGGGATTACGGTCCAGGCCAGTTCGAGTTGGTCGCTGCCGTAGATCTGGAACGGCTCGCGGCCGTCGTCATCCGGGCGGCGCCGGAACTTGATCGCGGAGTAGGCCAGGAGGCTGAAGACGACGACGAAGATGACGCCGGTGACGGCAAGAACGAACAAGCTTAGCCCGTGGACGATCTGCGCGGGCGTGGAAGCCGGGGCGAAGATGTTTGTCGGGAGCGAAGCCTCGGCGAGGGCGAGGCTCGGGAAAAGCGCACCTGCGACAACAGCCCATGGGATGGACCCCACGGCTTGCAGTATAACTCCCCGCGATTTGCCACCACAAGGCAAGGGCGGGTGCACACGTTTTGTCCGGCAACCCGATAAAGTATCGGTGATCCCTCATGCGCCGATTTTTGCTCTGTCTTCTTTTTGTCTCCGCGGTTTTGGCCGCCGGCCCCGACCCGATTGGTTACGTGAATCCGCTGATTGGAACCGAGCGCAGCAGCATCGGTTACGGCGGGACGATGCCGTTTGCCGGGCCTCCGTTCGCGATGACGGACTGGACGCCGCAGACGCGGCAGAACAAGATCAGCGTGACGTCGTATGAGTACGACGATCGGGCGATCAGCGGGTTCATCGGAACGCATCAACCGGCGATCTGGATGGGCGACTACGGCTACATCACTTTGATGCCGGAGGTGGGCGAACTGCGCACAACGCCGGAAGCGCGCGGGCTTGCTTTCTCGCACAGCGAGGAAACCGCCCGGCCGGATTACTACGCAGTGACCTTGCGCACGCAGAATGGCGAGCAGATTCGGGCGGAAATGACGGCCTCAGCGCGGTGCGCCTATTTTCGTTTCCGGTTTCCGGACTCAGGCACGGCGCGCGTGTTGGTTGAAATTTCGCGGCCGGGCGTGCCGGGCTTTGCGGCAGTGGATCAAAGTACCGGCGAAATCACGGGCTACAACCCGCATCGCATGGACGCGCACCTGGGACCTTTTAAGCTGCCGAACTTCCGAGGCTACTTCGCGGTCGAGTTCCGGCAGGCGCCGCGGCACGCAGCCACCTACGGCCTCGAAAACAAGGACGCGTCGACAAGCCGGGGAGCGTATGCGGAGTTCCGGCCGGGCGAGTTCGTGGAAGTTCGCGTGGGCACCTCGTTCCTGAGCGTTGAGCAGGCGCGGGCGAATCTGCGGCACGAGATTCCGGACTGGGATTTCGACGCGGTGCGCGCGAAGGTGCACGCGGCGTGGGTAGAAAAACTAAGCCGGCTCGGGGTGGAAGGAGCGACGGACCGCGAGAAGACGCGGCTTTATACGGCTCTTTATCACGCGCTGCTTTATCCGCGCGAATTTTCCGAATACGGCCGGTATTACAGCGCGTTCGACGACCGGGTGCACAACGGAGAAAGCTACACGGCGTATTCGATCTGGGACACCTTCCGGGCGGAAAACAGCCTGCTGACGCTGTTTGCGCCCGAGCGGATCGATGGGATGATCACGGCGCTGCTTCAGAACTTCGAGGAAGGCGGATGGATGCCGAAGTGGCCGAACCCGTCGTACACGAACATCATGATCGCGACGCATGCGGATTCGCTGGTGGCGGAGGCGATCCGCAAAGGGTTTCACGGTTTCGACCGGGAACTGGCGTGGAAGGCGGTTTACAAAGACGCCATGGTTCCACCGGACGGAGACACGACGCGGCGCTGGGTGGATCGCGAACCGGGAACGCCGTACGAAGCACGGGGCGGGCTGACTTATTACAAAGAGCTTGGCTTCATTCCGACGGACAAGACGGATGAAGCAGCGTCGCGGACGCTGGAGGACAGCTACGACGACTGGTGCGTGGCGCAGATTGCGAAAGCGCTGGGGCGGGAGGACGATTCCCGGTTCTTCCTGCGCCGATCGCTAAACGACCGGCATTTGTTCAACCCGGCGCTGGGGCTGATGAACGGAAAAACGTCCGACGGGAAGTGGGCGCCGATCGGCGGGCCGCGGGATACGCCGGGCAATCGTTCGGTTTCGGGGTGGACGGAAGGTGATGCGTGGGTTTATACCTTTTCGCCGCTGCACGACCAGGCGGGGCTGATTCAACTGTTAGGCGGCAGAGAAGCGTATGCGGCGAAACTCGATGCGCACTTCCGCGGCGGGCATAACGTGCACAGCAACGAGCCGAGCCACCATTACGGTTACTTGTACGATTTCGCCGGCCAGCCGTGGAAGACGCAGGCGAAGGTACGGGAGATTGCGGCGGCCGAGTACGGCTACGACGAAGGCGGCCTGGATGGGGACGACGATTGCGGGCAGATGTCGGCGTGGCTGCTGTTTACGGCGATGGGATTTTATCCGGTGAATCCGGCGAGCGGGGAGTATATGATCGGCAGCCCGATGTATGGCGAGATGAGTATCCGGCTCGAAAACGGGAAGACGTTTCGCGTGGTGGCGGAGAATGTGTCCGCGAAGAATCTCTATATTCAGTCGGCGACGCTCGATGGGAAGGCGCTGAACGAACCGGTGATCACGTGGGAGCAGATTCAGTCCGGGGCGACGCTGAAGTTTAAGATGGGGCCGACGGCGTCGCGGTGGGGGAGCGGGTGGCGGCCGGGGTTGATTGCGGCGAGGTAGGAGAGGCGGGTCAGCAATGCCGCCAAAGGATCAGCAGAGTTATATCGTCCTGTTGGGGAGCAGCACGGCGAAAACGCTCGACATCACGCAGGACGCTGTCGGCCATCGCTATCGCACCCCGTTCCGCCTGGCCGCGCAAGGAGGCGCTGAGCCGGTCCTCCTCGTATGGGTTGCCTTCCGGATCCTGGGCTTCTGTAATGCCATCCGAGTATAAGACGAGGCTGTCCCGGAGATCGAGGGCGATGTGCCTGACCGTGTACCCGCTGCCGCAAAAAAGACCCAGCGGCAGCCCCGTGGAATCAATCCGCTCTATTTCGTCATGCCGTAGCACCAAGGGCCTGCAATGGCCGGCATTGCACAGTTCCACGCCGCTCGCCGTAGTTCGACCCGCGACCAGCGTTGCGGAGTGCGTGGCCGGCGTGCTTTCACAAAACAGACGGTTTGCACGCATCATCATCTCGGCAAGCGGCAAATCGAGGGAAAGCAAGCTGCGAAAGATCGCGTTGAGATGCGTCATGAGCAATGATGCGGCGACGCCTTTGCCGGTGACGTCGCCCAGCGCGAAGAAGACCGACGCGCCATCGGCCGAGGGCGCAATTTCGCAGTAATCGCCCCCAACGAGGCCGGCCGGTTGGTATCGGTAATGGGCGCTCCAGCTCCGGGAAGTAATGTCGCTGGCCGGCAGTAGTTGGGACTGGATCCGGGTTGCGAGTTCAAGATCCTGTTCGTGCGCCCGGCGTTGCGCTTCGTTCAGGTGGTCCAGGCAGAATCGTTCAAACGGGTTTTGCCGAAGGCGATCGGCTTCGACCGCGAGGTGGCAGACTTCGCAGTTGCCGAAAGAGCCGTCGTTGATCCTTTCTAAAGCCGCGTCAATCTCGGCCAGAAGGTCATTGACGTAATCAGCCGATACGGTCTGCGCGGCGGTCTGAAGGCGCGCCCGCGTTTCGACGATCCTTGGCTGCAACTGTTGTATCAGCGAGGCGGAGGCAGCGGTCATCATGGAACTTCTTGCGGACCCCCTTATTTTGCCGAAAATACCGGCATTGCATGGGTGAGCACGGGGGTCCGTGCCGCTCCATGTCACGCGCTGCACGGCGTGCTCGATCCGGGACAGCGGTGGATCCGGCGAGCGGGCAGTACGTGATCGGGAGTCCGATGTATGGTGAGATGAGGATCCGGGTCGAGAAAGGGGAAGACGTTTGGCGTGGTGGCGGGGAATGTGCCGCGCGGCCCGCGGAGCGCGTAGAAGAGGTCTGCTGGAGCGAAGAAGAGATTCGCGATACGCTGACGGCGGCGGGGTTTGCCGGGATTCAAAGGGCTAGGCGCTGGGGCGAGGATGGGCTGGAATGACTCGTGGCCCATCATATATTGGCGCCTCTCAGCAGGGGACGCTGCGCGGAGGCCGCGCGAGGATTGCGGCGGTCCCGCCGGCGCGGCTGGGAAAGTTTGTAGCTGACGACATGGCCATCGAAATTCTCGAGACGGAACGGCTGCGGCTGCGCCCGTACAGTCTTGCGGATGAAGCGGCGCTCTTCGAGGTGTTCGCCGATCCGTACGCGCGGCGCTTTTATCCGGAGATGAGGGACCTGTCGCGGGTACGGGCATGGATCGAGTGGAACCTGAGGAACTACGACGAATAAGGATTCGGGCTGTGGGCGGTCGAGTTGAAGGCGGAGGGAAGATTCATCGGGGACTGTGGGCTGACGTATCAGGAGGTGGAGGGCCGGATGGAACTGGAGATCGGCTACCACGTGCTCGAAAGCGAACGCGGCAAGGGCTATGCCACCGAGGCTGCGCGAGGCTGCCTTGATCTTGGATTTACCCGCACATCCTGCGACCTTGTCTGCTCGATCGTTCGGCCGTCGAATCAGGCGTCCTGTGCCGTGGCTGGCCGGATTCATTCGGCGCGGCGGGATTTCGTGAGGAAAGGTGAGGCGGCCGTGTTTTTCTATACGTTACGGGAAGACTGGGAAGCGATCGAGAGGGGGCGTCGGTCTGTCTGAGGTGAGGCAGCGGGGTCTGTTGTTCGAAGGCGGTGCAGCGGGGCGGGAGCGAAGAATTGTCGTGCGCGGCTGCGTGTCATCATGGTCTGTGGGAGGGTATCGCGATGTCAACACTCGGCATCATTGGCGAAGAGATGGAGCAACAAGCCGCGCTCGCCAGCGCTGCGCGTAAGAACATCGACGATGCCGAGGCTGGCGAGCGGGCGAGGCAGGTGCTGCCGCGCGCGGTGCTGGACATGCTGCGGCCTTACGCGGCTGCGCTCTACATCGCGGATCGCGTTGTGCAGTCCGCCACGTACGACCGGGAGCTGGTGCAGTCGCTCCATGCGAAGCTACTGCCGTTGGAGCAGATGGCCAAGCGTACGCTTGCTACCGCGAGGGAACGGAGTTACTTTGAGGATCCCGAGGCGGGGGAGCCGCTTCGCTGCTTGGAGAGTTGCAACGAGCAGATAAAAGACTGCATCGTTGCACTCGAGTCTATGCTGGACCCTGAGCTTGATGCCATCCTGCGCGCGGCGCTGGAGGAGCATGGGCGGGGCGAAACGATTCCGCTCAAGTCGATCTCCTGAGGGATGAGCTACGAGGTCACTCGCCAAGACGAGGACGGCTTCGCCAGAAACTTGAATCGCTACGGGCGGGCCCGTTTAATTCGGCGGCGGTTTTGGGTTGACGAACTAAACTGAACCGTTTAGTATTGGTTAAATGATCCGGGTTGAGAATCTTGTTCGTCAATTCGGGGATTTCTGCGCGGTCGACCGGATTTCGTTCGAGGTCGGGGCGGGGGAGATCTTCGCGTTTTTGGGGCCGAATGGGGCGGGGAAGACGACTACGATCAAGATGCTGACGACGCTGTTGCGGCCGACGGCGGGGGCGATCGAGATCGATGGGCTCGATGTGGCCAAGCACCCTCACGAGGTGCGGCGGCGGTTTGGGATTGTGTTTCAGGATCCGAGTCTCGATGGAGACATGACCGCGCAGGAAAACATGGAACTGCACGGGGTTTTTTATCACGTGCCGCGGAAGGTGCGGGCGGAAAGGACCGAGCGGCTGCTGCGGCTGTTCGAGTTGTGGGAGCGGCGCAACGACCTGGTGAAGATGTTTTCGGGAGGGATGAAGCGGCGGCTGGAGATTGCGCGAGGGTTGCTGCACACGCCGAAGATTCTGTTCCTGGACGAGCCGACGCTGGGGCTGGATCCGCAGACGCGGAACCAACTGTGGACCCATGTGAAGCATCTGAATCAGACCGAGGGGGTGACGGTGTTCCTGACGACGCATTACATGGATGAGGCGGAACGGGTGGCGCAGCGGATCGCGATTATGGACCACGGGAAGATTGTGGCGCTGGGTTCGCCGCAGGAGTTGAAGCAGCAGACGGGGAAAGAATCGCTCGAAGAGGCGTTCCTGGCGCTGACGGGATCGACGATCCGGGATGAGGCGGCGGACGCGGGCCGCGATCAACTGAAGACGATGGCGAGGATGTGGGGGAACCGCCGATGAGCGCGATTTACATATTGTGGCTGCGGGAGCTGCGGCGGTACGTGCGGTCGCGCGCGCAGGTGGTGGCATCGCTCGGGCAGCCGCTACTTTATCTGCTGGCATTGGGTTTCGGACTGGGGCCGGTGTTCCAGAGGGCGGGCGAAGGAAGTTACGTGCAGTTTGTGGCGCCGGGGGTGATTGCGATGACGGTGCTTTTCAGCTCGGTCTTCTCGGGAATGGGCCTTCTGTGGGACCGGCAGTTCGGGTTTTTGAAAGAGACGCTCGTTGCTCCGGTGCCGCGGATTCAGGTGATGCTGGGCCGGACGCTGGGCGGGGCGACGGTGGCGTGCATCCAGGGACTGCTGGTGGCGGTGGTAGCGTTCGTGGCCGGATTCCGGGTAGTGGATTTGCGGATGCTGCCGCTGGCGCTGCTGTTCATGGGGCTGATCGCGGCGCTATTCAGCGCGCTGGGGACGGCGATCGGCTCGGCGATCGAGAATATACAGGGGTTCCAGCTCACGATGAATTTTCTGGTGATGCCGGTGTTTTTCCTTTCGGGCGCGCTTTTTCCGCTCGACCATCTGCCGCGGGTGCTGAGCGTCATTACTCGGATGGACCCGCTGGCCTACGGGGTGGACGGGCTAAGAAGCACGCTGATTGGCCGGGCGGAATTCGGGCTTGCGGCCGATGTCGCGGTGCTGGCGGCGGTGGCGCTGGTGTTGCTGGGCGCCGGAAGTCACTTGTTCTCGAAGATCGAGGTTTGAGGGATGCCGAGGGGACCGAGCGCCAGCGCGCACAAGAAAGTGCTGAAGGCGGCGCTGGAACTGATTGCCGAGCAGGGCATCGAGGGGACGAGCATGGATGCGGTGGCGCGCAGATCGGGCGTGAGCAAGGCGACGATTTACAAGCATTGGGCGAATAAGGAAGCGCTGCTTATGGAGATGCTGGCGGAGGCGAGCGGGTTGAAGGCGCGGCCGAAGTTCGACACGGGCGACACGCGGGCGGACATGGCGGCGCTGCTGGCTTACCGGCCGCCGGAGAATCCGGAGCTTCGGGACAAGATTCTTCCGCACGTGATTGCCTACTCGGCGCGGAACCGGACGTTCGGGGCGGCGTGGCGGAGGATGGTGACGGATCCGGCGAGGCGGGAGATTCGGCGGCTGGTGGAGCGGGGGATGAAGAAAGGCGAGTTGCAGGCGGGGTTGGATGCGGAGATGGCGATCGGCCTGTTGCTGGGGCCCATGCTGTATTGGCATATCTTTCACAAGGACGGGGAGGCACAGGAAGATCAGAGGCCGCGCGCGGAAGCGGTGGTGGACGCGTTCTGGCGGGCGTTCGCGGCGCGGAAGTGACGAGGATGGCGTTAGGGTGCGGTAGCGGTTCTACTCGGAAGTAGTTGGATCGATCACGGAGCGGACCTCAGAGATGCGATTGGCGGGGAAGCCGCCCTGGCGGGCATGTTCGAGGACGGCGGCTTCATCGGGAGCGATGTAGACGCAGTAGATTTTGTCGTCGGTGACGAAGCTTTCGACCCATTGGATTTGCGGCCCCATGGCGCGGAGGACGTTGCAGGACTTCTGGGCGATCGAGTGTAACTCGGCTGGGGACAGTTTTCCGGCTCCCGGGATTTCTCTTTCGATTACGAACTTCGGCATAGCACACCTCCCTCAGGCGCCCAGTATAGCGCCGTGCCGCCGCGAGGGACTGGGCGACCCAAGTAACTTACGTCCGTGGGATAATGCAACACACTATGGGCGCAACGCGGAGGGAGTGGATGTTGTCGTCGCTGGCGATGGCGGCGTGGCCGGAGCTAATCGCCGCGCAGGAGCAGGCGCGGGAGCGGGTGCAGGCCGGGGGTGGGGAGTTTAAGAGTTTCGACAAGGACAGCGCCGGGGAGATTGAGGCGATTGCGGCGCAGATTATTCCGTCGACGGATGGGCCGGGGGCGCGGGAGGCGGGCGTGATTTACTTTATCGACCGGGCGCTCGAGACGTTTGCGCGTGATGAGCGGGAGGCGTACCGGACGGGGATGGCGGAGTTACAGAAGAAGCGCCTGGAGATGTTTCCGGGTTCGGCGGGGATCGCGGCGCTGAGCGATGAGCAGCAGAAGGCGCTGATCCGGAGCATTGAGAATACGGAATTCTTCGAGTTACTCCGGACGCATACGGTGCTTGGGTTTCTGGGTGATCCGAGGTATGGGGGGAACCGGGGGAAAGTCGGGTGGCGGCAGATCGGGTTTGAGGGATGGATGGCGTACCAGCCGCCGTTTGGTTACTACGACGCGGAAGTAAGTGGGGAGAAGGAATGAGCGGGGTGAAGTTCCGGCCTTCGGACCGCGTTGATTTTCTGGTGATCGGGGCGGGCGCGGCGGGGGGCGTTGTGGCGAAGGAGTTAGCGACGGCGGGGTTTCAGGTGGTGGTGCTGGAGCAAGGGCCCTACTTACACGAGAAGGATTACTCGCACGATGAAATCAAGTACACGTTTGAGCCGGGGTTGACGAACGATCCGAAGGTTCAGCCGATCCTGCATCGTAAGTCGGAGGCGGATGTTGCGGTACCGATGAAAGCGATCGAATACGGGCGGCAGGTGGGCGGAGGCAGCGTGCATTTTACCGCCAACTACTGGCGGTTTCATGAGAGCGATTTCCGGGAGCGGAGTTTGTTCGGCGAGGTAAGCGGGGCCGAACTTCAGGATTGGCCGATCTCTTATGCGGACCTGGAGCCGTATTACACGAAGGCCGAGTACGAGTTGGGCGTGTCAGGGCTGGCGGGGGCGAATCCGTTCGAGGCGCCGCGATCGAAGCCGTATCCGCTGCCGCCGATGCCGGTGAAGTCTTCGGGGGTGCTGTTCGAGCGGGCGACGAAGAAGCTGGGGCTGCATCCGTTTCCGGCGCCGGTGGCGATACTTTCGCGGCCGTATCAAGGGCGGGCGGCGTGCTCGAACTGCGGATTTTGCGAATCGTTCGGGTGCGAGATGCGGGCGAAGTCGAGCACGCTGGTGAGCGTGATTCCGGCGGCGGAGGCGACGGGGCGGTGCGAGGTGCGGGCGAACTGCTACGTGCGGAAGATTGAGACCGACAGCGCGGGGCGGGCGACGGGCGCGGTTTACTTTGACGGGAGGCGGCAAGAAGTCATTCAGCGGGCGAAGGCGGTGTTTGTTTGCGCCAATGGGGTGGAGACGCCGAAGTTACTGCTGCTGTCGAAGTCGGCGCGTTTTCCGGAGGGTCTGGCGAATTCGAGCGGCCTGGTGGGGAAGTACCTCATGTGGGATAACGGGTCCGAAGTGCAGGGCCTGTTCGAGCATCCGCTGAATGAGTACAAAGGGATTCAGGTAACGCGGCTGATTCACGATTACTATGCGGCGGACCCCAAGCGCGGATTCTATGGCGGCGGCGGGATCGATGCGCGGTTCGATTTTTATCCGGCGGGATTTGCGCTGCATGGACTGCCGGCGGATGCGCCGCGGTGGGGGAGTGAGTACAAGAACTTACTTGGAACTTACTTCAGCCGCACGATGGCGCTGTTATCGCACGCGACGTCGCTCGGGCAGGCGAAGAGCACGGTTACTCTGGATCCTCAGGTGAAAGATGCGTGGGGGTTGCCGGCGGTGAGGATTACCTACGACTATCATCCGGACGATGCGGCGACGATAAAATGGCTGATCGGGAAGCAAGTGGAGATTCTGGACGCGGCGGGGGCGAAGAAGACGTGGGTTCAGCCGTGGGCCGTCACGGATAACATGCCGAGCCGGCACCTGATGGGGACTTGCCGGATGGGGCGGGACCGGTTGAAGTCTGTGGTGGATGCGCATAGCCGGACGCATGACGTTCGGAACCTGTATCTGGTGGATGGGAGTAACTTCGTGACGTCGGGGAGGCAGCAGCCGACGGCGACGATACAGGCGCTGGCGTACCGGGCGGCGGAGCATGCGGTGGGGGCGGCGAAGCGGGGTGAGATGTGAGCGGGGGCGGGGGCAGGGCGCGGATCAGGGCGTGTTCGATGGAGCGGGCGAACCATCGGACCACTTGTCTGCGAGGAGGAACAGAACGGTGACGCGACTTTCCGGGTCATGCGCCACCATGACCGGCGAGTCGGGAGCGGAGGCGGCGAAGCTGTTGGTCATGTCGCCGGCGAAGAAAAACATCGCATGCGAGCGCCAATTCTTATCGTGGTCGTTCAAGTACTGCTGTTTCGACATCATATAAGCCATCGCGCCTGGCTCCAGGGCGGGTAACTCTTTGTTGTCCAGCGCGGCTGCAATTTCCCGGGCGACTTCCTCTCTCGACTTTCCCGCCAGCACGAGTCTGGTCTTCCTCAGATAAATGGGCGCAAAGGTCTTTGCGGCGATGGCGTTGAAGCAATGGGGCGCGCGCATCTTCGGGTTCCAGTACTCCGCGTTATCGGAGTCCTGCGCCCACGATCTCTCGACGAGGCAGAGAAATCCATTTGTGCCCTTCACAGCGGTCTTGTAGCCCTTGCGCCCCAGCACCATCACGGCGGCCGCGGCGGAAATGGACTTCGGCGCGGCGCTGCGGGCGAGCGCAATCTCGGAGTTTTCGTCGGAGATCAGATACTGGTCCAGGGGAGCCATCCTCGGATAGGCTGTGTTTGCCTCCTGTGCGACTGCCTGCCGGCCTGCGTCCGGCGAGGAAATCAGAAGTGCCGACGCCAACGCAATGAATGTGACGAGAGTGTTCCGCATCCGAGCCCTCCCAGGCGCGTATTTCGGGCCGGCGAGCATCGACCGTTGGATCGATTTGCCGATTGTATAGGGACAAAATGGGCAGCGTCAAGGAAGAAGAATGGCGCGGCGGGGGAGTGGGAAGAGGGATTTCGAGGCGGTTAGGGTGGGTGTGGTGGGCCGCCGGCCTGCCGGGCCGCGTCGAAGAGTTGGTTCAGCCTTTCGGCAGACAGGCCGCTTTTTTCTTCGGCGACTTCGCGGACCGAGCGATTGGACTGCCAGGCTTCGTGGACGATGGCGGCGGTGCGTTCGTAGCCGATTTCGGGGGCTAAGGCGGTGGCGAGGGCGAAGGAGCGCTCAAGGAGCGAGCGGGCGCGATCGGGGTCGGCCTCGATGCCTTCGACGCAGCGTTGGGTGAAGTTGCGTGTGGCCGCGGCGAGGATATCGAGAGACTCGAGCAGATCATAGGCGATGACGGGCATCATGGTGTTGAGTTCGAAATTGCCGGCGGCGCAGGCCCAGGCGATGGCGGCGTCGTAGCCGATTACCTGGGCGCAAACCATGAGGACGCTTTCGGCGATGACGGGGTTGACTTTGCCCGGCATGATGCTGGAGCCAGGCTGCACGGCCGGCAGGCGGACTTCGGCGATGCCGCAGCGCGGGCCGGAGGCGAGCCAGCGGATATCGTTGGCGATCTTGGTGAGGGCGATCGAGTAAGTTCTCAGGGCGCCGCTTAGAAAGGATACGGCGTCGCGGGCGGCCTGGGCTTCGAAGTGGTTGCGGGCTTCGCGGAAGGGAAGGCCGGTGCGGCCGGCGATGAGTTGGGTGACGGCGGCGCCGAAGCCGGGCGGGGCATTGAGTCCGGTGCCGACGGCGGTTCCTCCGATGGGTAACTCATAAATCCCGTCGAGGGCGAGAGTCAGGCGCGCCGCGGCGAGTTCCACCTGGCGGGCGTAGCCGCTGAATTCCTGGCCGAGGCGGAGGGGAACGGCATCCTGCAGGTGAGTGCGGCCGACCTTGACGACGTCCCAAAGCTCGAGCGATTTTTGCTCGAGGGCCGAGCGGAGTTTCTCCATTTCCGGCAGCAATTGGCCGGTTGCGAGTTCGGCGGCGGCGATGTGGATGGCGGTGGGGATCACGTCGTTGCTCGACTGGCTGCGGTTGACGTGATCATTCGGGTGCGTGTGGGAAAGCCGGGCGATGACCTCGTTGGCGTTCATGTTGGTGGAGGTGCCGCTTCCGGTCTGGAACACGTCGACGACGAAGTGGGCGTCGTGGGCGCCCTCCGTCACTTGATTGGCCGCGTTCTCGATGGCGGCAGCGAGGGCGGGCGGGAGTGCGCCGAGTTGCGCGTTGACGCGAGCGGCGCAGGCTTTGATGAGGCCGAGGGCGCGGAGAAAGGGCCGGGGGAAGCGAAGCCGGCTGATGGGGAAGTTTTCGACCGCGCGCTGCGTCTGCGCTCCATAGAGGGCTTCGGCGGGAACGCGCACGTCCCCCATGGAGTCGTGCTCGAGACGAAAGCGTAGGGACGGGTTCCCGGCTTCGGGGTCCATAAGCGCTCCTGATCGATTTTCGCACCGGAGGGCAGGTGGTCCGGGGAGGCGCGGCGTGCATTGACGGAACAGGGAAACGGGATTATGCTTTGGGTGGGTGAAGAGCAAGCACCACATGAAAGTGGTGTTTATAGATTAGATACGGGGGAATTGCGGGATGGCGTGGCGGGAAGAGTACGAGGCGAAGAGGAAGACGGCGCGGGAGGCGCTGCGGGTGGTGGAGTCCGGGGACCGGGTGTGGATCCAGCAGGGGAACGCGACGCCGCAGCCTTTGGTGGATGCGCTGGTGGGACGGGCGCCGGTGTTGCGGAACGTAGAAGTGACGAGCATGCTGACGCTGGGCGATGCGGCGTATGCGAGGCCGGAGTATGAGGGGATTTTCCGGCACAACGCATTGTTCATGGGCTCGAATGTGCGGGAGGCGGTGCAGAGCGGGCGGGCGGATTATACGCCGGTTTTTTTGAGCGAGATCGACGATTTGTTGACGAACGGGGCGCTGCCGCTGGATGTGGCTTTGGTGCAGGTGGCGCCGCCGGACCGGCATGGGTACATGAGTTTTGGCGTGGCGGTGGACTGTTCGCTGACGGCGGCGCGGTCGGCGAAATATGTGATTGCGGAAGTGAACGAGCAGATGCCGCGGACGTACGGGGACTGCTTCCTGCATGTGAGCGAGGTGGACGCGGCGGTGGAGACGAACCGGCCGCTGCTCGAGTTCGAGCGGGAGCCGTACACGGAGGTGCACCGGAGGATCGCGGAGAACGTGGCGGGGCTGGTGCCGGATGGGGCGACGCTGCAGTTGGGGATCGGCGGGATTCCGGATGCGGTGCTGACCTGTTTAGAAGACCATCGGGACCTGGGGATTCATTCCGAGCTGGTGTCGGACGGGGTGATTCCGCTGATTGAGAAGGGTGTGATCAACGGGGCGCGGAAGACGCTGCACACGGGGAAGGCGGTGGTGGGGTTTGTGCTGGGGACGAAGAAGCTGTTCGATTTCCTCGAGGAGAACCCGTTTTTCGAGTTTCATCCGATCAAATATGTCAACGATCCGTTTGTGGTGGCGCGGAACGAGAACATGGTGGCGATCAATTCGGCGATGCAGGTGGATTTGACGGGGCAGGTGTGTTCGGACTCGATTGGGACGCGGCCGTACAGCGGGTTTGGGGGGCAGGTGGATTTTCTGCGGGGCGCGGCGCGGGCCAAGGGCGGGCGGCCGGTGATTGCGCTGCCGGCGACGGCGAAGGGCGGGACGATTTCGCGGATTGCGGCGATGCCGGACGCGGGGACGGGGGTGGTGACGTCGCGGGCGGATGTGCATTACGTGGTGACGGAGTTCGGGGTGGCGTCGCTGCATGGGAAGACGCTGCGGCAGCGGGCCGAGGCATTGATTGGGATCGCGCATCCGAAGTTTCGGGATGAGTTGACCGAGTATGCGGCGAAGGCGAAGTACCTGGCGCCGGCGCTGGTGAGTTGAAGGAGGCGGTATGGCGGAGAAGCTGGATAAGGGTTACGTCACAATTGACGGGGAGGAGTGCAAGGGCTGCGGGCTGTGCGTGGAGGCGTGCGTGCCGAAGGTGTTGCGACTGGGCGAGGCGCTGAACCGGTACGGGTATCACACGGCGGAGTATGCGGGGCAGGGGTGCAGCGGGTGCGGGTTGTGTTTCTATGTTTGCCCGGAGCCGGGGGCGATCCGGGTTTATAAGCGGTTGCGGGCGGCGGCTTGAGGTGAGGTGGCGCGATGGGCAAGCAACTGATCAAGGGTAACGAGGCGATTGTAAAGAGCGCGATTCTGGCCGGATGCCGGGCGTTTTACGGGTATCCGATTACGCCGGCGAGCGAGATTACGGAAGCGGCGGCGAAGTACATGCCGCTCGTGGGGGGTGTGTTTTTGCAGGCGGAGAGCGAGACGGCGGCGATCAACATGATTTACGGCGCGGCGTCGGCGGGGGTGCGGGTGATGACGGCGTCGTCGGGGCCGGGGATCAGTTTGATGCAGGAGGGGTTGAGTTATCTGGCCGGGGCGGAGTTGCCGTGCGTGGTGGCGGACATTATGCGCGGGGGGCCGGGGCTGGGAAACATCGCTCCGGAGCAGGCCGATTACCGGCAGGTGGTGAAGGGGGGCGGGCACGGGTCGTACCGGACGATTGTGCTCGGGCCGGATTCGGCGCAGGAGATGGCGGATTTGACGGCGCTGGCGTTCGAGCTGGCGGACAAGTACCGGAACCCGGTGTTTGTGCTGGCGGACGGGATGATCGGGCAGATGATGGAGCCGGTGGAGTTTCTGCCGAGGGCGGTGGCGCCGCCGCGGCACGACTGGGCGGTGGAGGGGACGGCGGAGACGCGGAAGAACCTGATTACTTCGATTTTTCTGGAGGCGGATGAGCTCGAGGCGCACGTGCGGAAGCTGGAAGAGAAATACCGGCGGTGCGAGCAGGAGGAAGTTCGCAGCGAGGAGATCCGGACCGGGGACGCCGAGGTCGTGTTGATGGGCTACGGGATTGTGGCGCGGCTGCTGAAGTCCGTGGTGGAGGAGATGCGGGGCGAGGGTTGGCCGGTGGGGCTGCTGCGGCCGGTGACGCTGTATCCGTTTCCGGTGGAGGCGGTGAAGCGGCTGGCGGAGAGGGCGTCGTTGTTCGGGGTGGTGGAGATGAGTACGGGGCAGATGGTGGACGATGTGCGGCTGGCGGTGGAGGGACGGCGGCCGGTGGAGTTTTACGGGCGGAGCGGCGGGAACGTTCCGTCGACGGACGAGATCGTGCGGTTTGTGAAGGGCGTGTGCGCGAGGCATGGGGTGAGGGCGCACGAGCCGGAGTTGGAGGTGGTGCATGTCTGAGGGTGGTTTGAATCGGGCGCTGGAGGGGATGGAGATACTGCACGAGAAGGCGGCGGCGTTTTACGAGCGGTACGAGCGCAAATCGGAGCTGCAGCACCAGACGCACTACTGCCCGGGGTGCGGGCATGGGGTGGCGCACAAGCTGCTGGCGCGGGCGATTGACGAGTTGGGGGTGCAGGACCGGGCGGTGCTGGTGAGTCCGGTGGGCTGCTCGGTGTTTGCGTATTACTACTTCGATGTCGGGAATGTTCAGGTGGCGCACGGGCGGGCGCCGGCGGCGGCGACGGGGATCAAGCGGGCGCGGCCGGAGGCGGTGGTGATCAGCTATCAGGGCGATGGGGACCTGGCGGCGATCGGGACGGCGGAGATTCTTCATGCGGCGAACCGGGGCGAGCCGATTACGGTGATATTCATCAACAACGCGATTTACGGGATGACGGGCGGGCAGCTTGCGCCGACGACGCCGGTGGGGGCGGTGAGCACGACGAGTCCGTATGGGCGGAGCATCTGGAACGAAGGCTATCCGCTGCATGTGGTGGAGACGCTCGACTCGCTCGAGGCGCCGGTGTACCTGGAGCGGGTGGCGCTGGGGAACTCGAAGCAGGTGATGCAGGCGGCGAAGGCGATCCGGAAGGGGCTGGAGAACCAGGTGAAGGGGTTGGGCTTTTCGCTGATCGAGGTGCTGTCGCCGTGCCCGACGATTTGGAACGAGACGCCGGTGGAGGCGCAGAAGCGGGTGCGGGAGGAGATGGCGAAGATTTATCCGTTGGGGGTGGTGCGGGACAAGACGCCGGCGGCGGCGGTGCGGCCGGCGAGGAAGGCGGCGGCTGCGCTGAGCGAGCTGCCGGCGCTGCTGGAGATTGAAGAGAACGGGGATCACGCCACGGGGCGGGCGGACCGCAGCGTGGACTGGCGGATCAAGGTAGCGGGGTTTGGCGGGCAGGGCGTGCTGATGCTGGGCGAGGTGCTGGCGGAGGCGGGGCTCGATGCGGGGCTCGAGGTTTCGTGGCTGCCGTCGTACGGGCCGGAGATGCGGAGCGGGACGTCGAACTGCCATGTGCGGCTGTCGGGGAAGCCGGTGGATTCGCCGCTGGTGTCGAAGCCGAACGTGCTGATTGCGCTGAACGA
Source organism: Bryobacterales bacterium (assembly GCA_027459465.1). Lineage (GTDB taxonomy): Bacteria > Acidobacteriota > Terriglobia > Bryobacterales > Bryobacteraceae > JAJYKC01. Next base: position 81,442 of record DAIDIH010000057.1, on the reverse strand, counting down.
GCCGTCGCTCAGGAAGTTTCTGCATGAGGTTGTGCCGGGAGGGTATGTGCTGTACAACGGCGCGGCGGTTCCGGAGGACTGCCGGAGGGGCGACGTGCGCGTGATTGCGGGCGAGTTTGCGCGGATTGCGGACGAGTTGGGAAGTTCGAAGGCGGGGAACATTGTGGCGCTGGGGGCGCTGCTCGAAGCGGCGGATGTGGTGGGAGGGGAGTTTGCCGACCAGGCGCTCAAAAAGCTGGTGAAGCGGGCGGGATGGCTGGAGCTGGACCGGAAGGCGCTGGAGGCGGGAAGGGACATAGTTCGGAAGGAGAGACGTCATGGTAACGAATGAGCCGGATCCGAAGACGATTGTGTATTTCAAGAACCGGTACATGCCGCTGGGCGAGGCGCAGGTGGGGATATTGACGCATGCGCTGAACTACGGGACGGGCGTGTTCGAGGGGATTCGCGGGTATTGGAACGCGGAAGAAGAGAGCGTGATGCTGGTGCGGCCGCTCGATCATTACGAGCGGTGGAAGCATAATGCGCGGATACCGAACATCGAGATTCCGGCATCGGCGGATGCGCTGTGCGAGATCACGGCGGAGCTTTGTGTGCGGAACGGGTTCACGACGGACATTTACGTGCGGCCGCTGGCGTTCAAGTCGGCGCAGCGGGTGGGGGTGAGTCCGGATGAGACGGACGCGTTTGCGATTGTGGCGATGCCGTTCGGGGTGTACCTGGATTCGGAGAAGGGGCTGCACGCGGGGGTGTCGGCGTGGCGGCGGGTGGAGGACAACGCGATACCGGGGCGGGCGAAGATCTGCGGGGCGTATGTGAACAGCGCGCTGGCGACGGCGGATGCGAAGCGGTCGGGGTTCGACGAGGCGATTTTCCTGAGCGAGAACGGGCACGTGGCGGAAGGGGCGACGTGCAATATCTTTATTGTGCGCGGGGGGAAGCTGATTACGCCGGGGGCTTCGGACAATATTCTGGAAGGGATCACGCGGGCGAGCGTGATGACGCTGGCGCACGACATGGGCGTGCCGGTGGTGGAGCGGTCGATTGACCGGAGCGAGTTGTATATCGCGGACGAGATCTTCTTCACGGGGACGGCGGTGGAGCTGGCGCCGGTGACGAAGGTGGATCACCGCCTGGTGGGGGATGGGACGATCGGGCCGCTGACGCGGAGTTTGCGGGAGATGTATCACGAAGCGGTGCGGGGGAAGGTGCGGATGTACCGGCATTGGGTGCAGCCGGTGATGGTGCACGAGCCGGCGCTGAAGTAGAGCGGGCGCGTCAGGCGTTTGGCGCGAGCCGGCGTACGAGGTCGAGGATGGAAGCGAAGGAGGTGGCTTCTTCGAACTCTTCGAAGTCGATGTCGAGCGAGAAGGCTTCGCCGATGAGGCTGAGGAGGGTGACGTGAGCGACGGAGTCCCAGGCGGCGAGGGTGGCGTGGCTTGCGTGGGGGATGGCGGCGCGGGAGAGGTTGGGGAAGACCTTCTGGAAGCAGGCGATGAGGAGTTCGGATTGGGTGTCGGGCATGGGGGAATTGGTGGGCGGTCGCGGGCTCGAACCGCGGACCTCCTGCTTGTAAGGCAGTCTATCATGCCTCGTTTCCTCCAGTTTTCTGTGGCTCCGTGGCCAACTGGTGGCCAGAATCAGCAGAATCGCGGCAAGCGGGTCTTATCGCATCCAGTACCATCTGGCAGGCCCTCACGCTGTCTGGATCTTCCCCAACTTTGCGCACGCCCACGGTGTCGAGCACTAAAGCCTCGAATGTCCGGTGTCTCCTGCCCCTTGCATTCACCGTCACTGCGCCGAGCAGCCGGTCATCGGCCAATATCAGTACGGCGAGTGCGAGCGCCGGATCGTCGGACGACGGAATCGGGACGGCCCTTATCTTCGCCACCGTCATCCCCTCAGGCGCTTCCACCACGCCTCGGCACGCGCCAGAAGCCACCGCGCGTACCCCAGCGCCTTCTGGCTCACGCTGTGCCCAGCCGGGTCCATGTCATCCGGGGCCGGCGCACAGATGGCATCCAACTGCTGCTGCAGCAGGACCATGTAGTGCGCCAGGAGGCTCGCAAGCTCACTGCATTCCGAGCGCGAGAGCCACACTACTGGAGCAGTTTCGGATCCACCGCACGTTCCCACCGCTCCCGGATCTGCTCCAGCTCCGCGTGCGTGTAATGCAGGCTCATCTCCCCCGTCGCGTGGCCCAGTATCCGCTGCCGCTCGCTCAGGCTCAACCCCGCCGCGTCCGCCAGCGTCGAGTTCGTGTGGCGCAGGCAATGCCAGCTCACCCACGGCATCCCGAGCGCCTGCGCCGCCGGCTTGAGCGCCCGCCGCGCCAGGTTGTGCTGGTCGAGCGGATGCCCGTTGCTCGCCCGAAACACCGGATCCTCCGGGGTAGCGCTGATCCCCGTAGTCATCAACGCCGCCAGGCGCGGAGCAAACCACGCCGGCACCGGCACGTTCCGCGAGCTGCGCGCCGTCTTGAGGCTCTGGTACCGCCCGCGCACGTAGTTCTCGCGCACGGCCACCGACATCGGCGGAATCACCTCCGCCTCGACGATCGCCGGCTCGGCGGTGAGATTCACCCACCTCCACCGCAGTCCCATCGCCTCGCCGATCCGCAGCCCCGTCACCGCCAGGAACACCACCAAGGTCGCCACCGGCTCCGGCACTGTCCGCGCCAGCGCGCACACCTGCTCCCACCGGAGCGCCCGGCGCTCCTTGCGCCTCATCTCCGGCAGCCTCACCGAAGCAGTCGGCAGGTCCCCCGCGAACCACCCCATCGTCTTCGCGTGCCGAAGCACCGCCGACAGGCAGTTCCGGATGTGAGTCACCGTCTGCGTGCTCAGCTTCTGCTTCAGCTTCCGGTTCAGCAGCGCCTGCACGGAGGCGGTGTCTATCTCCCGCATCGCCAGGCCGCCCAGTTCCGGCAGCACATGCCGGCCCAGGATATACCGATAGAACGCCCGACCGGTCGGCTTCAGCGCCGGCAGCACGTCCGCCTCGAACCGCTCCGCCACAAACTCCTGCAGCGTCCGCATCGACCCGGGCCGCATCGCCGCCTGGTCCAGTTTGCTCAGGTATTCGTCCCAGGCGATCCGCTGTGCCTCCCGCTTCGCCACTCCCCTCGGTCCGCTCGCCAGGGCAATTGGCACCGTGAGCCGTTCGCGCTTGCGCTTGCCCGTTTCCGGGTCCGTCTCCACGCTGTCCACCCGGTAGCGCAGATACCACACCCCGGCCCGCTTGTAGAGGTGCCCCGTCCGCTGTCCCCTCCGCCGCGCCATCTCGCCGCCTCCAAAGATGGACATCGTAGCGCGATCCTCCGTCTTCTGCTGGGTCACATCCGGCTATCGGGCCGAGACGCCCGGATTTATCGTCAGGAGCGGTACTCATCGCGCCCCTCCTCGAACCGTTCGTCCGGATCCCGCCAGATCCCCAACAGGTCCAGCGCCAGGCGCAGCGCGCACGTCACGCTGATCAGCACCGACGCGGCGCCGAGCACCTGCAGAAATCCGTCCAGGATCGCCCTCATCTCTCGTCCTCCTCGAACGCGGTGAGCGCGCCGTGCAGGCAGGCGGACCCGCACAGGTCCCAGCGGTCTCCGGCGCTGGGGTCGAAGTTGGCCCACGGGTACACGGTAAACCTGCGGTTCTCGCGAGGCGTATTTACACGTACTACAGCCCACCAGTGGTTCGTCTCCTTCTTGACAACACCGCAGATGTCGCACGTCACGATCCGCTGCTCGGCCATCTCTCTCTCCCTTCGCGCCGGCGGCCCCCCTCCCCCGAGCGAGGCCGCCCGCGCTCCTTGTTGCGCTCCTGGCGCCCGTCGGCTACCAGAAGATGATGATCGGGGTGGGCATGAGGAAAGCTCCTTTCCGCGCCCCGCTCGGCGCGCCTGCCGGGCCGCAACCACATCTCGCCAGACCGCCCTGGCCGGCCTCCGGCATCATTGCCGGAATTTCTGGGCTCGGCGCCCAGCGGAAACCACAGGATGGGAGTTAGCCCGCGTGCTATGGCTCGCGCAGGCCCCGGGCATTTCGCCCCCTGTGGTTCCCGCTCGGAACCGAATCCAAAAAGAGCCGCTGGCGGCAGAAGGAACAAAATCCGCCAGCGGCGTCGGAGGGGAACAGCTAGAGGCGCCGGACCGGAAACCGGCCGCGCACGTGCTTATGCAGGAAGCCGCCCACGCTGGGCGCGTCGATGAGCCGCTGGTAAAGCTCCGGCTCGACGCCCTCGTACTCGTACACGCCGAGGTTGCGGAACTCGACCTCCATCACGCGGCGCTCCGCGTCGTAGCCGATCGACTTCACATTCGAGCTGACGACAGGTTTACGCTGCATTGGCGGCCTCCCGGACGCGATTCTTGCGCTGGCCATCCGCCTCGTCGACGAAGGTCTCGACGAGGCCCCGCTGCCGCAGGATGGACAGCGACGAGTAGACCGCTCCGCTGGGGAAGCCCAGCCTCTTGATCAGCTCGCCGCTCGTCATCGGCTCCCGCGTCAGCGCCGCGATGATTCGCTGCTGCGTGGGACCGAGGACCGGATGTACCGGCTTTCCCGGCGCCGCCCCCGCCTGCGCTACGGCCTCGGGATGAGGCCTCGGCTTCCGGCGCGCCGCTCTCTTGGCGCCGGAAGCGCTCCCCGGAGCGGTCTGCGGAGCCGCGGAGCTCTCCTCGGCCCAGCCCATCTCCGCTTCCATCTCTGCGTCGCGGGCCAGGACGTGCTCGGCGGCTGCGTGATCGTCCGCATCCGCGCTGCCGGTCACCGCTCTCAGCGCGATTCGCAACAGCGCGATGCGCATCTCGAGCAATCGGATCTTGAGCCCGCTCGTCATGACTGGCCCCCGATCTCGGAGCAGATCTGCTCGTACAGCGCCCGCGTCACCTCCTGCGCGGTCTGGAAACCGTACCGCGCAAGAATCGCTCCGACATCCGCCGCGCTCCGGTTCGCCGTCCGCGCGATCGCCCATAGCCGCGTGGCCTGCTTCTCGCTGATGACGCCGGCGCCATGCGTCTCGTCGTTCCGCGGCTGCGGCTCCCGATACGGCGTCCTTGCGCCTCTCGTCGGCTCGCCGCCGCCATCGCCAGGTCCCACTTCTTCCGCCGGCGTCGGCGCGAAGCCGGCCATCCGCGCGACCCACTTGAGCAGGTTGGCGTAGGCCTTCGAACTGGCCCGCGTCTGGGCCATCGACCGCAATTGCTGCAGCGGGACGCGCACGTGCCCCGTCATCGTCTTCTTGCCGTCGACCCATTCGTACTTCGGCCGCACGCCCCAGTTATCCTCGTCGCTGAGGCACATCGCGGTCGCCCGGCTCACGCGCTGAGAAGTCGGCACCCAGATCGCCTCGGCCGTCGCCTCATACCCGTGCGCGTCGCCGATCTCGATGTAGTGGTCCTCGACCAGGCCGGTCGTCACCCGGTACATCGCCCCCAGCATCTGCCAGCCCTCGATCTTCAGGTGCTTCGACGGGCCGATCTGCTGGTACAACTCCATCTGCATCGCCTTCCGCTGGAAGGTCTTCGCCACGATCTCGGCCTCCCGGATCGAGGTCTCCGGCGAGCGGAACGATCCGAACTGGACAATCTCCGTCGCCTCCGCCATCTGCACGACGCCCTGCGCCTGCGTGCTCATTGCCGCACCCCCACGACGGATTTCTGATACGCCCGGAGCCCAGGCACCGCGAACATCGTCCCCAGCGCCTGCGCCAGTTGCCGCGCCGCGACCACGTTCACTTCCAGCAGGTTCGAGAAGCGCGGGTCTTTCGCGCACGCCGCGATCAGCGCCTGCTTATCGGTGACCTCGACATCCCACCGCTTGCTGACCGTCCCACCCGTGGGACGCGCCACCGCCGGCGCAACCACCAGCGGAGGCGCCGGCGCCGCCGCGCTCTGGTCGATCATCGCCTCGATCTCGGCTACCGTCGCGCCCTGCGCCTCGGCCTCCTCGATCGCCTGTTCGAGTTCCGCCTCGCGCTGCTCCTCTTCGATCGCCTGGCGCCGCCGCTGCTCCTCGAGCCGCAGCCGCTCCTGCTCCTCTTCGTACAGCGCCAGCTTGCCCTTGATCGTCCGTTCGGCCTGCTCGAGCGGCTGATCGACCTTCTTCAGTTGCGCGCACGCTTCCTTGTGCGCCGCGTGGGCCTTCTCGATGATCGGCCGGAAGGTCTTCTCGGCCTCCGCGCGCAGCGCCTTGATGCCCTTCAAGTGCTCCCACCCGGCCGCATAAGTCTTGGCGTCCGTCACCGCGTACGCCTCCGCGCGCAAGGGCCAGCTCAGCGCCTGCTCCTGCACTTCCCGAACCTCAGCCGGCATCCCCGGCGCAACCGATATGTCGCTCACTCCCCACGACAGAGCGCCGCTCATCGCCCACCTCCCAGAATCAGGTGCAGGATCACCGCCAGCACCGGCGCGCACAGCGCCGCCAGAAGCACGACGTAATTCGTCTGCCGCGCGGCCGCGGCCGCCTCTTCCCGCGCCGTCTCGACTTCGGCCAGCGCGGCTTTCAGCCGGTCCTCGGCATCGCATTTCTGCGCCGTCAGCCGCACCACCGTCTTCGCCCAATCCACCGCGGCGTCGCTCTCCATGACGCCCATCCCGCGCAGCCGCACAGCGTCGGCCGGCGAAATCTTGATTTGGCTCATCGCCCTCTCCGCTCCTTTCTCGCCCACTTCACACACGCCAGAGCGCTCAGAAACACGTTCAGGTCGCTCTGGAAATCCCGCGCCAGATACTCATGCGCGCGGTACGTTGCATCCCCGCTCAACTGCAGAGCGATACGCCGGTACTTGCGCGGCTCAGGCCGGAACGCCGTATACGCCGCAAGCTGCAGCGCGTGCGCGTCCAGCACCAAACCGGTCTTGAAATCGAGGACGGCCAGCGATCCGTCCCCGAACACGCCATCGCGGTCGAACGTCCCCGCGTAGCGGTAGGTCTTGTGCCACCGCCGGCACTCGATCGCCGCCACGCCGAATCCGCTGTCGGCCACGAACTTCTCGTAAGCCGCCACGTACGGCTCGATCTCGGCAGCCACCGCCGCGCGGTCCATCAGATCGAGGTCCAGCAGCTCGAGCGTCCGGTGAACCGCCGTCCCGCGCCGCGCCGCGTTCTGCAGCACGTCCTGCGGGATCATCGAATAGTCGATCAGCCCGCTCTCCTTGAGCACCGTCGTCACGCTCGGCAGCGACTCCCCGCTCGGCTCCAGCCAATACCGGTGCTCGTCCCGGTCGAAGTGCAATACCTGCTCCGGCGCGGCGACTGGCTCAAGTGGAAGCGAACCCATGGCTACAACGCCTCTTCTAACTGCTTGGCCAGCGCGGCCCCCGCCATGGACTCCTCGGCCGGTGCCGCCATCTCCTCTGGCGCGTATTCGAAATCGGCGGTAATAACCGTGTGACCGCCCGAAATGTTCCAAGCGCCCGGACCAGGCGTCGTGAAATTGTTTTCTAGGTACTGCTTCACGATTTCCCGGATCTGGGAACCGTTGAACTCCACACGAATGCGTGGTTTCATTCCCCAACCTCCCTCGTCACGAAACCGACTGAAACAACATCAGGCGCCGCTGCTCGGCCATCGCCCGGTCGCCGGCGCGCCACTCCCGCAAATCCCGGTAAGGAACTTCGGCTTCCTCGCCGTACTCGTCCGTGACCACCCGGAGGAACGCCCCCTCCTCGTAGTCCTGCGCCAGCATCCCCCAGCAAAACCGGCGCTCCGACTCGAGCCACACTTCCACCCGATCCCCCCGGCGGAAACCGGCAAAGGCCGGCGAGTCGCCCCGGTCCCAGATCACCGCCACCGTCTCGCCGCTGAAATAGCAGGTCCAGGTGAACGAGTCCCGCTCCAGCCGGTCCGCCTCGATATGCACGCTCGCCAGCAGCGCCCCGTGAAACTTCAGCCGCAAGTACCGGCGGTTATCTCCCTCGTAGCCCTGGTACGCCGAGGACCGGTCAAGTGACACGGCCTCCGGATACGGTGCACGGTTAGCTGTGGCACTCATGGGCAACCTCGCCAACGAGGCCTCGCGCCGCCTGGATGAGCTTCTCCTCCCCACCCTCCATAAGCGCCAGCCGCAAGAAAAGCCCTTCGAGGAACATGTCTTGGAGCGTCATCTTGGCGCGGAAGCCAGCAATCTTAGCCGCCGCCATGAGCTTGTCATCCACCCGGACTGTGGTCTGAGTCCAGCTTTCGGCGTGCTGCCAACGTGTTACCGTTGTGGTGTCTGCCATGACGCGATAATGACAAAAGCGCCGCAATAAAGCAATACAGCAATCAGCACGTAAAGCTCTAACGCAATGACAGAGAACGAGAAAAAAATCTCAACGACGAGCTTCCGAATCCCGTCCGATCTCCAACGAGAATTCAAAATCGCTTGTGCTCAACAAGATAGGAGTCAAAGCGACGTGGTAATCGCCGCCATTGAGCGATTCGTTCACGGAGATGAGCGAATTACTGAAACTCGATCACAACAAACGACGCGTTGGCACGAAATGCTCACTGACATCCTCGCCTCGGGAAGCCGGGAAGCCATCACCGCCGTCCAGCAAACCCTCCTGATCTTTCACCGCGCTGCTTCCCACGAAAAATCCGCTAAAGAAACCGGCGCCGGCAGCCGATAGCCGCGCCGTGAAACTCCTCGTGCTTCCCCCACGCGCCGGCGAAGTGACGCAGGCCGACCTCGAAACCATCCTCCAGATCGACGCCCAGATCGAATCCTTCCGCGCCACGCGCGACCGCATCGCCGCCGCCGTCATCGCCCGTCTGGCCGAAGGGGCTGCTGTCGAACCAGGTCGCCGAACCTGCTTCCTCCAGGTGTCGTACGCCGGAACCACGCGCCGGCAGCGCCTTGTAGTCCGGTAAGGGACCGCCAGGATAGTACGCCTAGGGAATCCCCGCGAGAGAAATTCTCCGCGCAACGCTCACTCGGAATGCGTATGTGGTGCTATCTGGTGCTCACGGATGCGCCCTGGACGGACATCGTACGGCGCGCCCTCCATGCGTTCGAAACGATCGAGCTGTCCGAAGGCGTCCTGATGGTCCGGGCCAACATGAGCGCCGTGGCGATCCTCGCCACAGTCGGCCTGGCGCTCCCGCCGGGCTCGCCCATCCTCGTCGTCGAGGCCGGAGAGGACCGCGCCGCGCAGTGCGTCAACCCCGCCGCACTCACGTTCTGATTCCGGGGCACGAAAGGAGGTGAGCGCATTGACCCATCGCACCCTGGCCCTCCTGTCTGGATCCATCATGGCCCTGTCGGCTTTGACGGCTCCAGCACAGACAGCATCCAGGATCGGGCCGCGCCTGGGCGTGGTAAGGCTCGCGGCCCTTCACAAAACCACGTGAATTGCCTATACTGCCGTTAGCCGTGCAGCCGGGGCCGGCGCATGTTCTCCTTCATCGAGCCGCGCCGGCGCCCGCTGTCTAGACCCACCCCTCCCGCTGCGCCAGCCGCCCCTCCACCCACTCCCGCATCTTGTCGCCGTCTTCGCGCCGCGCGCGCTCCATCTCGACGCGCAAGTCCGCCACCTCAGCGCGCACCTTGAGGTTGACGACCATGCCGGCCACCGACGCAACGGCAGCGACCGCGCTCACCAGAATTCCCGCATCCCGAATCGGATCCATCCCTATTGCGCCGCCAGCGCCGCCAGCATCTTCGGCGCAAGCGTCCTTTCCACATCCGCCGGCGCATTCTTCAAGTCCCGGATCTTGCGCGCCAACTGCGGCGCCAGCATCCGGCGTTCTTCCGGCGACGCCGCCCGCCATACCTTCATCGCGTTCTCCGCGCTCAATCCTTCAAACTGCGCCGCCAACGGAACCAGCTCGCCGCGCTTGATCGCGCGCTTCACGTCGGCGCTCGACAGTGTGCCGGCCTCCATCGCCCGCTCGGCCGCCGCGGCCCAGTCTCCTCCGGCCCGCATCAGCCGCGTGATATTGTGCGCCGCCTCGCGCCGCGCCATTTCTTCCGCCGTCCGCCCTCCGGCCGGAATCTCGGCCTCCTCGAGCTGCGCCGCCAGCCGCTCCGCCGGCGTCCGGTCGAGGTCGCTCGGCGCGTTCGACATCCCGAAGAACTGCTCGGCCTGGCGCTCGGGGCTGGCGCCCGCCGCCCGCTCCTGGCCCGCGCGTTCGATCCCCAGCGGCTCCGCCGCCCGTCCCAGGTACTGCGCCACTTCGGCGAACTGCTGCTCGACCGGGTCGTCCGGGTTCCGGATCACCCGGTGGAAGTAATCCTGGTTTCGCACCAGCTCGCTCAGCATGCTCAGAACCGGAGACGTCTTGTTCGCCAGCGTCCGCGCCGGCGCGGTCCCAAGGTCGTAAGCGTCCTTGAGGTAGCTCGGAATCACGGCCCGCTGCGGGCGCCCGCTCGCGTCCAGCTCTCCCGTGCGCGGGAAGAAATAGTCCTCGGCCTGGTCCGGCGCTTGGCCGGTGTGCAGGTACTGGTAGATGGCGCTGTACAGCATGTGAATCGCCACCATCGCCGCCACATACGAAATCCGGTCCAGCCGGAGGTCGGCCGGCTTGGCCCCTCCCGCGAGCCGAAGCGGCTCTTTCACCGCGTCGAACAACCCTCCGCCCACGGCCTTGAGCGTTCCCACGTTCCACCCCGGCGATAGCATCGAAACCATCGCCAGGTCCTTCACCGTCCGGTTCCAGAACTGGTTGTCGTAGACCATCTGGCCCAGCCGGTTATCCACTTCGTCCGCCCGCCGCGCCGCTTCGGCGCGCACCTGCTCGGCCGTCGCGCCAGGCCCCAACCGCTCGAGTCCCACGCGCATTCCGTCGGCGAACGCGCCCATCTTCATCCGCGGCACGAGGAACTCCATGATCGGCTTCGCCATCGTCTCGATCGCCGCGAACGGCGCCCGAACGGCCGCGCCGGCCCAGTTGCCGCGCCGCAACGCGCGCATCATCTGCTGCGCCGCGTGCGTCCGGTAGAACTCGTCCATCCGCGCTCTGCCGCCGCCCTCGACGTAGTGCCGCACCATCTCCGCGATCGCGCCGCCTTCGCTGCCGGGCTTGTACCACTCCCGGAGCATCTTGCTGCCCTCGGTCAGCATCCGCGCCGCCGGCAGCCCCGGCGCCGCGGCCTCGGCCGCAGCCTTCAATCCCGCGAGAGGCCTGCCCCGCAGCGCCATCTCGATCGCGCCGGCGAGCTTCGTGATCTGCGCCTCGAGCGTGACCTTCCCTACGTGGAATGCGCTCATGCCCAGCTTGGCCTGCGTGAGGACGTTGTTGAGACCGATCAGCGTCCGGTAAGCCCCGAACCGCCGCAGCCCCGGCGAAAGGTAGTTTTCGAGAATCGTCGCCGCGCCGTCCGCCGCATACCAGTGCCCGCGCACGACCAGGCCGCCGGCGTGAATCGTCTGCTCCATCCGCTCGCTCTCAAGCGATGGCCGGATGTCCTTCAGTCCGGCCGCCGGCGTATTCGCGATGTGTTTTTCGAACTCGCTCATCACCGTCGGCGCAACCTGGCGCATCCTGTCCCGCGCCGCCACGTAGGCCTGCACCACCGCGGCAGCCTTCTCATCGGCCGAGCGGACGTAGCTCTTGAAGTGCTGCGACGCCGCCGGATTGGTCTCATACCGCAGATCGGCCAGGTCGCGCAGCTCGCGCTTGAGCGCCGCGCGGGTCTTCGCGTCCGGATGATGCAGCATGTCCTGGATAAACGGGTGCTGGAACTCGAGGTGATGCCCGATCTCGTGCGCGAGCACCTGCTCGTCGGTGGCGAACTTCGTGGCCAGCCGGTTCGTGCCCTTCCACGCCACGCCCAGCGTCCCAGGCCCTCCGGGCATCCGCATCCTGCGCCGGTGGTCTAGCTTCAAGGCAGCGAGGATGTCGCGCAGCCCCGAAACGAGGCCCTTGTTCAGGTATTCGCTCACCTTCTGCTCGGGGTTGCCGTACACCACCCCGATCGGATCTTCGATGCGCCGGAAGCCGCCCGGAGCGTGTCCGCCGATCGCCGGAACGAATTTCGCCAGGCCCGTGTGCTTCCACTCGTTGAGCACGCTGTGCGCCATGATGTACCGGTCCATCTCGCGGGCTTTCAGCAGCACCAGCTCGACCGGATTGTCGCTCACAGGCTTCAGCCCCGCGTTGAGGCCGTCCTCGAAAGTCGGAAGCGTGCGCTTCTTCAGGAACGCCTTGCCGCCCTCCAGCGGCCTGCGCCCGAAGAACGCGCCAAATACCTCGGCCGCGCGCCTCGGGTTCTGCCAGATGTGCGGGAAGTAGTTCTCGTAATACTGCTGCAGCTTGCCCTTCCCGAGCCCCTGGACCTGGGCGCGGAGCTCGTCCAGCGTCGTCCGCAGGACCTTCGCCACCGCGTCGAGATCCCGCGTCTTCTGCGGCAGCCCCGCTTCCATGCGCCGGATGAATTCGTAGTTTTCCGCCGGGTCCTGGCGCTCGAAGAAGTCCTTCGCCTTCGCCAGCGCCGCCTCCGCGCGGTCGTAGGCGCGCGCCATCTCGGCCGCGCTCTCGCGGAAGATCTCCGAGCCCAGCCGCCCCGGCGCCGACATAGCCGCCGGCGCAACCGCCCGCATCGCGTCGCCGATAGTCGAGGCGACGTTCTCAGCCGTCGCCTGGACAGCCGGCCTTACGTCGTCCGCGAGGAACTTGTCGAGTCCGAGGGTGGCTGCGGAGACGGAGATCCCCCCGGCCTCGCGGTCGCGTTCGCCGACGGGCCGCGCTGCGTTATCGCCTCGCGCAGAACCTTCGCTGCGTTGGATGGCGTGTAGGGGATCGATGGCGCGGGCGGTTTCCCTTCCCGGTGGGTGAACTGCGCTCCCCGTCTGGTGACGGTCTTCAGGGCGCTCCGCGGGTGAACGCGTTGCATCTCCCGGTGCAGGCCCGCTTCCCCCTCCTCGTCGTAGGCCCGGAGCGCTTGCTCCAGGTTCTGCTGGGCCTCCTCGATTTCTGCGTCGGAGGGCCGCGAAGACTTCTCCGGCGACGTCTTTTGTTGCTCGTCCATACCCGTACTCCTTCCTCAAGGCTCGCACATATTGCGCCCCCAGGAGCCGCGCCTCGCCGATGTCGAGGCCTAGAGGCTCGTGGCCGCCGCGCCTCATCAAGCGCACGCCGATCTCCGCCGCCGCTTCGTGCGGCGACCGGAGCGGATAGCTCTCCCGGAGAGCGCGGAGCGCGCGACTGCCGAGGCTGCTGTCGACAAATGGCGCTGCGGATTCCCCGAGGTGCGAGAAGCTGAGGTTGCCGCCGGTCACGGCGCGCTGCCTGGCATGGTCGAGTTCTTCCGCGAGCGCCTCCCGGATCTCCTCGTGGGCGTCGCCGCGTTCGCCGCGCACCGCGATCAGCGAACGGCCGTCCCGCGCGGCGGCCGCTGCCGCCTCGATAAGCCCCTGCAACGCGCTTCCCGGCCGCGCCGCCGCCCGCTGCCCCAGCTCCTTCGCGAGCGTGGCCGCCACATCCGGGCCGAGGTGCACGCCGGTAAGCGACTCGGAATCCCTGTCTGGGACACCCCCGCTCCACCGCGACAGGAATTCCATACCGCTGCGGTTGGTGACGAACGCCACCGCGCGCGACGAATCCCGCTCGGGGAGCTCCACTGGCTCGAAGCGCATGGCCGCCGCGTGAAACATGTCCGGCGCGCCTTGGACGTATGGCCAGGAGGCGGCGCGCAATCTTGGGGCACTGACTTCCCGCGAAGTTTGGATCGCACGCTGCGCCCCGAACGCCGCCGCGAAAGCCTCGTGCTGGCTCGGCGGCTCGAACAGCGCGCTCTGCATCCCCGGTCTGCTGAGCGCCTCGTCGTTGGCGTACTGCCGGAACGCCGCCGCGGCCCGTGTGGGGCTCTCCTGCAGCTTCTTGGCGATGGCGATCGCTTCCGGCGAGTAAGTCCGCGCCGGTGCGCCGTCCAGCGTGCGCTGCTTGGAGAGATCGTCCAGATTCGAGATGCGGTGCGCCCGGGCGTCCTCGAGCGCCGCCGCGGCCTCCCGCACAGCCGGCGCGAGGGACCATTCCGCGCGTCCCTCCGTGCGCAGAACCTGCGGCGCGATGCGCTCGAGCTTGGCGCGCATCTCCGGAGGCGTGGACGCGAACTGCTGCGGCGTCTCATACAGCCTGCCCACCAGCGCCTTCGCAATCCGGTCCTTGGCTTCCGGGGTCAGGTGGCCGCGCTCGTCCACATAACCGTTCGCCTCCTGCGGGGTGACCGCGCCGTCCTTGACGAGGAGCTGGAGGACCTCGGAGCCTCTCTCGCCGCCGATGGCCTGAGCCAGCGTCGAGTTTTCGCCCGTGTCCTGAATCCGCGCGCCGATCTCGGAGACCGTCGAGGGCGTCAGACGCTTGCCGTCCTTCACGGCCTGCTCGGCCGGCGTCGTCTGCGCGGTCGCCGTCTTGTTCAGGTCGGTGATGGCGATCTGCGCCTCGGGGCCGCTTGTCGGGTGCGCCATTTCGCGGACCAGGACGGGCTCGCGGAAGCGCCCGATCTCCTGCGGGTCGATCCCGAACTGCTGTGCCCGGTTCGTCAGCTCGTCGCGATAGGCTTGCGCGCGCTCCGGCGAGTAGGCGTAGGCGCGCTTGATGGCCATCGTCCGGTTATTGCCGCCGAGTGCGTTCCCGCGTGTGTCGATGATCGGCGCGCCCTGCTCGGCAGTGGGCGTGTTTGCCAACACCACCCGCGGCTCAAGCTGCTTGCCGTGTTCAATCACCCGCGCCGAATTCTGGGGATTCGAATAGTCGCGGTCGTTCGTGTGCTCGTAGCTCGGATTTGGCTCGAAGCTGAACGGATTGTGGGACGGCTGGACATCCGCCGCCTCGCGCACCGCGTAGCGGACCGGGTAGCGCGTGTTCTCGCCGGGGATCATCACGTCGGTGCGATTGCCGTAAGCCGGCTGCACCTTGGGGGCGCGCGCCCCGTTCTGCGGACCGGATGCCGCCGGGGGCGCCTGGGACGCCGCGGCCTCCTGCGGCGCCGCAGGCGCTACGGGAGGCGCAGGCTTGGCCGCTACGGGAGCCGCAAGCCTGGGCGCTTCGGGCCGCGCGGCGACTGCTTGCGCGTTCCCCGGTCGAGCGCTTTCTGCAGGCTTCCCGGCCGGAGCCGCGAGCTGCTTACCGGCGACGGGGTTTTCTTGCCCTTGGGCGGCTTGACTCCGCGGTTGGGCAGCATGGGCGTCAGAAACGTTGCCATTCTGGTTCTCCTTTTGCGCCTGGGCGCTGAATCCGTATCCTTGCGTGACGAAGTGGTCGATTACCAGCCGCTCGGGATTCGTCAATTCACGGAACGGCTTTCCTGCCATCTGCTGCGCCAGGTTCTCCCGCGCGTCCTGGACACGCTGGACGAGGTCGCTCGGCCCCGTCTCGGGGACCTGGGGACGAGCCGCCTTGGCGCGCTCAGAGGCGCGCACCGCCGGCGGCGGTTGCGGCACCGGCCCCGTCGGCTGCGATTCCTCGTACGTCGCTTCCTTCGCAGCCGGCTCATTTAGCGGCGTCGCCCCGACCATCCGCAGGTAACCCTGCGCATTCTCGCCGTATCCAGCGAACACCGGCTTGCCTTCGGCGTTGCGGATTAGATACGCCGGCCGCGTCGTCGAACCGCTCCCCTTCACGGCCTCGACGGTGTAGGTCTGGTCCCCGACCCTCACGGGGATCGAATCTGCCCCGAGCGCTTTGCGCCCTCCCTCGATTTGCTGCCCCGCGCGGCGCTCCTGCTCTACCAGCGCCGCCGCTCGCGCGTTGTGCGCCTCGATCGCCTTCCCCGGCGCTTCCAGACCGCCCCTGACTCCGGCCGCAAGCTCCGGGGCCGCTGGAGACAGCGCGGCGCCCGTAGAGGCCAGCGCGGCGCCCACGTTCTCCCCGCTCGGATCGGCGATCGCCTTCTTGATTCCCGAAGCCGCCTGCGGCGCCATCTGCGTACTGAAAGCGGTCTTGAGCGCCGGTTCCACGTATCCTGCGGCATTCGGAGCGAGCGCTTCGGCCGCCGGACCGGCCATCATCGTCAAGGCTCCAGCGGGCGACGTGGCGAAATCGAGCGCCCCTCCGACGATCGGTGGCGCGGCCTTCGTCGCGCCCTCGAGCGCGTCGAGCAGGTAGCCGCCGCCGGGCACATTGCGCAGCGGCGCGCCCAACTGCTCCTCGGCTTTTCCGGCCAGGTCCGCCCACGGCTGCACGGCCGTCTCGCCGGCGCCGCGCTGCCCTAGTCCGAACGCCGGCCGCGTCATGCGGTCGGCCAGGTCGGCCGCCATTCCCTTGATCGCCTGGACCGTCGCCGAAACGTCCGGCAGCAGGGTGGCCAAGGTTCCCTTCCGCGGCGCGGCTTTCGCGGGCTGCGTGTCAATCGTGAATCCTGGAGGAAGGTCCGGCGTCCCCTTCGGGTTCACCGCCGCGGTCGGCTGCGCGTCAATGGTGAATCCCGGAGGAAGGTCCGGCGTTCCTACGACGCCGGTACCCACAGGCCGCCCCTCCGCACCAGCTTCTTGCCGCCCGGCCCGGTTGCCGTCGTGCCATCCGGAACCTGGCTAGCCGGGGCCGTCGCGTCCTTCCAGTTCTTCGCCAGCGGATGGTTCTGGATCGCCGCGAGCTCGTTATCGAACGCGGCGTTGTGCGGGACCGGATGTCCCGTCAGCTCCGCGATCGAGTCCTCGTACTTCTTCTGCGCATCCGCGCGCCGCTGGGCATGCGCCAGATACGCCGCGTGCACGCCCTGCGCCGTCTTCGCCATCGGATCGGCCAGGTCCTTCCGGAGCTGCGCCTCGCTCTTGCTGAGATCGGCGTCGCGCGCCGCCGTCACCCTCTCGAACTCCGCCCGCGTCGCAGGCTTCCCCGCTCCCGCGCCGCCGTCCGCGGCTGCCTTGGTCTTGTCGATCCCGGCGATCCGTTTGCCGGGCGTCGTAGTCCCCGTCTCCGGGTCGAATATCAGCGGGGTCACAGTGCCCCGGTCGTCGGCGCGATAGCTCACCTGCTTGTTGGCCTTCTTCGGAGGCGCGGGCGGCGCGGCCGCGTTCGTCATCTGAGCCAGCTCGCCCAGCGTCGGCGGGTGCTCGATGGTCACCGTCGTTCCGCGCGGATGCCCAAGAGCGTCGGCGAACGCGTCCGGAAGGGAGAACTGGAAGCTCTTCGCGTTGGCGAGCGTCTTCGCCTCCTCGGCCTTTCGCGCGAGCTGCTCCTCCGGACTCGGCAGCCGGTACTGCTGGCCCCCCCACGGCACCGTCTGGTCCGTCTGCGCGACCGGAATCGAGCCGTCCGGCACCGGCCCGATCACGCCTGGTCCCACCGGGCTCGGCATCGTGTACCGCCCGTTCTGCACCGGCTGCGCCCCGGCCTGGTTCAGAGCCATCCGGTTCGTGAAGTCGTTCTGCGCCTGCTTCTGATCGAATTCGCGGTTGCGAAGCTGCTGATCGAGATCGAACTGGCGCTGTTTCTCGGCAAGCTGCTGCTGCTGGTCCGCGGCCTGCCGCAGCCTCGCCACCATCTCCGTTCCCTGCGTCAACGCCTGCAGGAACGGGCTCAGGTAATCCGCTTGCGCCGCCATGTCAGTTCCCTCCTCCGCCGCCGTTGCCGCCGCCGCCGCCGCTGTTGTTGTTCAACTGGATGCCCTGGTTTACGCTCTGCATGAGCGCCGCCAGGCCTCCGCCAAGCGCGCCAGCACCAACACTGCCCGGCCCCACGGTTTTCGACCCCACGGGGTTGAACCCGGCGTTCAGCGCGTCCGACAGCAGCGTGTCCTGCTGCCCGATCTTCTGGCCCGCCAGCTGGCCCTCGAAGTTCGCCTTCTGGCCCGCTTCGCCGGCCAGAATCTGCTCCATGTTGAGGTTCGATTCGCCGCTATTGGTGAATCCCCTTGCCGCCAGCTCCCGGTTCATCTGATCCAGCAGCCCGGTGTTGCTCTGGTCGATCGCGCTCAGCCCGGAGGCCTCCACCGGCGCGAACTCCGTGTTCGGGTTGGCCAGGTCGCCGCTGAGCGTGCTGAGCACCTGGTTCTGCAGTTGCGTCTGCGCTGGCGTGTAGGTGTTGGTATTGGTCGTCGTCCGCGCGCTCGTCGTGTTCGAGAGACCGCCGAGCAGGCCGCCCATTAGCGTCGTAAGCATCCTTCAGTTCCTTCCACTCGGCCCGCGTCAGGCCGCAAATCACAATGTCTGCCGGCGCCCCGCCGCGCACCGTCTGGCCGCGCAGAAGGGCCTCGTCCCGGAACCCGAGCCGCCGGTACATCGCCCGCACGGCCGCGTTATCGGCGAACACGATCCCGCAGATCTTCCCGAACTGCGTGTTCGCGAAGGCCCTTTCGATCGACATCCGGCAGCCCGGAATCGTCGTCGCGTGCCCCCAGAAAGAGCGGCGGAAGACGACGTGCGCCGAAAGCACGTAAGGCGAGATCGGCTCGAAGACGAGGACGCCCCCGAGTTCCGGTCCGCGCCAGACCCCCATCGTCAGGCTTCGCTCGGCGAGCCGCTCCATCCGCGTCACGAAATCGTGCACATTCGCCGGCGCAAAGTCGTCGTACAGCCGGTTGCGAAGGCCCTCGGACCACGCCCACACCCGAGGCCACGCCTCGGCGGGGAACGGCTCACGCACCTCGATTGCTCCGGCAGTCCGCACATCCGGGAATCGCAGCGGGCCGGGCGCCCTTACAAAAGCTGCGCCATGTCCAGGTCCTTTCCGTTCACGTCCCACCCGAATAACTCCAAGTGGTCCTTCGCCCAATCGAGCACCACTTGGTAACCCACTGAAAACGCTAGCCACCGCTCGCGCCGGTAGGGGCAGCCGCCGTTGAACACCGGGCACAGGTACCGCAGTTTCGAGGCAGGCCATCCCTGGCCGAACGGAAACTGCATCGCCGCCAGCGCGAGCGTCATGTTGCGGTCGGCCGAGCCGAAATCCAGCGCCTCCATCTTCACGAGCGTGAAGGGCGACGAAGCCGGGGCGATCAGCCACGACGGGATGTTCACGTAGTGGATGAGCCTGCCGCCCAGGCTGTAGAGCCCCACCGGCTCCGGGTAGTTCACGTCGTAGGGCAGCAGCCACTCGATCTGAATCGTCGGGTACAAGCTGCGCAGATACGCGGCCAGCTCGATCACGTAGCCCGCCAGCCGGCCGGCGAGGAAAGCCGAGTCGAGGGGCCACGCGCTCGGGTCGTCGTTCGGCGTGGAGAATACATGCAGGGGCCTTCCGATGCTCACGATCGCCGCAGCCGCCGTCTCGGCGTCGTAGAACGCCATCCCATAGGAGTTGGCGAAGTACCACCAGGAAAACTCCCCGAACTGGACAGCCGGCGTGAGCCCGGCTGCCGCCTGGATGGCCGCCACCGCGGCGAAGATTGCCTGGTGCGCCAGGCGCACCTCCGTAGTAAACGAGCACTGCGTCGAAACCAGCGTCGAGAACCCCGTCGCCGTCGTCACCGGCGTCCCGTCTGGAAACCGCTGCGCCCACACTTGCCCGTTCGCCGGGTCGTCTGGCGGGTAGACGAACTCCATCGAGAAGCTCACCACCAGCTCGTAGCCGCGCGACTTCGCCTCCCCGCAAAGGTCCGCCAGCCAGTCCCGGAAGCCTCGCGCCAGGGCCGGCGTCTGCGATGGGTCGTACATCCAGTTCGGTTGAACGCCCCCCGTCAGGCCGCCCGTGTAATTCAGCGGCGAGGTCGGATGGTTCACGTATGCCGCGAACGCGAACGAAAACGCGGACCCCGCCGCGCGGCACCCCACCGTCAGTACGCTCCCGCTCGCCGACGCCCACACGCCCACGCTCGCCTCGTTCAGAAAGTAGGCGAAATGCGACGCGATCGAGTCCGCTGTGTCAGCCGGGAAGATGGTCTTGCCGTAGAGCGACGTGCCCACCTCGATGAACACCTGATCGCCGTCCCCGACGCCCGTCCCGCTCGAGTACGTCCGCTGGCCAAAGTCGAGCGTCACCTGCGGGAGGACGCCCCCCGAGGCCTTCCGCTGCAGCGCCCAGAACACACCGCCGTACAGGTTCATCGGCCCGGCGAGTCCCAGTTGATCGAAGGTCGCCATCAGCCGCTGAGGGCTCAGTTTGTAGGTGGAGTCGGTATCATAGTCGAGGGCGGCCGATCTTCCCGCATCCGGCGTCGCCCACGCCGGTGGATCGCCCACCACGGCCGCCTCCAGGAAGTCGAAGTAGAAATTCGTTCCCCCTCCCGTCGAGGTCCCCAGCAGCGTAATCGTCACCGTGTGCTGCCCCGGCGAAATCCCCGCCGCCACCAGCCGCCGCGTCACCACCGGCTCGCTCGCGTTGAGGTACGTGTCGACCGTCACCGGACTCCCACCGTCAATCGACACCGAAACCTGGCCGTAGCTCGTCCACAGCGCCGTGCCCAGGTACAGATCGTGCACGCTCTGGCACCAGTAGCTCACCGTCGCCGAGTCGCCGGGGTGCGCCGTGAGCGCGGCGAATCCCTTCGAGTAGAACCCTCCCGCCGACGTGCTCGACCATCCGGAGCCGCTCAGCTTGCACCACGAATCGGTCTCCTCCACGCGCACGCTGCCCGGCGCCGCCACGCGGAAAGTTCCTAAATTATTCGGATCGGCCGTGATTCCCCACCCCGTGAAAACGGCCTGCCACTCCAGAGCCGTGAACGGTCCCGAAGTGAGCGGCGGCGCGAACGTCATCCACGCCTGGCGAATGTTTGGTATTCCCAACGCGGAGAAGTCGAGTTTGATATGCCAAACCGCATCGCTCGACCCTCCCGCCAGCGGCACGACAGCGGGGCTAAGCGTGAGCGTCGAAGTCTTCGACTGCGTGTAGAGGGTGATCAGGTTCCCGTCCACGCCGGCCTTCCGGGCTCTGATGAGGATCGTCGGCCCCGTCGCGGTTGCCTCAAGGTCGGTCCACGCCGAGATCTGAGCGGCCAGGTTCGCCGCCACCGTGGCCGCGGTCTCGCCCCCAGACGCGATGAAATCCGCGGCGTTGTTCTCGTACCAGATCGTCACGCGATCGTAGGCCACCGCGGGCGCGGCGCTCACCGTCACCGTCGCGCTCGCCTGCGCGTACGTGCCCCCGGCCTGCGTGGCGTGGGCAAATAGGGGGACCTGCACGCTCGCCCCAGCCTCCGTGATCACGTCCAGATACGGCCAGTCGATGGTCGGGTACTTATCCGAGTCGAGCGGCTGCAGCCCCGTGTAGGTCACGTCGAATTCGAGCACCAGCCCGGTCAGGTCGAAATCCGGCAAATACCGGTTCACCGGGTGCTCGAAGAAATCGTCGGCGTCGTAAATCACCAGCACCGCGAAGTCGTCGGCCGCGCGGAAGATCCCGCTGACCGTGAAGCCGGAAGGGCTCGCGCCCCACAGCGCCGCGCTCGCCCCGAAACCGTCGAACCCGCGAATATACAGGCATCGGTCCGGCTGGAACTTGCTGATCGACGCCACGGGCTAGAACCCCACGATCAGGCTCAGGTCCGAGCCCGGAAACGTCGTTCCCACCGCAACGATATCCATCGTCAGGAGGCTGCCGGCGGCAATCGCGGCGAAGCTCGAGCCTGTGGCGCTCCCGCTCGTCTGCCCTTGCGCCACCGTGACCGTCAGGTACTTCTGCCCCGCAACGTTGAGCTGCACCTGAACGCTGCCTCCCTGCGGCGCCTGCTTCACCAGCGCCGTAATCGAAACCGGCGTGATCGCCGGGACGGTCAGCAGAGGCGCCGCGTTCGACTGAATCGCCAGCGTTCCCCCCACGCTCAGCACGGCTTCTCCCCCGGTGATCGCTTGCGCCGGCGTCGACCCTCCCGCCGCTGGCGCCGCAGACGACGATGCCCCGCCGATCGAATCGAGCTGGCGCGCAATCTCCCGCATCGAATCGTTCACCTGGCGCAGAAACGCGGGGTCCACGTTCTTGTTCGGGGGCAGCTCAAGCCATGTGTGGGCGTTCGTCGATGGCATCGCGCCTCACTCGCTCGCCACCGCCGGATCTTCCGATCCGGGAATGGCGACCCACGTCCAGGAATCGCTCGTCTCGGCGACGCTCAGCACCTTCGCCCATTGCCACTGCGCCGGCGTCGGGGATACCGGGAAGGGCATCCATGCCCACTCCGGAGGCGTCGGTTCCACCGGCAGCGGCGCCCACTCGAAGGCCTCCGGCGTGCGATCGAGCGCCACGTCCGTCCACTCCGGCAGCACGGAGCTTTGCTCCACCGGGTAATCGTGCCAGCCCCACTGCGCCCCGGCCTGGTTCAGCGGCCTTGTCCAAACCCGGATCCGGTACAGAATCGCCGCCGTCGGCCCTCCCAGTTGGATGCGCAGCAGCCGCCCGCGGGTGTTCAACGGCAGATACAGCTTGAAGGTCTTGCGGACGCCGCCCGTCGAGAGCGTCGTCTGGTACGCCTGCGCCATCTCGCCGCTCTGGTCGGTGAACAACTGCAAGGTGACGCTGCCCGTGCCGTCCGTCTCGATATCGACCCAGATTTTCTTGAACGGCTTCACCCGCTCGGAGCCGAAATCGAACTCGCTCGTCACGAGAGCGTCGGTCGAGTCGCCCGGCGACTGCGCCGCGATGTAGCGCCCCACTTGGCGCGCGCGGATCTGGATCCGGTACAGCCGCAGTCCGGAACTCCCCGACGCGATCAGCCGGAGCGACCGCGCCTCGATTCCTGCCGGAACCGGAATCGTCGCCCAGGCCCTCGGCACGGCCTTCACGGCGATCGCGCCCGTATAGCGCAGCGCGTAGGCTTCGCCCGGCAAATCGGTCCACAGCGCCAGCGACGCCGGGCCGTCCGTGTCCCGTTCCACGCGGATCTCGTCGATCTGCTTCACCGCGTTCGAGCCCAGGTCGATCGCAGTCGAATCCCACACCGCGCCGGCCACCGACTCGTAACCCTCGATGTAGACGCCTGCGGGGCGCGTGTGAATTCTCGCGCCGAACAGCTTCACGCTCTGGTTGCTCTGGATGGTCACGCGGATCAGGCGCCCGAACAGGTAATTCTCGGGCACGGCGCCCTGCTGCAGCGGGATGCGCACCTGGCGCCGCGTGGGATTCGGCCCGTAGGTGAACGTCTGCCGCACCGCCATCGCGTTCCCCGGCAGGTCCGTATACACGGTCACCGTCGCCGTCCCGTACGCCCAGGTATCCAGTTCGATCTCGCGGATCTGCTTCACCGCCTGCGTGCCGAGATCAAGCTCCGTGGTGTCCCAGAAAGCGCCGCTCGTCCCCTCCCCGCCGGTGAGGTACTGCCCGAACACGCGCGCGAAGATCCGCGCTCCGTAGAGCTTGAACGAGTTCGAACTCGTCAGGATCAGCCGGAACATGCGCCCCTCGAGCAGCGGCAGCGCGAGCATGATCTTCTCGCGGCCGCTCGTCGCCACCGTCGCCGTCCACGCCACGGTCATCACGCCGCTCGGAAGATCGGTGAGCAGCGTCGCCGTCACGCCCGCGGTGTCGATATCGAACTCGATTTCGCGCGCCTCTTTCGGCTTCGGCGTCCCCAGGTCGATCTCGCGGGAATCGTAAACGGCCCCTCCCGCGGCCTCGTACGCCTCGACATACACGCCGATCGGTAGGATCTCGATTGCCGCCTGGTACAACTTGAACTGATAGTTCCCCGCGATCTGCAGCCGGAAGACGCGGCCCTCGATCTCGTGGTTCAGCCCCGCCGGCAGCGGCAGGCGCACCTCGCGCCGCCCGTAAACCGTCGTCTCCGGAGCGCCGGTGTTCACCGTGAAACTGGCCCGCGCCGCGATCTGGTCGCCCGGCAAGTCGCTCCACAGCGTCACCGTCACGGGCCCCGTGCTCTCCATCTGCAGCGCGATCTCCCGCGCCTGCTTGATGGGATTCGCGTACAAACTGATCGCATACCCGCGCGGGATGTGCGTGATGCCCGTCGAGAAATCCTCATCCATCGAGTCCCAGACGAACCCCGCTGCGGCCTCGTACCCCTCGATGTAAGTGCCGATCACGCGGATCAGCGCCCGCGCCCCGTAGAGCCGGAACGCGCCCTGCACCGCCGCCGCGGCAAACTGGAACAGCCTTCCTTCGACCAGCGAGATCGGAAGCTGGTACGGCCGTCGCCCGGTCGAGGCCGGAACCTGCGGCGATACGCGCAGCGTCAACTCGTTCCCCGGCAAGTCGCTCAGCCAATTCACCGTCATCGGCCCGTTGGTCGTGTCCGCGTCCACCTGCAGCTCTTTCACCTGAACCACCTGGCCGCCCGGCGCGAGCTGGAATGGCACCGTAATCACGTTGTCCGCCAGCCTCGCGTCCACGTAGTAGTACAGGTAAATCGCGTGGATCTGAAGCCCGTTGCCGCCCTGCGCCTCGATGCGGATCGACAGGTTGGTCGCCCGCAGCTCCTCCAGCGAAATCGTGATCTTCTGGCGCAGGCCTCCCGTTGCGGTCAGCGCCGCCACTTGCGTTTTCGCCGTCCCGTTGTCCGTCACCGCGTAAACCTGGGCTACGCCGAACGGGTACGTGAAGTCGAGCGCCAGGTCGAGGAAGACCTTCTGGTTGTCGGGGTAACCCGCGTCCTCGGCCCGGCTCTGGAATATGTACGAGATCTGCTCTCCGGCCATGTCCGGCGCGTTCGAGGGCAGGAGCGCCAGTTCGCCGTCGATGCGCGCCATCCAGTTCCCCGTGCCGCCCCAAAGCTGATCGCCGCTGTAGTAGAGCGCCGTGAATCCGCCCTGGTAGCTGCCCAGCAGGTTCTGGACACGCAGCGTCCCGATGTCGCCCGTGTCGATGTTCAGCACCAGCGTGCACGTGTTCGAAGTTGTAGGCGCGGTGGTCTGCGTTTCGCGGTAGCTGAAGAACACCTGGCTGCCGACGAACTCGATCGCGCACTGTCCGAGGTAGCCGTAATCGAGCGGCTGCACCGGCACGCGGAATCCGCCTGGCGCCGGCCATTCCTGACCGGCCTGGAAGATCGGATCCACCTTCGCTGTCAGCTTCGTGCAGTTGACGCCGTCGGCGGTCGAATAGATGCCCCGATAGCCGCCGCTGGTGCCGGCGAAGTAATCCACAGCGCCGGCGTTCGTCACCGCGTTCGGCCCGAAAATGCCGATCTTCGGGTTGGCGATCTCCAGGAATCCGGTGTCCGGATCTCCGATCAGCCGCCAGATGCTGCGCTCCTTGTAGATGATCGCGAAGCGCGCATGGCAGGTGACCGCCAGGATTGCTTCGCCGCTGTCTCCCACGTCGACCCAGTTGCCGGCCGCGTAGCTCGCCCCCGGCCAGTATTCCGGCTGCCCCGGCTTCGTCCACCACAGGCGGTTCGGGTTCGCCGCCGTGTTGAAGGCGAGGAGGCGACCGAAATATGGCCCCGCGAGGCCCTGCGCGGCCGGCGGCGGATCGTGGTCGAAGGCCAGCGCCACTCCCTGCGCCGCGGCCTCCACGTCGCTCATCGTGTCGAGGAAAGAAGCGGTCGAATTGTCGTTGAGCGTCCCGACCAGGTACGGCTGCCCCAGAACCCCGCCGATGCGGTAGATGTTCCGCGCAATGACGGTCGGATCCGGGCTGATCGCGATGTCGATCAGGTCGGGATACGTTGGCGTCGCGAACGTCATCTCGGCGCTTGCGGGGCTCGGGTTCGTTTCGCCAAGCGCCGTCACAAACGTGACGTAATACTGGTACGTGCCCTGCAGCCCAAGCGGGTTCGGCTCCGTGTAGGGAATCGAATTCAAGACGGGCGCCGACGTCGGAGGCGCGGGCACGCTGCTCGTGAACGTGGTTCCGTCGTCGCGGCCCTGGACGTTCTGGTCCATGATCCACGCGAAGCCGTTCATCGCGGCAAACCCGAAGGGCCTTCCGCTCATGCCGCTAGTCACCAGCGACCCGCTCGGATAGCGGTAGAGCGAGTTCCCGAGGCCGACGTAAACCTGATCCGGCTTTACCGCCGCGATCTTCTGGATGTCTCCTCCGCTGCCGAACGAGCCCAGCGAATACACCGGCGCGCGCCCCACCAGCGCTCCGGCCTGGTCGAGCCGGAAATTCTCGAGCTGCTGCGCATCTGTCGCCGCGATTTTGTCCGGCGGCGTCAGCAGATTCAGACTGCCGCTCAGCACCTGGAGCTTGCTTTGCTTGTATGCCATTACTGCGCGGCCCCCCAGTATTGCTGGGCGATCTGCTCAAACAGCGTCATCCGCTGTTCGAAGTGCGCCGCCATCTCGGGCATCGCCTGCTCGCTTTCCTTGCCGCGCGCCCCGGCGAGCATCGCCAGGCCGAAGAAGTCCCAGAACACCGTCGGCGCGTTCACCACGCTCGCCCCCACTGCGATCTGCGGTTGCAGTTGGTGATAGATCGTCGCGAGCGTTCCGCTCACCGTCACCGCCGGGTACAGGAAAATCTGCCCGGCGCCGGCGTCGATCGAGAACCGCGCCGGGGTTCCCGTGGTGGACTGCCACCCGGAGTCATAGCTTTCGAGATCGAGCGCGGACGCCGGCCTCAGCGACGCGCCGTTCCAGCTCACGTGAATCGCGTCGATCATGTCCGAGGGCGCCGGAGCGGGCTGCGTGCCAGGGTTCACCGTCTGCAGCCCGTACCGGTTCACCCACACCGAGACCTTCGACGCCAGCCGGCGCGCCGCTTCGTCTGCGTAGTCGAGCAGCTCCGTCTCGGTGCACCAGTCCAGATCGGCGAAGTTCGCCGCGCCCAGCGCCGGCAGGATGTCGGAGGCGACCGCGGCGATATCGAGCCCAAGCGCCGCGGCCCCCTGCGGGAATAGCAGGATCGGCATCGGTCGCCCTTACGCGTCGTATCCGATCGCCGTGATCCAGCAGTTGACCGTTCCGCTGCCCGTGATGTCTACGCGGAGGACATTGTTGGCGGCAGCCGAGGCGATCGGCCGCGCCGGAGTGAGCGTGTAAACGCCCGCGGGCGCGACGCCCTGCCACAGGATTGTGGAGGCGGAATTCGTGTTGTCGTATACCGTGATCTGGTAGCTGCCCGCGCCGGTGCCAGCCACGACGATCACCAGCGCCTCAAGGAAGAACCGCTGCCCTCCCACCGGCGTGTGCAGCACGTTGCCGCTCGACAGCGCCGTCAGGTTCACGCTCGACCGGAAGATGGTCTGCGTCGCCCCGCCGGTCTGGCCGCTCGGGGCGTTCTGCGTCTGCAGGGGGTTCACCTGGCTGAAGGCGTTTCCTCCCGCATCCGATATCCCGACTTTCTGGACGCCCGCCGCCGCGGTCACTACCGCAGTGCCGCCCACTTGCACGAGGTTATGCGGGAAGTTGGTCCCCACCGCCTGCACGTACAGCGGGTCTGCGGAGCCTCCCAGCTCGTTTCCGCTCGAGTCCCTCAGATTGACGTGCAGCCCGCGGGCCAGCGTCAGCCGAAGCACCGTCACCTGCCCGGCGCTGGGCGCCGTGGCGATCGAGTCATCGTAGATGCCGCCGATCACTTCGACCGGCGTGGTGCCCACCGTGAACGCCGTCAGGTCCTGCTGGCTGTAGCCGCCGCCCGTCTGCCCGATCACTTGGACGTTCAGCCCGTATTTTCCGCCGGTCAGCGTCGTGCCGACGGTGTTCGTGCCGTCCGTCACTTTCGCCGGCCACGCGTTCGCCACCGCCGCGGGCGTTCCCTGGTTCGCGGTCACCGTACCGGCCACCGTGGCGGTCCCCGTCACGCTCACGCTGCCGGCCACCGTCACCGTGTTCGTGATGGAAGTGACCGTGCCGATATTCCACGTGCCGCTCTGCGCCACGCTGGGCGTGTTCCCGACATTCACCGTGCCCGCGACCGTCACCGTCCCGCCGATCGACACCGGGATCGTGTCGACGAAGGCCGAGCCATTGCTGATGCGCACGGCCACGGGCGTCCCCACGGGAGCCCCGACCGTCAGGCTGCCGCCGGTGACGTTCTGGACGCTCAGGTTCGTCTGGCTCGCGTCCACCGTCAGCCGCCCTCCGGCGTAGTTCGTGATAGGAAGGCTCAGCGTCGGCGAGATCGCCAGGATCTCGACGCCCAGGCCGTTGTTCGGGTCTGCTGGGATCGGCGAGCGGTCTCCCGTCGCCTCGATCGCGCTCAGGGCGACAAGCTGCACGTGCGAGGCGTCGCTCGATGCCTGAATCGTGCTCACTAAAGCCCCGCTTCCGGGCGTATATCCAAGGTCATTCGCCATTGGGTGATCTCCTTACCGGCACCAGCCGTTTATCCAGGTCCAGCAGCGCCGAAAGGTCCGCGCGCTCGATTTCGAAGGGCAGCTTGTCGTAACGGGCCGCCAGGTTGCGCTGGCGTATGTAGCGCCCGTACTTGGCCGCCCCATCCAGGAATCGCCGGAAGTAGGGCAGCCCTTTCTCGAATTCCGCGCCGCCCTCCCGGTAGCGCAGCCGGTACGTTGCGTAATCGACCAAGTCGGCGTGGTGCTCGCCCGGAACCACAGGAACGTCCGTGTCCGCGGCCATCGGGGGAGGCGACGCCGCGTAGGTGAAATCGAAGTTCACCGCCGCCGTCTGCGGCTGCGGATAAAGCGCCAGCAGATCGAAGCCGAGCGCCGCGTAGCGCGCCACCGGGCTCGATGTGGTCGCCGCCACGTTCTGCCAGTCCGCATCCAGGCTGTCGAGGTCCGCCAGGCGCACCGGACGAAGCTGCGCGCCGCCGTGAATGTTCACCCGGAGCGGAACGAGCCAGTCTCCGAAGATCGTCAACATCCGGACCGTTGGGTTCCCGGCCAGCATCTGGATCGCCGCCGTGAGCGTCTTCTGGTAGCCGAGAGTGAGAAAGCAGAAAAACCGCTGCGCCTCGTTCAGAGCGCTGACGGTTTCGCCGTGGGTGTAGTAGCTGCCAGTCGAGGGCTGATCGAGCCGCGCCAGCACCCGCGACGCCATGTCGGATAGCTGCACGGCGTCACCCCAGAATCCTCGGGAACGCCGATCGCAGCATCCGCTCGAGCCGGTGCCGCGTGAAGCGGTCCGGCACGCGGAAGGGCCGCGTGTTGCCCTTCCGGCGGTCGGCCTTCGCCATCGTGTTCAGCTCGTCGGCGAACAGCCTTTCCTGGAACGCGATCTGGCTGTTGTACTCCCCGCGGCGTCCGGCGTCCGCGTACGCCTTCGCCCGCGCTCCGCTCAGCAGGACTTGATCTGAAACGAACGGCAGCGGCGAAGACGCCGTGTTCGTTCCGTTGAAAGCGCTCGTGCTGCGCTCGTAGCGCACGAGGTAACCCTTGGCGTACTGCGCGATCGGGTAGAACTCGATCTGCCACGTGGTGCCCCCGTCGAGGGCTTCCGGGCTCGGCCGCACGTTGTAAACCGCCGGCATTCCCACCACGTCCCGCCATCCGACCGCGCCGTCGAGGCTCCGCGTGCTCAGGTCGGCCAGCGGATAGCCGTCGTCGGCGCTCAGCACGTCGATCACGCGCTTGCAGTCCGTAGGCAGCGGATACCGGAGCGTCAGCAGCCAGTAAGCGAGTCCGGAGCCGCCCGTTCCCTCGTAGGGGCGATCAAGCGTCGCCGTCGTCGCCGTCAGCACCGTGAACGTGTAAATCGCGCCCGTCTGCTGGGTCTGGAATTTCAAGCCGGTCAGCGCGCTCGTCCAACTGGTCCCAACTCCCGTCACGGCGTTCGAGCCCTGGGTCAGCGTCACGGTGTCGGTCGTGGACTGATACGGCGCTGCGGTCTCGACGTAAGCCGTTTCCTCGAGTCCCAGCCATTTCCGGTGGTCGAGCACGCGGGCGTAGGTCGTGTTCAGGTACTCGTCGCACTTGTCGAGCGTCAGGCCCGGCAGCGTCTGCTGCACCTGCATCCGAAGTTGTCCCCAGGTCATGTAGCCCATATCCGCGCCTCACTGCCGGTAGCTGGCCAGCAGGGTGTCTCCCGTCTGCGGAATCGAGCCGCTGTTGAACTGGATCGTGGTCCCGCTGAGCGTGTAGTCGCCGGGAGGGGGACCTTGCTTCATGAGCATCCCGTTGCGCCACAGGTAGAGGCTGCCGGCTGCAGGAACGCCCGGAATTGTGAAGACGTTGTTGGTGCCGTTGATTGTGCCAGAGGGGGTGATCTGGTCCACAAACACGGGCGTCCCGGAGATCTGGCTGTAGCTGTAGTCGCCCGTCTGCGCGATCACGCTGCCCGTGCGCCCGAACACGCTGGCCACGGCGCCCCCGCTGCCGCCACTGAGGCCCGAGCCGGGTCCCCACGACGACGTGCCGAAGGTGAGCACGTTCCCCGCCGCCGCGCCTCCGCTGGCGATCTGGGTCAAGTAGAGTTGACCGCCGATCTGGCTCAGGGTCATCGGCACGAAAGCCGAGCCATTCCAGCCGATCACGCTCCCCGCTGTGAACCCGCTCGAATTGATCTGGCTGAGGTTGACGAGGCCGATCATCGCGCTGAGCGGCGGAAGCTGGTTCGACGCCGCCGTACCCGCAAGCATCGAGAAGCTGTAGTCGCTCGCCATCGGAGCCACCGCCCCGGTACGGCCCGCAAAGGAAAGCACCTGCGTGGAGGCGCTTGGCGCCTGCCCGCTGCCGGGCGTCAAGGCCTGCGCGGCGCCCAGTGCCGCGATAAGCGCCGCGATCGCCGCGGCGCGGATCACTGGAAAGCCTCCGCCCCCAGCGAGTACGTGTAGTTCGAGCCGTCCCCGTGCGTCACCTGCACGTCGTAGACGCAGGGCAGCGGCCTCGCCACGGCGTCATGGACGGCCCCGCTCGCCGCCGCCTCCGCCAGGCCGAACTCGAAAACGTACGCGCCAGCCGCCGTGATCGCCGTGCCGCCGCTGTTGAGAGGCATCGCCACGCCGCTCACGGGGTCGTAGCCGCGGAGCTGCACGGTGAGGCCGCCGGTGCCGCTGGCCGCCGTCACGTTCAGGTACAGGCGCAGAAAGCGCCCGAAGTCGTCCGTGAACGGTCCGGCGACGGTGGTCGCCGACCGCACTGCGCTCGCCAGCAGTTGGCGGCGCGCCTTGTTCGTTGCCGCCATGTCCGTGTCTCCTCAGAGCCCCGGAATGCAGTAGATGCCGTAAAAGCTGTTCCAGCCCACGCTGAAGCGCATCCATCCCGCCGTCTTGATGGCGCGGCTGTCGAAGTCGATGTCGTGGACCGTGTTGAAGGGCTCGCGGTTGTAGAACCGCAGTTCCGTGTCCTCGACCGCCGCTTCGATAAAGCAGTCGGTCGTGGTCAGGTATTCCCAGACCATGCGGTCCTGGAAGCTGGGCATCCCGTTGCGCTCGCGGAACGCGTTGATCGTGCGGTCCGCGGTGTCCGGCCGCCAGTCGGCGCCGGCCAGCAGCTCGCTCGCCACGAATTCGAACTTCGGCGGAACGATCAGCGTCTTGGGCGGGATGCGCAGTTTCTTGCCCCGGTGGTCGACCGTGGTGCGCATATCCGTCAACGCAAGCTGGAGGCTCGTCACGTCCGGATCGCTCGAATAGCTGAGCATGTTCGTCTGCGTCCCCCCGCCGATCAGCGGGTGCGCCGTCGAGAACAGCGGGACGCCGTCCGGCCCCGGATAGAGCACGTTCCGCCCCTGGTTGAAGATGTTCGCGGGAATGATCTCCCGCGTCTCCTTCGCCGACCGGCCCAGCTCGCCGGCGAGTTTCCTCACCACTTCGAACTGGTCGTCGTCGAAGGCGACCTTCGAGACCTTGAAGCCCAGGCTGTACTGCGCATGGACGTAGGTCCGATTGAACCCGGGCAACGGCTGATCGTAGATCGTCGAGTCGTTTTCCGGGACCTGCGCGAAGTCGCCGAAGCCGGTGACTTCGGTCGTCTGCTCGATCGAGCGGTTGGACTTCAGCACGCGGAACACCCGGGAGAACTGCTCCGGGTACTGCGCGTACTTCGTCATCACGACTTCGTCGATCGCAGGCAGCGCGCTCTGCAAATAAAGATCCGGTAAGCTACTGCGGATTAACATCGTTGTCTCCTAGCTGATGACCTGTACGCCACGCGCGGCGTTGAGCACCGCGACACCGAACAGGGCCGCGGCGTACACGGTTTGATTCCCCGCTCCGGAATTGTTCACGAAAACGCTGACGGCGAGATTCTGGAACGAGGCCGAGGCCTGGGCGTTCGCCACGCCGGCCGCCAGCACCTGGTTCACGTCCACCATCTGTCCGCTGGCCACGCCGATGGCGCTCGGCGTGAACATGAGGTTGTGCGTCGTCATCGGCGCCGAGCCGCTTGTCGGAACGCCCTGGCAGGGCGCGATAACCAGGCTCAGCGGCTGCGCCGTGGGCGTGCCCCCTCCCGCCAGGATCTCCGGCGCGGACGTGACGTCGATCCACGGGCTGTCCTCGGCCAGCATGTTCGAGGTCGCCATCCCGGTCGTGTCGAGGCTGTTGGCCAGGAACTGCCGCTGGTGGACGCAGAGGATAATGGGCTCGCCCGTTTGCCCGATCTCAGCCGCTGCGGCCTTGATTACCGCGTCGGTCAGGGGCGTTGCGTTCGCCCCCTGTGTCGCGTTCGTCACGAAGCCGGGGTACAGCCCCAGCACCTGCGCATCGAGCGCAAAGGCGAGCTGCGCCGCCAGGCGGTCGGCCAGGGCGCTTCTCAGCGCCGCGTTCCCCGTGACGATGTCGATGGGAACCGTCTCGCTCGCCGCCAAAATGCCGGTCAGCGCGAGGTTGACGCCGTTGAACGTCCCCGCGCTGGCCGGGATGAACGCGCCCGAGTACGTCACGCTGGGCACGAACGAGCGAAAGCAGAAGCGATGCGCGCTGGATTGGACGACCGCGCCCTGCGCCACGCGCCGGGCGATGAGATCGCACAGCGCCTGGCACTGCACATTGGTCGGCGTGCCGTTGGAGGCGCCGGGATATGTGCCCAGCGCATAAAAGTTGTCGTTGAGAAAAGCGCCCTGACGCGGGACGCCGAACTCGTCGGCGACCGCCACATCGGCCAGCTTTTTGCCCGCGAAGGGCTGCACGTAGATCGGTCCACGGAGCCGGGTTCCGGCGCCGGGACCCACGGGTCCGCCGGGGTAAGCCATGGGCTAGACCCCCGCGCTCTGACCGGCGTACTGATGCAGCACGATCTGGACTTCGAGAATCGGGTACGGCGCGTTGTCCGGGTTGAGCACCGGGTTATCCCAGAGGCTGAGGATCCGCACGTCTTTCCCCGCCGTCCCTGTGATCGAGGCGCTGTTCAGCGTCATCTGGCTCTGCCGCGTCAGGGCATTGCCCAGGGCGCTCACATTGAGGTTGGCGTTCTCGCCGACGATGGCCGCCGTGGTCTCCGCCGTGGCGCTGTCGCTTTGCGTGAGGAACACCGCGTCCGGCTGGTCCACGACGTAGTGCATCGTCGCCAGGTTGGCCGCGCCGTAGTTGAGGCTGATCCCCAGCCACAGGCCCGTGCCGGCGACGCCATGGTTGGCGCTCTGGCAGCCCGGCGCCGGATTCCCGCCGGCGGGATCCGCCACCGAGGCTGCCGTCTTCATGACGACGTCCGACATGAAAATCGCGGTGGCGTCGGTCGCCACCTTCCCGTATTGCCGCGTGTAGCCGGGCGCGCCAGTGCGCGTGATCCCGAGCCACCGCAGGCCGAAAGCGTTCTGCACCGCCATGCGGGCCTCCTAGGGCAGCCCAGAGGGCGCCCGAAATCTTGTGTGTCTGGACGGTATCAGCCGATGTTCAGGCGCTGTCCGCCCCGCGGGTCGCCCTGGACTTCGCCGGGGTCGACAACCGCAAGGCCGAGATCGCGCGCCGTCCGCTTCACCTGGGAGACTTTTTGTTCGTACTCCACCGCGAGCGACTTGACTTGAGACTCGGACTCTTCCCGTTGGTGCTTTTCGCGGGCGTCCTTGATGCGCTGGGGGATTTTGCCCAGCGTCAGGGTCCCCATGGTGACCGGATTGCCCTGGGCATCCTTGACCACCTGGTATCCGCGCATGCCCCGCGATTTTACGCATGCGCTGCTCAAAAATCCGTACGCCATCCCCGGTTCGAGGTACGGCGCCGCCACCTCGTGCATCGGGTCGGGGGCGAGCATCACGTCCTCGTAAGCGCCCTCGTCGATGACCTTCGAGCGGAAGTCCTCCCGCTCCTGAATCTGCTTGTCTGGGTCGCGCGCCGTCAGCTTCTTCGGCCCGGTGCCGTCCCGCAATACCTGGACGCGGGGCAGCTTGCCCTCCTTGGCCGCCTTCGCCTGGCGCTCATCCAGTTCCTCGTTCGTCGGCCCAACCGCAATGTGATCCATCGCCATCTTCCTACGCGCGTCCGAACCGCACGCCCTCCTTGGCCCGCTTCTTGTAGGCTTCGTGGCTCACGCCCATCGCATCCGCGATCCATTTCTGCTCGACGGTCAGCTCCTCGTCCTGCTCTTTCGGCGCCGCGCCGCGCTTGCCGGTGCTCCCTTGCGCCGCAGCCCGGGCGTTCCGCTCGGCTTCTGTCCCGCGGTCGGAAGCCGCAGACAGAGCCTTGCGCTCCAGGTCCACCTGCTTTGCGGCGATTTTCATCGCGGTGAGCTGAGGGACGCCTTCGCGCACGAGCGATGCGTAGATTTCTTTTGTGGCCTTGAAGAACTCGCTCTTCGGATCGGCAAGGTCCTCGTACCGGGTCAGCAGCTTCGCCTCCTCGATGCGGCTGTCGGCCTCCCGCTTGGCCAGGGCTGCCGCTTCCTCCCGGCTCACGAACCCTTTCTTCTTCAGCCAGGCCTCGAAGGCTTTGCCGCCCTGCGTCGCCAGCGTCAGAACGTCCTCGTCCTGGGGCTCCTCTGGCGGCGCGGCCGCCGGGGCTCGCGGCGCGGCCTTGGCCTGCTCGTGCCAGTACCGCGCGGCTTCCTCCTGCTCGCGGGCCTTCGAGATCGCCTCGTCCCGTTCCTTTTCGAGCGCGGCGAGGCGCGCGGCTACCTCGTCCGCGGTGACGCTCCCGGCTGGACGAGTAGTTGGGAGAGCGGGAGCGTCGCCTTGGACGTCTGGGGTGGGAGAAGAAAGAGAATCGTTCGGGTCTGGCATCGTCAGAGAGTTGCGCCGAACGCCGTGCCCTGGTAGAGGTCTCTTCGCTGCCGCGTGTACTGTCTGCCGCAGTCGCGGCACAGCAGTTGGTAGACCCCGTCCTTCGGGACGACGTACATCCTCACATCGCAGTCATCCGGAGAGCGTTTCAGTTGCTCCGGCGTCTTCCCGCAGCCCTGGCAGCCGCGGGGAGGCGCTCCTCCGAGCACGTCCATGGCGTGGAAATGCCATTCCAGGCACTCCCGGCAGGTGTAGCCGCGGACGCTCGCCCCCACCACGTCGAACCGGTGCCGCATCTTGCCGCAGAGCCTGCAGCGCAGCCGGTCGGTGCAGATCGCGCTCATTCGTCGCGTGGCCAGCGCCAGGTGTTCGGCTCGGCGGTTGGGCTGTAGGCGACCATGAGGAACCGCCGCGGCGTCGCGACCGCGCCCTCCCGCTCCTCGCCGATGAAAGCCAGCACGTCGCATACGCCGAGCGTCTGCGAGCGCACGCGGGCGATCAGCGCCGGCGCCGGGTTCCCGGCCTTGGTCGTGTACTCGACGGTATTTCCGACGAGCACCTTGTTCATGCCTGGGGCGGAGGGGGAGTTGCGTTCTGCGCCGAGATGGCGTTGAGCAGCGCCTGAATGTCGTTGAGCAGCTTGTTCACCTGCGGGATCAGCGCCGGCGACGCCGTCAGCAGGTAGAGGTTCAGCGCGCTTTGCGCCGTCAGGAGCGCCCATTGCAGCCAGGTGTTCATTTCTTCCAACGCTCCGCGGTCTTGGCGAAGTTAGCTTCCTTCCGCTCCGATGCGCTCTTGCTGTGGAGCGCCTGTTCGAGCTTCGCCTCGGGGATCTTCTCGCCCTGCGGCACGCCCAGCTTCCTGTGCAGCAGCCCCTTGTGGCTCGGCTTGATCATCGGCTCGTGGCCCTCGCCCTTGGCGACGAGCTTGTCGAATCCCGGATGGCTCTTCGAGCCGCCGCGGTGGCCCTCGCCCTTGGCGACGAGCGCTTCGAAGCCTGGATGCTGTTTACCCATTTGCCTGTGCCTGTGCTTCCTCGGTCGCGCGGAAGTAGCGCCGGACGCCGGCTGCCTCTTCCCCGCGGAACTGGTAGTTGTAGCCGCCCTGCATGTACACGAAGGTCGAGTCCCCGTCGAACCGGACCGACGCGATGCAGGAGAGATTCAGAACCGCTTCCCCAACCTGAATGAACTTCGGCATATCTCCGTCCTTTAATCGCCGCCCGGCAAGCGGCGTTTCATTCCTTCCGGCATCCGGAGCACCTTCGCGAGCGCCTCGTGCGCCCCTTGCGCTCTGGCGATCCGCCAGCTATCGGTGCTCGACTCGAGCACCTGCGAGGCCTCGGCCATGGCGCGCCGGATCCGCGCCTGCATCGCCTCCCAGAAGAGGCTGTCGATGCCCTCGCGCACGCGGGCTTCCTCGTCCTCGCGGCGCCGGGAGACGATGGTCAGTTTCCCTTGGAGCGGCCGCTCGGGCATCAGTTCAGGCTCCCCACCACGGTCGTCTGCCTCAGACCGCCGTTCGTCAGGTGCACGATCCAAAGAAACGCCACCACACGCCGATGGCGATCGACGATCGCCCCCAGCCACACCGGAAGCTTCCAGCCTGGATCACTGCTCATGCACTACCTCCGGGACCGGCGAAAATGGCTGCGCCGGTTGGGCCTGGGGATTGCCGCCTGGCATCCCGACGCCTGGGAACTGCTGGTAAGCCTGCAGGGCCGCCGGCGGCAGCCCTCCGGCCGCGCCCAGCTTCCGGATGGCCGCGGTGGCCTGCTCGGCCAGCGCCTGCACGATCTGCTTCTGGGTGAGCTGCTCGATGTGCTGCATGTAGTGGACCGTGAGCTTCCGGAAGGCGTCTTCGTCGCGCTCCGGGTCCTGCTCGGCGTCCACCAGGTCCTTCCGATGGCGGATCAGGTGCAGTTGGTCGTTGTCGAGCGGGTTGACGTGGATGTCCTCGCCTTCGAGCGCCATCGCCCACTCGCGCGCCGGATCGATCGGGAGGTCCGGCTCCGGAGGCTTGGCGACCAGATCGGAGAAATTCGGGTCGCCCAGCGCCGCGTGGACGGCGTTTGTGACCTCCCACAATGCACGCGGATTCCCGGTGATCAGCGGGTTCTGCATGTCGATCTGGTAGCGGGCGAGCGTCCGCTCCTTCGCCGCTTCCCGCGACCACACGCTATCGGCGAATTTCAGCCTGAAGTCGTATCGCCCGTCGCGGTCTTCATTCTCGAGCCACGATCCGCCGTCCTGGGTCGGGAAGAGGCCGCCGGCATCCTGGTCCGTCACTCGGAAGAAGACCTTGTTCGGCGCGAAATAGTAGTCCAGTAACCAGAAATGCCGCAGCATTTCGGCCATGTCCTCAGACAAAAGCTTGTTGTAGAGGTTGGCGATTACATTGCCCTGCTGGAGCAGCTCGACCGTCTGCCTGGCTGTCCGCGGCGCGTTCGGCCTGTCCGGCGCGCGCCCGAGCGTCATATCATTCTGCGCCATGACGCGCTCGACGTAGGTGAGCATGCTTTGCTCTTTCCACTGCACCGCGGCGATATTCATCGTCGACGGGATCTCCTTCACGTCGGTCGAGGGATTATCGAAAAATAGCGGGACGCCGGGCTCCTGGGTGTAATCCTCGGGGTCCGTGTCGGCCATTGCGCGGATCGCAAGGATCGGCTTCACGCTGCGCTGCTGCGCGTCCGTGGCCAGGTTGTGGTTTTTGGTAAGCTCGTCCTCGGCGTCGCAGATCAGCTCGCAGATCCCCGGCGCCCAGTAGCGGCCCTCGCTTAAGAAGGACGACTCGACGAATGGTCTCGTCCCGGATGGGTAGAGGTCCTCGAGTTTCTGCACGCTGATGACGCGCCTGGTTCCCCAGATCATCCGCACGACCAGGTCCGTCTGATCCATCTCGCGGCGCTCGAAGTCGAGCGGATCCGCGTCCGTCTCGCCCTCCTTGAGCATGCGCCACTTGCCGTACCACTCGACGATCATCAGCGTCTCCCCGGCGGAGATCGGCCGCTGGTACATGACGCCCTCGGCCTCGTCCGCGGTGAGCTTCATTTCGTCGCCTTCCCACTCCCGCTGCAGGCCGTTGATCGATTCGCCCACGATCTCCCGGAAATTGTCGGCGATGCCGAAGTAGCGCTCCTGCTTCTCGCCGTCGAGCAGTTCCTGGGGCGTCGTCCGGTACCGCCGGATCACGAAGCTGAAGTCTTGGATGGTCTCGACGTCTTCCGCCGGCAGCACAACGTCGTCGAGCCACAGCGGCTCGAAGCCCGGCGCTTCGTAGTCGACCACGCTCTTGCCCTTGACCTTGCGCTCCTTGCGCACCCACGGCGAATACGCGATTGCCCGGCCAAACAGCAGCTTCCAGATCACGAACTTCACCAGCGGCCGCACGATCTTCATCCTGTCGAGCACCAGCCACGACATGTACCGGCTGAGCTTGCGCACGCGCGCCACGTCCGCCGGGCCGACCGGAACGGCGACCACCTGCGCCTCATCGCCCGTGATCGAATCGATCTCCTTCGCCAGCCGCTCGACCACGTTCCACTTGATCAGCGGCACCTGGAAATTCGACTTCTTCTCGTCGCCGATCGCCGGGAGGTCGGGCATCGAGCGCC
The DNA here is from genome assembly GCA_027459465.1 of Bryobacterales bacterium. Lineage (GTDB taxonomy): Bacteria > Acidobacteriota > Terriglobia > Bryobacterales > Bryobacteraceae > JAJYKC01. The sequence goes on along the minus strand of DAIDIH010000057.1, from coordinate 43,081 downwards.
AGCGCCGGTAGTAGCCGACGAGGCGCCCACGGAGCTGGCTGAAGTCCAGCAGCCCGTTGCGGTAATCCGCCCACACCTGGTTCCCGATCCGGTTGATCTCGGCTTCACGCAGCTTGATCTGCAACTGCTTCTGTTTCGCGGTGCTGTCTTCGTTCATCACTTGTGCCTCGGGTGCATGTACGGGTAGATGGGATGCAGGGGATACGGCAGCAGTTCGCGGCAAGCACGCCCGACGATCTCTTCGGCGACGTACGCGGCGTGGTAGAAATCTCCGCGTGAAATTCTGAGACGCCAGCAGCACACGCGCCATTCATATCCGCGCAGATAGTGCAGCTCGAACAGCGGCCACAGGTCCCCGTAAGCAGACTTGCGCCGGGTGAGCACCGACCGCGCGAGCCGCTCGAAGTCGGCGACATACTCGAGCGCCGGGACGCTCCACCCGCCTTTGCGGCCGCGGCCGGCCGTCATGCGCCAGCGGTTGTACGCCATCATCTTGCCCCGCCACCACTGGCGCCGGCACTCGCGGAAGACCGCCCGGAGTACGCACTTGCATGGCTGCCGGAGTCCCTCCTTCGGCAGTCGTGCGTAGCCGGATCCGCGGCAGGTCGTGCAGCGCGGCCTGCTCAGGGCGATGACGAGCGAGTGCGGCCACTTCTCGGCCGCCGCCGGCTCTGGTGCACACACTTCGGGCGGGCGCATTCGTGGGGGTGTCCATAGACGCGCCACCGCCGTTGCCATCGCCGCGCTCATCTCAGCAGCCTCACGAGGCGTCCGCGCCCATCCTTTCCATCGTTTCCGCGCCGCACGGGTTTCACGGTTGTTCGCAGACGCGGCATCTGCTCGATTCCGACGACCGCGAGGCCCAGCGCAATCACCGTGTCGTCATGGGAACCCCGCGAGGCCTGGGCCTTCCCGTTCGGCCAGATCACGAAGCTCATCAGCTCGTTGGCCGTGACCGGGTCGTGGATGGCGATGGAACCCTCCCGGAGCGCCGTGTCGAGCTTGCTCAGCAGTTGCTCGCGGGTGACCGTGGTGGTCTTCCAGCCGATCAGATCCGCCCGCTCGAACGGATCGCGGTCCGGCTCGCGCCGGCGATGATAGATTCGCTGCGGCGGATAGCCGAGGCGCAGCAACTCGTCTACGACGCCGATGCCGGCGCTGTTGACCTCCGGCACAATGCCGGCCATGTTGTACCAGCGCCCCAACAAGTTGAGTGCGCCGCCGAAGGCCGACGGCCTCCACCGCGCGCGGAAGATCGCCACCTGCTCGCCGGTGTCACGGTCGAAGACCTGCGCGACCGAGAAGTCAGCGTCCGAAGCCGTGGCGTCCAGGCTCGCATCGCGGCCCTCCGCCGTGTCGGCCCCGATGACGTACTCGCGGCCAGCCTGGGGCTGACGCCATAGGCTGATCTCCCCGTGATCGCGCGGGGTGAACACAATCTGCGAGCCGATGCCCTGCTCGATGCGCTCGATGCCGCCCACGACCGCGTCCCGCTGGACCGGCTGGCGGTTGATCGCGGCCAAGTCGAAGCGCATGCGGCCCGAGGCGACGAATGCCTCCTCCGGGCACGCCGGATGCTCCTGCCGGAACCGTGCCACGTCGCCGCCGAGGTCGTTGTCGATCACCCACCGGCGCCAGGCGAGCTGCTCGAGCGACAGGCGGTAGCGCGCCATGATCTCCCGCTCTTCGGCGTCGAGCGAGCCTTGGAATCGGGCCGCATCGTATGGAAGCGCCAGGCGGTTCGCCGGATGCTCCCACCACCCGAAGAACACCGGCTCCCACTCGCTGCGGGTCTGGGGATCCGTGGCGCGCAGCCACAACGTATGGAAACCGTTGCCGACGCCGTTGGCCGTGCTCGGAACCACAACCATCGTGTCGGGATCTTTCGGCACCGCCGACATCACCGCCATCATGAGGGCGGCCGGGTCCGGATAGAACGCGAACTCATCGAGCTGCACGCGGCGCAGATTGAAGCTGCGCCCGAACTGGATGTTGCGCGCCGTGCCGATCCGGATCCACGAGCCATTCGCCCACTCGATCAAACCCTCCGGGCTCTTGACCAGGTCCGGGAGCCGGATCGCGCCACGAAACGGCTTGTAGTGCCGCTCGAAGCCGCGATAGAAGTTGAGCAGATTGAGCGCCGTATCCTCATCGTGAGCGACCACTGCGGCGTGCTGGCCGCTGCGAAACGCAGTGGCGTGGAAGATCTGCGCCGCCGTGCCGGAGGACACCATCACGCGCCTCGCCTTGAGGTAGACGATGCGCACCGGCTGCCCTCGCCGCCGCTGCCGCTGGATCGCCTCATCGAGCCTCAGTTGCGCCGGCTGCAGCGCCATCGGCACGACCAGGCCCTCCTCGTTGGCGATGCTCAAGCATTCCTGAGCGAACGTCGGGTGGTGCTGGAACGGCTCGTAGATCTGCTGGGGGTCGAATGGATCACGCGGCACGCCGACCCTCCTCATCCGCCGGCGCGAGCCGCCGGCGCAGCGCCTCGAGCGCCAGGCGCACTTGCCCGTGCGCCCAGGCCGTGGACTTGGCGTGCCGCTCGCCGATGGCCTGCAGCGTCGCTCCATCCGACCAGGCGAGCAGGATCCACCGCTGCCTCGCCGGCAACCCCGCTATCGCCCGCTGCACGCGCTCGGCCTCAATGCGGCGCTCCGCGATCTTGTCCGGTAACGGTCCTGGATCCGGGAGCCGCTCTGCCGCCGTCTCGGGGTGCCCGCAGCTTTCGATGAGCCCCTGTATCACCGCATCGTCCGGCGGCACATCCAGGCTGTCCGCGCGCGTCCACCTCGAGCGCAGGAGACTCACCATCGCCCCCAGCACGCGCCGGCGTGCGTAGGCCCCGTACGGCGCGCCGATCGCAGGATCGTACCGCTCAGCGCAGGAGATCAGCGCCGCGAGGCCGGCGTCGTAAAATTCGTCGAAATCGAGGGAGACGCGCGCCGGAACCCTGCGCGCCACGCGCTTGGCGCAAGCGCGCAGCGTGTGGACCTCACTCAGCACGAGATCCCACTGCGCCTCCGTCATCCCTGGGTGCTCCTCGCCGAGCGGTAGAGCACGACGAACTCCTCCCACGTGACGAGCGGCCCCGACCCCCGCTGAGTGTCGGCAGGATCGAGCGTGCCGGCCATCCTCGCCGCCAGCGCCACGTTGCGCCGCGCCTCCGAGATCGCCGCCAGCGCCATCCGCAGGTCTTTACTCTGGGTAGCCTCCGTCAGGATCGACCTGGTCGCCGCGTGCAGATCGTCCATCTCGTCGAGGATTCGGTCGGCCAACCGCGCCGAGCGCTGCTCGGCCCGCACCTGGATCGCTTGGCGCACGCAGCGGGTCGCGTGTCGGTGCAGGCAGTCCTTAGTCAGTCCGTGTCGCGCCCCGATGTCGCGTAGGCTCTCGCCGGCGACGATCGCGGATTCGATCGCGGCCCGGTCGGGCGCGGCGCACACCTTGCACCGCTGCGGCATTACCGCCCTCGCAAGGCGTATGCGACGCTCTCGATGGCGGCCTCGTGCAGCGCTCGGTCTGTCCCAGTGGGCGCATAGTGGCTCCAGTGACAGTGCAGCAGCTCATGGATGAGAGTATGCTCCGCCTCGTCCGGGGTGAGATCACTCGCGATGCGTATCACGGCCTGGCGGACGCTTAGCCCATGCCGGCACTCTCCCCGTCCCCCCATCTCGCCGGTGGCGACGCGCCGGGCCACGAGGCCCCAATCCTGCAGGCGCAGCCTGCGCTGCCACAGCTTGAGCCACCGCTGGAGATCTCGGTCCGACCATCCGCGCATGCCCAATCATGGATCAAATCTGTGGACTTATCCCGGATATCTCCGTATGATGACCGTAGAGTACTATGGGTACCATCAGAGTCCCCACAGCCACCGAGACGCACCGGCTGCTCTGCGTCAAGGAGGCCGCCGCGCACCTCGGGGTCTGCGAGCGCACCGTGCTGCGCCTGGTGCGATCGGGCGCTATTCCCGCCATCCGCGTAGGCCGGCTCTGGCGCATCGCGCCGGCCGCACTGCGGCCGCCTCAGGCCGCCGTCGTCCGGCTGGCGTAGCCGTCGCGCTTCGTCGCGCGTTGTCGCGCGACAGGCAAGCCGTCCCGGATCCGCGCCAGGATCTCGTCGATAACCGCTGACCGCGCCGGGTCGAACTCCCCGTGGCCGATCCGCACGCGGAACGCCTCCGTCCCGCGACGCGCATCCCCCACCGGCAGCTCGTCAGGCAACACTGCCCCGGCCTCCGTGGCCCTCCCTGCGGCTTTCGGCCGCCGTGACTCGATGCTCCGCTGATTGCGCCTCATGCCTCTCTCCCTCGTACACGACAGCGCGGAGTAGCACCACTCCGCCGGCGCCGGTGACGACCCACTCGCGCGCGCCCTTCGCCCGCAGGTACTCTGCCCTGCGCTCCTGCCATTTCTGCACTCGCATCTTGCCCTCTCATCGCCCTCCCATCGCTCAGTCCCCGTGTGCCCTCGCCTCCGCTGGATGGCCGCGCGCCATCGCGGCCTCGGTGGCCTCCCAGTCCACGGAGCCATCGGCCCGAGTGACGACCAGGTCCTCGCCCGCATGCCGCGCGTCCCCGGCTTGCGGAGAGTCCCGGCCGCGCGCCCAGTAGGCCCGCAGCGCGCCTGGGACGGCCCGCAGGAGCGCCGCCGGCCCTCGGTGGCTGTCGCGCCACCCCAGGCGTACCGCAGCCGCTACGTCGCCGTCCGTGACCTCGCGGTTGGCTGTGGCAGCGGCCTTCAGGGCGCAATCGACGATGCGCCGCAGGATCTCCTCGTCGGCGAACTCCCACCGGTCCCGCACAGCCCGCACGGTCTTAGGCCAGTTTGCCAGCGACGACGACGACGACGGCAGTTCTCCCGCGGGAGCCGGAGGCGACACGGGGACCGGGCCAGCCTCGCGCGCGCGAGTCGTCGTCGTCGATACTCGCCCTCGAATATCGTCCTCGTCGTCGTCGTCGTCGGCGCGCGCGCGAAGCGGTGAATCACGGTGATTCACCGTGGAACACGGTGGAAATTTTGACTTACCCTGCACCCTCTGGTCGAACTTCTTTATTTCGAGATACTTCCGTCCGTCTACCTCGTAGATGACTATAAGTTCCCGCTCGAGCTCGGCCAACCACCCCCTGATCTCGGCAGGGGTAACCGTCTTGCACGCCGGATCCTCGGGGTCTGGCAGCGCAGACCGCAGCGGGAAGCAGGCCGCCGCCACAGCCGGCGTCTCCGCCCAGTAGCGGCCGTAGTCATCCACAACCGACATCAGCCGCCGGTACAACACCTCGGCCCCGAAACTCAGCGCGTCCACGGCGCGGCTGGTCAGTATCCCGTCCCTCAGGTATCGGCTAGGCACCAGAATCCTCTCCCGCGAACATCTCAATCTGCCCCACCACGTGGCCGTCGTGCAGCCACGAGAACTGCCGCTCGTACCACCCCATAAAGAACGCCGGATCGTCCACGACCGCCACTTCCGCTCCGCGGTCGCGCTCTCTCGCCCGCCACTCGATCTGCTTCGGTCCGAGCCTGTGGCCGGGGGCCTTAAACTCGATCCAGAGCGCGACGGCTACTCCACGCTCCCCGTACCGCAGAAAGAGGTAATCCGGAATGCCTGGCTCGCCGCTCGAGAACTGGCCCGGTAGAGCCATCCGCTGCATCCGGATGGCCCTCCAGCCGCGCCGGCGGAGGAACGCCTTCACCTCGCGCGTCACGCGGGCCTCCGGCGTCTCTTTCTTGCCGACCGTATCCACCCCTACACCCCCGCGTCCTCGGCCGCGGCCGCCTCCGCGAACAGGCGATCCTGGACCACATAGCTCACCTTCGCCGTCGCCAGCGCGCCGCCGACCCGCTGGAGGTAGGACGCGAGCAGCGCCGGCGCGCCAGGGTCCTCCGTGCGGATGCGGAAGCGCAGTTGGCGCCGGACGAGCTGTCCGTCGTCGCCCCGCAATGCGATCGCCTCGAAAGCGTCCACGCCTGAAATCGACATCTGCACCTCGTGCTTGCGCAGCTCTTTTTCCTTCGGCGTGAGCGTCAGGTGGGACGCCGCGACCGAGCCAGACAGTTGTGCCGCCTCCACACACGTCGGTATGGCTTCCCAGTCCATCGCCTCCGCGATTTTCTCGCTGTAGTCCGCCCGCACGTGCAGCCTGGCGTAGCAGCCAGAGCCGTCCGTATCGAGCCGGACATCGAGGTATCGCACCTCGACGCCCGTAAACGTCATTGTTTCAGCCACTAGAGGAACTCCTCTTCTTCCGAAATTCGTCCGCACCCGGACAATCGATGAAATGGTTCAGGCCGGAGGCCGTGTACGGGGCCTTCCGCCCGCTGGCGTGGTGCACCCACCAGATCTCCGCCCCGCAAGCCCGGCATTGCGCCTTTTCCGCGCCGATCGCGCGGAAGAGCCGCCCAATGGCCTCGCGCAGGTCCGCGATGCACCGCATCGGCGAATACATCGGGTCCTCGCGAGGCCCCGGATGCGGGTGGCCGCAGTTGGAGCAGAGGCTAGTCACCACCGGCCTCCAGGAGCGGAAGCGCCGCCGGCTGCGCGAGCCAGCGGTTGTATTTGATCGCCGGCCCACGCTTGAAGTGCGTGGGGGCAGAGACGCGGCGCGTTACCCGGAAATACTGGAGCACGCGCGCCTGGCACGAGTCCCCCACGCGGACGAGCCACGCGCGCTCCGGCTTCAGCCCGTGCCTGCTGCTCACCCAGATCGTGTGAAACCAGACGACTCGTTTCCGCGCGACCCAGGCCGCCGTCCGCATGAGGCTGCTTAATTCCTCGCCGCAGAGGCGAAGGTAAGGCGGATCAAGGATGACCACGTCGAATGACTCCCGGCCAAAGGGCGGAATCCACGCGTCCCCGATCACGTCCGGAACAACGACGGGGTCGATGTCCAGCCGCGTCCCGAAGTCGGCCCGGCCACCGAACAGGTGAAGCACCGAGAGCCCAGCCGTGTCGACCTTCAATTGCCGCTTCACAGCAGCGGGAAACGTCCAGCCAAGGCCCCGGCTGTTGGCGCACCACAGGACCCCTACCGGGTAGGAGGCCTTGCGTGTCGCCGCGTGTCCCGTGGCCAGGGCGAGCGTCTCACCGAGCGTCATCGCTGTGTGCCTCCTCCCTGGACACTTTGCCGGGCTTCCACCGGCTCCGCAGGCGCGCCCTGCTCTGCCCGTGTCACTTCCCATCGCCGCTTGGGGCCGGTGGGATGCGCGTCTCTGCGTTGGCGGCTCGGCCGCGACCAACTCCCGCCGCGACTCGCTCCCGCGCACACAAAGCCAGCGGCCCGGAGGCTCGTGCCGTCTTCCGACGAGATCACATAGGTGACAACGCGGCGGTATCCCATCGCGAAGGCCGCGCGGCGGCACGCCCCGTATAGCATAGAGGCCGCGTTGGGGTGCCCAATCGTGCACACCCGCGTGATTTCCGCCGTAAGCCCGTCGTCAGCGTGCCGCGCCACGGGCCGGCCCACAATTGCCACCCCCACGAGTTCGCCATCCAGGATCGCCACACCGACGCAAAACTTGGCCCCCGCCACCGGCCCGTGATGCCGGTGGAACTGTGCTACGAATCGGTTCGCTTCCCGAAGGGAGACCGGAACCAATTGGAGGGCCTGATATGATCGTGTGGCCAATTGGTGGCCAAAACTCGCAGAATTTTTGTTGGAGTTAGCCGCATCGCCGAGGACCGGCTGCGCTAAGTCGTTGAAAACTGGTGGGCGGTCGCAGACTTGAACTGCGGACCTCCTGCTTGTAAGGCAGGCGCTCTAACCGGCTGAGCTAACCGCCCGGTGTGTGACTAAGCTCTTTTGATTTTAGACTACGGGGCGGGAGTGGGGCCGGGATCGGTTTTCCGGGCCAGGGACGGGCGCGATTATTGCGCGAAGTCATGAGGCGGAGTCCCCGTGCTCGCCACATTGGTCCGACCGAACGTCCACCATCTATTTCTTCCAGTTTGTTTTGAAGCCGAGGGACTTGTAAACGTCGAAGGGGCTGGGGCAGCCGACTCCGAACTGTTTGCACACGTCGAGGATTCTCCGGTTCGCTCTCTGCTTTTTGGGCGCGCTGACCTCCGCGGTTACGACGCACCGCTCTGCTGGTCTTGTGAGCGCGTAGGCGATGAGGAAGGGATCTTTGCCGATCATGTCGATCTCGACGTCCGTGAGGTCGGACGCGTACCCTTCCACTGTGATTCTGTTGACTAGCACCGGGTCTGCTTCTTCTCGGAGGAGAAGCTCGTCTTTGTTGTCTTTCGTCCACGCGAGGAGTGGGTCGTCCTTGTTGCCATCGAGTATTTCTTCGATCATTTCGATGGGGACTTTCATGATGCCGAGTCTTGCCTGGTGGCAGAACCAATCCCAGAATTCCGGGACATCGTTCACTGGGTAGTACAGATTGTTTGCGGTGATGAGTGTGCTTGCGTCGAAGAGGTGCAGCACCGCGGCTAGTTCGCGCCTCCGCTTCTCAACAGCGGTTCGACGTTCCGGGGCTTGACGTCGAGGACGCGGCCGGCCTTGGTGTACGTGATGGCGCCTTCATCGAGCGACCGGCGGACGAGGCCGAGGAGGGCGCTGCCGACACGGTGCCGGCGGACGACGTAGTAGTTCGGGCCACCCACGTTACTCTTGTGCTTCTCTGCTTCGCGTTGTTTGAACGCACGCCACTCCTGGCGGAAGTGACGGTCGAGTTGCGCCCACGTCGCCTTGGGGATGTTTCCCGTCCGATACAGCTTGTATGCGACCATGGTGCGGCTCACGCGGTGGGCTTCGGCGAACTCCGCGATGTCCTTCGCGAGTTGTTGGATGTTCCGATGCGGGCCGGGCCTGAACCGAACGAGGTCTCCTGTTGGGAGGAGGAGTTCCGCCGCGGCGTCATTGCAGTACCGCTCGATGCGGTTTTCGGCGTCGGTCCCGCTGACCCCGGTTTGCCCGAGCCAGAGGTGGGCGAGCTCATGCAGCGCGGTGAACGACCACGCGGTTTTCGCGTCCTGGTCGTTGATGACGATGATGGGCGCGATCGGGTCTGCGAGAGCAAATCCCCGGAATACTTCGACGGGAATGTTGGTGTGGAAGCTTCCCAGATTCCCCAAGAGCAGGACGTACACGCCGCTCTCCTCGATGACCTCGCGTACGTACGCGAATGCCTCTGCGCTGGTCTGAGTCGCACGGAATCGCGTCAGGCTGAAACGGAGCCGTTCCGCCATCCGCTCCGCCAGGGTTTGCGCCGGGGCGTCCGTGCTTGCACTGCCGATGAAGCCCAATGGCTGCGCTTCTTCGTCTTCGAGCATCGACTTGATAAGTCCCTGTCTTGCCTTCAAGCCGCGCACGAGCGCGTCGAGTTCCGGATTGTAACGTTCCGCATTGGGCAGAGTCCGGAAGTCCTGTCCCCGGTTCCCCTGTCGCGGGGGCTCAGCGAGGTAGAAGACCAAGAGCGGCCGTCGGTAGAGCTTTGCCATTCTCGTAATGGTCGCGCGCGAAGGCGCCTCTTCGCCGGCTTCCATCGCTTCGAGGCGTTGTGGTCCACTCCGTCCTCGTGCAGGGGTGAGGTGGAGTGCGTGTGCAGCGTCATCCCGGGAGAGCCCGGCGGTCTCTCGTGCCCATACCAGGATTTTCGGCTGTATTGCACTCATAAAGCGGGCACCTACGATTCATTTAAGCATGGCCATTATAGCCACTTGCGTCGCCGTTTGTGTGCGCATGTACACGCTCCGGGAGGGGGCATCGGTTTAGCGCGCCTGCCGGTCGCGCGGCATGGATGTGCCGCAATTGCCACCTGGACGAGGAGCCTTCCCGTAGATCTGGTCATCATGCCCGCGGGCTGGCGTAGTGTTTTTCGAGGGGTTGACCGGGCGGGGTGGTGGCGTTAGTATTAAATCGGGAATCGACGATTTACGAAATGAAAAAACAAACTGCGGTTGAGGCGGTGTGCTGTCCGGGGCCGGAGGCGGGAGCCGAGGCGGAGGTGGATCTTCGTCCGGTGGAAGGGGAGGAAGCGGACGAGGAGCTGGCGGTGCTGGCGAAGGCGGTGGGGCATCCGGCGCGGGTGCGAATTCTGCGGATACTTTCGCGGAAGGAGGCGCGGGTGTGTAGTGAGATTGTCGGGGAACTGCCGCTGGCGCAGTCGACGGTATCCGAACATCTGCGGATTTTGAAGGAAGCGGGGCTGATCCGGGCGCGCGAGGATGGGCCGAGGGTGGGATACTGCATCAACTTCCGGGTGCTTCGAAGGTTGAAGGCGCTGGTGGCGGTTATCTAATATCGACGAGAGACGATGGGCCGAGGAGTGTATGAAGAACAAGCTTGAAGTGTACGATCCGCCGATGTGCTGTTCGACGGGGGTGTGCGGTCCCACGGTGGATCCGGCGCTGGTGCAGTTTGCGGCGGATGTCCACTGGTTGACGGGGCAGGGCATCGGGGTGGAGCGGCACAACCTGTCGCAGGAGCCGCAGGCGTTTGCCGCGAATGAGACGGTGAAGGCTGCGCTTGCCAAGTATGGCGTTGAGTGCCTGCCGCTTCTGCTGGTGAATGACGCCATTGTCAGCCGCGGGAGGTATCCGGCGCGGAAAGAACTGGCGCGCCTGGTAGGGCTGCAGGAGGAGGAGACTCCGAGCCTGTACACGGCGGCGGTAGCCGAGTTGGTGGCGATCGGCGCGGCGATCGCGTCGAATTGCGAGCCCTGCTTCAAGTTCCACTACGACAAGGCGCGCAAGCTGGGTGTTTCGGTTGAGGATATGGCTCGCGCGGTCGAGACGGGGCAGGCCGTGAAGGAGAGCCCGGCGCGCTCGGTGCTGGCGCTGGCGAACCGGATCTTAAAAGGAGATCAGGAGCCGAAGAGCCTGCCGGTGGTGCAGGCGGGTTGCTGCGGGCCGGCTACAACGGCGCCGTCGGGTGGGAACGGGGGGTGCTGCTGATGACGGCTCCGCCGGAATTTCTCGAACAGGCCACACGGATCCTGTTTTTCACCGGGAAGGGCGGCGTGGGAAAGACATCGCTTTCGTGCGCCACTGCGATTGCGCTGGGCCGGCGCGGCAAGCGGGTGCTGCTGGTGAGCACCGACCCGGCTTCGAACCTGGACGAGGTGCTTGGGGTTCCGCTTTCGTCAGAGCCGACGGCGATCCCGGGCGCGGAAGGTGTTTGGGCGCTCAACATCGACCCGGAGGCTTCGGCGCGGGCGTACCGGGAGCGGGTGGTGGGACCGTACCGGGGCGTGCTGCCCGAGGCGGCGGTGAACAGCATGGAGGAGCAGCTTTCCGGGGCATGTACGGTGGAAATCGCCGCGTTCGATGAATTCGTGAAGCTGCTTGGGGATGAGCAGGCGACGCGGCAGTTCGATCACATCGTTTTCGATACGGCGCCTACCGGGCACACGCTGCGTCTGTTGCGGTTGCCTGCGTCCTGGACGGGGTTTATCGCGGAGAACACGACGGGAACATCGTGTTTGGGGCCTTTGTCCGGGTTCGAGGCCCAGCGGGCGTTGTACGAATCGAGCCTGCGGACGCTTTCCGATCCGCTGCGCACGACGCTTGTGCTGGTGAGCCGGCCGGAGGCCTCGGCATTGGCTGAGGCCGAGAGGACCCGCGCCGAGTTGGCGGAGATGGGCCTCACGAACCAATATCTGTTCGTGAATGCGGTGTTTGCCGCCTCCGATGCTTCCGATGCGGCGGCCGTGGCTCTCGAGGCTCGGGGGCGCGAGGCGCTGGGAACGATGCCGGCGAGGCTGGCGGCGCTGCGGCGCCTGGAGGCGCCTCTGCTGCCGTTCGCCCCGATGGGCGTGGCCAACCTCGGAAGGGTTTTTGAACCGGAGTCCGGGCGGCCGGCTGGGGTGGATGCTGCGCATGCGGAACGGGGCAAACTGCCGGGTCCGCTGGTTTCCCTCATTAACGATATCGAAATGATGGGTCACGGGGTGGTGATGACGATGGGGAAAGGCGGGGTGGGCAAGACGACGATCGCAGCGGCGATCGCGGTTGAGTTGGCCCACCGGGGCCACCGGGTCCATCTGAGCACGACCGACCCGGCCGCGCATGTCAGCGCCACGGTTGGCAGCGGCGTCGAGGGGCTCCGGGTGAGCAGGATCGATCCGGCGGCCGAGACGCGGCGATACACGGCCGAGGTGCTGGCGAAAGCCGCTCCGCAGTTGGACGAACAGGGCCGGGCCCTGCTTGAAGAGGACCTGCGGAGCCCTTGCACGGAGGAGATCGCGGTTTTTCGCGCGTTCGCCGAAACCGTGGCTGGAGGAAAGGAAGGATTTGTGGTTCTGGATACGGCGCCGACGGGCCACACACTCCTGCTGCTCGATGCGGCCGAGGCGTACCACCGGGATGTGCTTCGCTCGATGAGCGACATGCCCGATTCGGTGCGGAACCTGCTGCCTCGTTTGCGCGATGCGCGGTTCACGCGCGTTGTGCTGGTCACGCTGCCTGAGGCGACGCCTTTGCACGAAGCGGGCAAGCTGCAGGAGGACCTGCTGCGGGCGGGGATCACGCCGTTTGCCTGGGTGGTGAACCAGAGTTTTGCGAGCAACGGATTCCGGGACCCCGTGCTTGTGGAACGCGGCTTGCGCGAGCTTCCTTACATCGAAGAAGCCCAGGCTGAGTTTGCTTCGCGGCTGGCGCTTGTTGGCTGGAAATCCCAGGCGCCCGTTGGCGCGGACCTGCTGCGGGACCTTGCGCAGGCCGGAGGCGAGGCAGGGAGGGAGTGACTGTATGGAAGAAATGGTGAACCGCGACCGCGCAGAGGATGCTGCCGGCCTGCAGCAAGCTCCCGGCAAGAAGAGGCTGGGGCCTTTCGAGCGGTATCTCAGTGTGTGGGTGGGGATGTGCATGATTGCCGGCGTATTCCTCGGCAAGCTGCTGCCGGGTTTCATACGCGGGTTGCGGGGCCTGGAGTTCGGCGCCAACAGCCAGATCAATGTTCCGATCGCGGTGCTGATCTGGTTGATGATCATCCCGATGATGATGAAGGTCGATTTCGCGGCGATTGGCGGCATCGGCCGGCGGCCGCGCGGGCTTTTGATCACGCTGTTCGTGAACTGGCTTGTGAAGCCGTTTTCGATGGCGATCCTGGCGTGGGTGTTCTTCCGGATTGTGTTTTCGGCCTGGATTACGCCGGCCGACGCCGATCAGTACATTGCGGGAGCGATCATTCTGGCGGCGGCGCCGTGTACCGCGATGGTTTTTGTGTGGAGTTACCTGAGCGACGGCGATCCGGCGTACACGCTGGTGCAGGTGTCGGTGAACGACCTGATCATGCTGGTTCTGTTTGCGCCGATCGTGCGTTTCCTGGTGAGCGGCGCCTCCAACTTGCATGTGCCATTCCGGGTGCTGTTGTATTCGGTGATCATCTTCATCGTGATTCCGCTCGTTGCCGGCGTAGCATTACGGCGCTGGTTTATTCGCCGGCACGGAAGAGCGTGGTTCGAGGAGCAACTGCTGCCGCGGTTTGCGCCGGTGAGCATGACGGCGCTGCTGGTGACGCTGATGCTGATCTTCGGTTTTCAGGCGGACAACATTACGGGCAAGTTCCTGAACGTCGTACTGATTGCGATCCCCATCCTGATCCAGGTCTACTTTAACTCGTCGCTCACTTACGGGCTGATGCGGTTGTTCAAGGTCGAGTACGCGATTGCCGCTCCCGGCGCGTTGATTGGGGCGAGCAATTTCTTCGAGCTGGCCGTTGCGACCGCGATCGCGCTGTTCGGGCCTGGCTCGGGCGCCGCGCTGGCGACCGTGGTGGGCGTTCTGATCGAGGTGCCGGTAATGCTTTCGGTCTGCTCGGTGTGCAAGCGGACGCGGCACTGGTTTCCGGCGCCGGGGCTTTCGATCGGTTGACCGGCAGGCCGCGCCGGGGGACGGCGTTCAAAATCTGGAACTGCCGGACGTCCCGGAGGACGATTCACGAGAATAGCGGGCGCGGCCGGCGGGCATAGGTGTAACTTCCACCTTATTTGTGCATCCGTATAAGCAGGAGATGCGAGTTATGTGGAACAAGCTCGGTGAGATATGGTGCCGGTTGATGCATGAGTCGCCGATGTGGCCGATTCACGGCCACTATGAGTGCCGGACGTGCGGGCGGCGGTATCCGGTGGTGTGGGAGCGTTCGGGGAGCGGTGCGGCCGCGGGCAGGCAACTGGCGGTGGCAGCTCCGATGGCGGGCCGGGACGCTTCTTGCGGATTGCACGCTTACTGAGCCGCGAGGATCTGAGCGAAGCCAGGGATTGGGGGGATACATATGCATATCGTGGGGGCGGGTACGAAGTCCCTCTGCCGGCTTGCGGGGCTGGTCCTTCTGGCGGCTTGGGGAGCGGCGTCGGGTCTGGCCGCTACGCCGGAGGAGGCGCTGGAGCAGTTTCTTGCGCGGACGAGCGGCGGCGGGGGGTACGGCGCGAGGATGGAGCTGGATATTGAAGCGAGCCTTCCCGGGTTGCACCGGAGCGCCAAGCTTCGCGCCGTGCGATCGAGCGAGGCGGGCAGGAGCACGTTTCAGATGCTGGAAGCGGAGGGGGATGCGGGGGTGCGGCGCGAGGTGATCGCGCGGTACCTGGCGCTCGAAGCGGATGGGCAGGCGGGGGCCGATGCGGGGGTTGCGATTTCGCCGGCGAATTATAAGTTCCGGTTTCAGGGGACGGCCGGGTATGGCGGGCGCGATGTGTATGTATACCGGCTGGAGCCGAAGCGGAGACGGGCGGGGCTGTTCAAGGGGGAACTCTGGCTGGAGCCGGAGACGGGAGTGGTTCTGCGGGAATGGGGACGGTTTGTGAAGAGTCCGTCGTGGTTTGTGAAACACCTGGATTTTGTCAGGGACTTTTCGATGGAGCGCCGGGATGCGCAGTCATGGGTTGTGCGGCGATTGATTGTGACGGCGGATACGAGGCTTGTGGGACGGGCGGAGATGACGATCTGGTTTGCGCGGGTTGCGCCGGAGCAGGAAGCGGGGCGCGTGGTGAGCGGCATGGCGGGCGGGCGATGACGGGGGCGGGCGATGACGGAACTAGCGCGGGTATTCCGGGCACTGGCGGATGGGACGCGGCTGCGTATCCTCGACTTACTTTTGCAGTCGCCGTTGTGCGTGTGCGAGATGGAGAGGCTGCTGGGGCTGTCGCAACCGCTTCTGTCGCGGCACCTGGGGTATCTGCGGCAATGCGGGCTGGTGGAGAGCCGGCGCAACGGGATGCGGGTGATTTACGAGTTGAACGCGGCGCACCCGATGTATGCGGAACTGCGGCCGTTTCTCGCGGTGGTTTTGCGGACGGGATGGGCTGGCGGCGGCGAGTTGCGCGCCGGCAAGAAAGCGGCGGTAAGGAGAGAAATCGATGAACGGGACGGAGAAGCCGAAGCCGGAAGAGATATTCGGCATGATGCGGAAGATGATGGGGGGCGTGCCTTCGGCGATCGAGAAGGCGGCAAAGGTAGACGAGGGGCTGCTCTATGAGCATCTGCGTTCGCGGCAGTATGCGATGCCGCCGGAGGGCGCTTTGGACGAGGAGGCGCGGACGTTGATTTATCTGGCTTCGGCGCTGGCTGCCGGGAGTGCGGCGTGCATTCAGGCGATGGCGAACAAGGCGAAGATGCAGGGTATCCCGGCGGCGAAGGTGATCGAGACGCTGCACATTGTGCGGTTCGCGCTTGCCACGAAGGTGATCGGGGAGAGCGAGCCGGTGTTTGACGCATTGCGGGAGATGCAGAAGTAGGGGGTTCGGGCGGAGTACGGCCTGGATCGCAGCGAGGGAGAACGCATGTCTTCTGAGGATTCGCAAGGTGCTGTAGAAAAGCCTGGGGCGCCGGGTAAGAGCAGGCTCGAGGCGGGGCTGCGGGTGGGGCTTTCGGTGGCGACGATTGTCGTGCTCATGCTGTGGATTCTTGGCGTGTTCCGCCGCGGGGTGATCCAGGCCGCCAAAGAGCCGGTTCCGGTGGAATCGGCGGCGGGACTGGCGACCGAGACGCTGGCGATGCGGACGATCCCCTCGGTGACGGAGGCCGTGGGTACGGTTCAGGCGGAGCAACTGGCCGCGATCACGCCGCGCGTGGTGGCGAACATCGTTGAGATCCGGATTGCGGCGGGCCAGCAGGTGGCGATGGGAGAGACGCTGGCGGTGCTCGACGACCGCGATCTACGCCGGAGGGTCGCGCAGGCGCAGGAGGGGGTGCGCAGCGCGGAGGCGACGCTTGCGCAGGCGCAGTCGGATTACAACCGCGACAAGCCGCTGTTCGATCAACAGGTCATCACGACGTATGACTTTGAACACACGCAGACCAATTTGAAGACGGCTTCGGCGAACCTTCACCGGCTGGAGCAGGCCGAGCGGGAAGCGGAAGTGAATCTGTCGTATGCGGTGATCCGGAGTCCGTTTGCGGGCGTGGTGGTGGACAAGCTGGCGAACGTGGGCGACCTGGGCGCGCCCGGCAAGCCGCTGTGCACGATGTACGAGCAGGGGCGGCTGTGGCTGGAGGCGAGTGTCCCCGAGGATCTACTGGCCAGCATTCACATCGGGGATGAACGTACGCTGCGGATCGACGCGCGCGACCGGGAGATGCGCGGGCGGGTGGTGGAGATTGTTCCGTCGTCGGATCCGGCGACGCGGACGGTGCTGGTGCGGGTGCATCTGAGCGACACGCGCGAAATTGTGCCGGGGATGTTCGGCCGGCTGCTGCTGCCCACGGCGGCGCAGAGCGTGCTGGTTGTTCCGGCTTCGGCGGTGGTTCGCGCCGGGCAGTTGACGATGGTGGACGTGGTGGAACAGCAGCGCGTCGAGCGGCGGACGGTTCAGCTTGGCCGCGCGATCGGAGACGGGTTTGAGGTTCTGAGCGGGCTGAGCGCGGGGGACACGGTGGTGACGGGCGGGAAGGGCGCGCGATGAGCGGCGGCGGGCACGAGACGCTGACGATCCGGATTGTACGGAAGTTCCTGGAGTCCAATCTTTCAATCGTTTTCATTCTGGTGTCGCTGGTGCTGGGAGCGGTTGCCCTGCTGGTGACGCCGCGGGAAGAGGAGCCGCAGATCATTGTGGCGGCGGCGAACGTGATGGTGGCTTTTCCGGGCCACACGGCGCAGGAGGTGGAGCAACTGGTTTCGACGCCGCTTGAGAAGATGCTGATCCAGATTCCCGGGGTTGAGTACGTTTACTCGCGTTCGATGCCGGGCGAGAGCATTGTGACGGTTCGTTTTTATGTCGGGGAGCCGCTGGAGCCGAGCTACGTCAAGCTGGTGCGGAAGCTGAACGAGAACGTGGACCGGACGGCGCCGGGGGCGGCGGGATGGGTGGTGAAGCCGATCGATGTGGACGATGTGCCGGTGGTGACGTTCACTCTGACCAGCGGCGCGCGCGACGATTTCGAGTTACGGCGGATGGCGGATGAGGTGGTGACGCGACTGCAGGGCGTCCACAATGCGGGGCTGGCCTACGTTGTCGGGGGGCGGCCGCGCGAACTGCTGGTGCGGCCTTCGGCGGCGCGGATGGCGTCGTACGGCATTTCGGCGCTCGAGTTGGGCCGGGCGATTCAGGCGGCGAACGCGAGCGCGCAGGCCGGGTCGTTCGATCGCAATGACCAGGACGTGCGGGTGCAAGCCGGACAGTTCGTCACCGGCGCCGAAGATCTGCGGGGCCTGGTGGTGGGCGAATCGGGCGGCCGTCCGGTGTATTTGCGGGATGTGGCGGAGGTGAGTGATGGGCCGGGCGAGTTTCAGGACTACGTGCGATTTCATCGCGGCCTTGCCTGGGACCACCCCAAGGAGGCTGGGGCGGCGGGGAGCCTGATCGGCGCGGCTTCGACCCCGGCGCCGCCCAAGTACGCTTCGCAACCGGCGGTAACCATCGCGGTAGCCAAACAGCACGGGACGAACAACGTATGGGTGGCCGAGGATCTACTGGCGCGGATGGCGGAACTTAAGAAGGAGATTCTGCCGCCGGACGTGCAAGTGGTTATCACGCGCAACTACGGGGTGACGGCCGATGACAAGGTGAAAGAACTCGAAGAGGGATTGCTGGTGGCCATCGCGGTCGTCATGGCGCTGCTTGCCATTGGGCTGGGTTACCGGCAGGCGGTGGTGGTAGCGATCGTGGTTCCCTGCGTGTTCGGGCTCACGCTGATCGTCAATTACCTGCTGGGCTTTTCGATCAATCGCGTCACTCTGTTTGCGCTGACGGTTTCGCTGGGCCTGCTGGTGGACGACCCGATCGTGGATGTGGAGAATATTCACCGGCATCTGCAATTGCGGGGTAAGGCGGCGGTGGATGTTGTGCTCGAAGCGGTGAATGAGGTAAGGCCTCCGCTGATTGCGGCGACGTTTGCGGTGATTCTTTCGTTTCTGCCGCTTCTGTTCGTGACCGACATGATGGGACAGTATCTTCGTCCGATGGCGGCGAATGTGCCGGTGACGATGATCATGTCGCTGGCTGTTTCGTTCACGATCACGCCGTGGCTGGCGTACAAGTTACTCAAAGGGGAAGCCGGCGGCGCCGCGGAAGGCGCGGCTGCGCCGGCGGGGGTATCCGGTCCGCGGCGCTTTTTCGACCGGACGCTTTTGCCGTTGATCCGGCATCGCCGGCTGGCGCGGCTGTTCCTTGCCGGCGTGATGGCGCTCTTTATCGGCAGCGTGCTGCTGGTGTTGACGCGGCATGTGCGCGTGAAACAGTTGCCCTACGACAACAAAGACGAGATGTTGCTGGTTCTGGACATGCCGATGGGGACGACGCTCGAGCGGACCGATGCGGTGGCGCGGGATTTTGAACACTACCTTGCGTCGGCGCCGGAGGTGACCGATTACGAGGCCTATGTGGGGACGGCGTCGCCGGTGGATTTCAACGGGATGATGCGGCAGTATTTCCTGCGCGATGCGCCGAACCGGGCCGATATCCGGGTGAACCTGATTCATAAGACGGAGCGGGAGTATGCGAGCCATTCGCTGGCGCTGCGGCTGCGCGGGGATCTGACGGCGATTGCGGCGCGGGATGGGGTGAAGCTGAAGATTGTCGAGTTGCCCGCTGGGCCGCCGACGATGTCCACGGTGGTTGCGGCGGTTTATGGCAGCGCGACGAATTCCTATGAGGATCTGATGCGGGCGGCGTCCGTGGTGGAAGCGCGGATGCGGCGGGAGCCGGGTGTGGTGGATGTAGACGACACGGTGGATGAAGACCAGGTCAAGCATTTTTTCGACGTTGACAAGGGGAAGGCGGCGCTGAACGGGGTTTCGACCGATGATATCGCCCGCACGGTTTCGCTTGCACTGGGTAGCGAGGCGGTGGGGGCGGCGGAGATCCCGCACGAGCGGAATCCGGTGAGGATTGCGCTGTGGTTTCCGCGGGCGGAACGGTCGAGCACGATTGACCTGAGCCGGATCTATGTGAAAGGCGCGGGGGGGAAGCTGATTCCTGTGTCGGAACTCGGCGCGTGGCGGACGGGGCTCGAGGACAAGACGATCTACCACCGGCAACTGCGGCGCGTGGTGTATGTGTTGGGCGAGATGGCGGGGCGGCCGCCGGTGGAGACGATTCTCGACATTAGGGCCGACGAAGTGCATGACCATCCTCACGCTTTTGCCGATCTGCAGGCGCGGCCGCGGCCGCTCGCGGGGCGCACGATGTTCCGCAAAGGCGGCGGTGTTGCGTGGCAGGTTCCCAAGGGTGTGACGGTGCGCTGGTGGGACGAAGGCGAGATGTACATCACGATTCACCTGTTCCGCGACCTGGCGGTGGCGATGCTGGCGGCGCTGATTGCGATTTACATCATTCTGATGAACCAGACGGGGTCGTACCGGCTGCCGCTGACGATCATGCGGGCGATTCCGCTGATGGTGATCGGGGTGATGCCGGGTTTCTGGCTGTTGAATCAATTCGGGCAGCGGAACATCGGCGGGTATATGAATCCGGTGTTTTTTTCCGGGCCGGCGTTCATCGGCATGATTGCGCTGGCTGGGATTGTGACGCGGAATTCGATCATCATTGTCGATTTCATCCAGCTTGGGCTTTTGCGGGGCCTGGGGCTGCCGGAGGCGATTGTCGAGAGCGTTTCGGTGCGGTTGCGGCCGATTCTGCTGACCTCGGGGGCGGCGGTACTCGGGGCGCTGCCGATTACGCTCGACACGGTGTTCGGGGGGATGGCGTGGTCGCTGATCTTCGGACTTGTGGTTTCGACGCTATTTTCGCTGTACGTGATTCCGGTGACCTACAACCTGGTGTATGCGAACAAGCCGGACCATGGTTTGCCGGAGCGAATCCGCAAGAAACTGGCGGCGAGCCTTGGCGAGGATTCCGCGGCGTCGTGAGGGAGGAGGGAGAGAAGCGATGAGATTCCTTGTGCCGTGGTTGCTGTTGGCGGCGGCCGGTTGGGCGGCGGATGCGCCCGAGCCGGGGACGATGAGTTTGCCGGATGCGGTGCGGTATGCGCTGGGGCACTCTCCGGAGCTGAAGAGTTCGGATGCCGAGGTGGCGCGGCGGCAGGGGTTGGCGACGACGCAACATTCGCTGCTGATGCCGCGCGTGGATCTGGAGGCGGACGCGGACCGTTCGCGGTATCTGCACGGCTATCCGGGGGGCACGACGCCGGCGCTACTGCGGTTCGACACGGCGCTGTACACGGGGAGCGCGAACCTGCGGTATCTGGCGTGGGATTTTCATAAGACGGAGTTGGAGTTGGCGGCGGTGAAGGAGCGGGTGGAGGCGGGGCGGGCGGACGCGGACCGGCGGAAGCAGGAGGTTGTATTCGACACGGCGCGGCTGTATCTGGAGACGCTGACCTACCAGGACCTGATTGGGGCGGCGGAGGCGCGGATTGGGAGTTTGCGGTCGCTTCTCAAGCGGACGAATGAGTTGGTGAAGGCGGGGCGGGCGGTGCCGGTGGATGCGATGAAGATCCAGACGCAGCTTGCGGGGGTGGAGAGCGACCTGGCGACGCTCGAGGCGGGGCAGCGATCGTCGCTGAGCGCGCTGGCGGCGGTGATGGGATATGAGGGCGACCTTCCGCGGCTGGAGTACAAGCCGGCCGCGGCGGCGGCGCCCGCGGAGAAGGGTCCGGAGGGGGAACTGCTGAAGGAGGCGGTGGGGAACCGGCCGGAGTTGGCGGCGAGCGGGCACGAGATTCTGGCGGAGGAGAAGACGGTGGAGTCGGTGAAGAAGTCGGCGCTGCCGAGCGTAGAGTTGACGGCGTCGGCGATTGAGTACGGGGCGTACAGTCCGGTGGGGTTTCCGCAGTTAATCGGGAAGCTGATACCGGGGCTGCCGCTGCACGTGCCGACGCAGGGCAGCGGGGCGACAGACTGGGTGCTTGGAGCGCGGGTGACGTTTCCGCTGTTCGACGGAGGGAGGCGGAAGGGCGAGATGCAGACGGCGGAAGCGGCGCTCGAGCAGGCGCGGCAGGCGCGGCGGCAGGCCGAGCTTCGGGTGAGCCGGGAGGTGAGGACGGCGATGGCGGACCTGGACAGCGCCGAGGGCCGGGTGCGGGCGCTGCGCGATTCGGTGGCCGAGAGCGAGAGGGTGCTGCACGACGAGCGGGTGAAGTACGAGGCGGGGCGGAGCGTGATCAACTTCGTGCTGGAGGCGGAGGCCGGGCTGCTGAACAACGAGTCGCTGCTCGACCAGGCGGAGCGGTCGGTGAGCATTGCGAGATTGTCGCTGGATCTGGCGACGGGGCGGATCGGGGACGGAGCGGCGATCCGCTAGCGGCTATTCGAGGACGATCAACATTTCCAGTTCCGGTTTGTCGATTTCCTCGGGAACGAAGACGTTGACCTGCTGGCTTTTGACGATGCCATCCCAGAGGATGCCGCTCTGGTTGAGGCTGAAGTATTGCTTGCCGAGCTTGACGGGGATGGCGCTGGGCGGCACGGGGGCGTGGCGGAGGGTGATGCCGGGCAGGGCGTTGCGGATGAGGCGGTGGACCTCGGCGGGCGGGGAGACCTTGATTTGTTTGGGGACCTGTTTGAGGAGGTCGTCGAGGCCCATGGCGGCGCCGACGGAGAGGAAGAACTGGGATTTGCGGAAGTGTTCTTCCTTGGCGATGACGCCGGAGTAGATGGACTTTTCGGTGAGGGAGAGCGGGACGGCGATGCACTTGGAGGGGATGGCGGTTTCGAGCAGCGCGCGGATTTTCTCGTCGAGTTGGGTGAAGCAGACGCCGAGTTCGTTGTGGTTGTAGTCGGGGAAATTGCGGGCCTGTTCTTCGAGTGAGAAGGTGGAGAGGCCGCCGGCGAGGGAGAGCATGATTTCGTAGACGGGCTCGGGGTGGAGGCGGCGCATGTTCCAGTAGTGTTTGAGGCCGGGGAGGTAGGAGTTGACGGTGTAGAGGAGCCAGAAGTTGGCGACGTCGCTGGAGGCGAAGTCGGCGAGGGAGATACCTTTCTGGCGGCGCATGCCGGAGAGCGACTGGGCCTTGGCGGTAAGGAGTTCGACGAGGCGGCGGAGCAGGAGAAGTAGATACTCGCTGGCCTCGAGGCTGAGGAGCGGGGGGATGAAGTCGCGTTTGAGGATGTAGGCGCCGGTGGGGTCGCGGGTGACCTGGGCGATGCGGAGGGCGGAGTTGCCGTCGAAGGATTCGCCGCCGAAGGCGATGCGGAAGTTTTTGCGGGCGAGGAGGACGGTTTTTTCGTCCGTGCCGCCGGCTTCGTCGAGGACGGAGCGGCTGATGGAGACGAAGCGGGTGCTGGCCTTGGCGGCTTCGTTGGGGTCGTCGCCGGCGATGGTGACGTTGCGGCCGCGGGTGCGGCGTTCGGGGATGGTGAGGAAGACGTCGAGTTCGAGCTGGGTGGGTGGAAAGAATTCGGCGATTTCGCGGCCTGGGGGTGGTTCGTCGGCGTCGGGGATGTTGAAGGCGAGGCCGTCGGGGAGGACGCCGCGGCAGGTGCGGAGGGTGAAGAGGCCGTTGGCGAGGCTTTCCTGGTCGATGGAAAAGGCGGTGAGGCCCCATGCGACGGAGGACGAGGTGGTGAGGCGGAACTGGAGGTTGTCCTCGAGGTACTGGTCCTGCGACTGAAAGTGTTGCGGGGTGAGAAACATCCCGCGGGACCAGACCACGCGGTGGAGATTTTTCATAGGTATCTGTCCGGCAAGCTCCCCGGTTTCCAGTATAGAAACATTTCGTGTGGTTTGCGTTTTATTGTTCCGCCGCTCATGGGCCGATGATGACGGTGAAGCAGCCGAGAACGATCATACCGCCGTGGACGGTGGGGTCCAGGATGCGGGCGGCGGGCTGGCCCTGGATGAGGACGGTGGGGGAGCCGAAAGCGATGGCATCGGGCGGGCCGACGCAGGTGGCGATGTCGCCCAAGCGGGCGGCGGGGAGGCCGCCGATGAGGACGGTGGGGGCGCCGGGGGCGGTGATGGGTCCGCCGACGTGGGGCACGAGCACGGTGACCTGGGGGCAGACGTGCATGTCGGTGAGGCGGGCGGCGGGCATGGGCATGGCGGTGTCTCCTGTTCAGTTAATCATGACCATGCTGGCCATGATGTTGATCATTTCTCCCGACATGATGGTGATGCCCCCGTCGCTCATGGAGATGATGTTGGAGCCGGCCATCAGCGTGATGGAGGTCGAGGCAATGATGGTGACCGATTCGCCGGCGGTGACGGTCTGCGATTCGCCGACGGTGATGGTTTGGCTTTCGCCGCAGGTGAGGGTTTGGGATTCGCCGATGGTGACGGTTTCCGATTCGCCGATTTCGACCGAGCGGCTTTCGCCGATGGTGATGGTTTCCGACTGAGCGACGCTTTCGGTGCGGCTCTGGGCGATGGTGATGTTTTCGTCCTTGGAGACGGTTTCGGTGCGATTGCCCTGGATAGTGATCTGTTCGTTGTTTTTGACGAGTTCGGTGCGGTTGTTGTCGATGGTGATGTTTTCGTCGTGTTTGACTTCTTCGGTGCGGTCGTTGCCGATGGTGGTGGTTTCGTCGTGGCCGACGGTTTTGGCGCGGTCGTGCTCGACTTCGACGTGCTGGTCTTTTTCGGCGTGGATGCGGAGGAGTTCGGAGCCTTTGAGGTCCTCGAAGAAGATTTCGTTGTAGTTGTCGGTGCCGCCCTGTTTGGAACTGCGGGTTTTGATGGCGCTTTGGGTCATGTTGCCGGGCAGGGTGTAGGGAGGCATCTGCTCGGCGTTGTAGACGCGGCCGGTGATGAGGGGGCGGTCGGGGTCGCCTTCGAGGAAGTCGACGACGACTTCCTGGCCGATGCGGGGGATGTGGATGGAGCCCCAGTATTTGCCGGCCCATTCCTGGCTGACGCGGATCCAGCAGGAGCTGTTTTCGTCCTTGGTTCCGACGCGGTCCCAGTAGAACTGGACTTTGACGCGGCCGTATTTGTCGACGTAGATTTCTTCGCCGGAGGGGCCGACGACGAGGGCGGTCTGGGTGCCGAGGACGCGTCCTTTGGGGGTGATGCGGGGCGGGCGGTAGGGGGTTGCGAAGGGGATGAGTTCGAAGCGGTTGGAGTAGTCGAACGCGGCCGCGTCGCTGCCTTCGCCGCGGTAGCTGTTGGTGCGCACGTCGTGGGTGAGGCGGACGAGGAGGTAGGTCTGGTTGAGGTCGCGGCGGTAGTGGTTCTGGAGGTCGAACTTATAGCCGCTCGAGAAGGCGCGGCAGTGGCTGGCGCCGCGGAAGACATTGTAGACCGCCTCCTGTTCCTCGATCCGGATGCCGGCGTAAGTATCGCCGTCGCCCTTGGCGCCGTAGCGGCCGGGGTAGTCGTAGTGCTCTTCGCTGTATTTTCCGCTTTGGGTGGAAAGCAGGGAGGTAGAGGGAGTTATGAAGTTGTAATCGTTGAGGGTGATTTTGCCGGTGTTGGCGCGGAACTCGGCCTGGAAGTCGGTGACGACGTCCTGTTCGAGGGAGGCGGAACCGGCGGCGGCCATGCGCGTGGATTTCTGGGCGCAGTATTTGAGGCTCGAGGGGGCATCGACGAGAGTCATGGTGTGGCTGCCGTCGCTGTGGCTGAAGTAGTAATAGATGCCGTCCTCTTCGAGAAGGCGGTGGACGAAATCGAGCGAGGTTTCGCGATATTGGACGCAATACTCGCGGGGCTGATAGGTCCCGGTGAGGGAGAACTCGTAGTTGGTGATGCCGTAGGTCGCGAAGACTGCTTCGACGATTTGTTGGGTCGTTTTGTTTTGGAATATCTTGCAGTCCCGCCAGATGCTCATCTGCCAGATGGAGGGGACGATGGTGAGGCGGTAGGTGGTGAGGTTGTTACTGGTGCCGAGTTGGAGGAATCGGTTGATGTAGCCGTTGATGTAGCGCTTCGCGCCACGGGCCAGTTGCATGGTGATGGTGGCGGACTGGCGGACCAGGTCCGTTGGGTCGATCGAGTTGTTTTCCGAGACCATTTCGGCCTCGAACTCAAACAGAGTTGAGATGCCCTCGTGGCCGGTGACGCGCTCGAGAAGGAACACGTCGGTCCCGGCAGGGGTGTCGATCGAGATGGGCCGGCCCGCCTGTGTGTACGCCATCAATTCCCCTTAGGAGTAAGTGTAAGTGAAGGAGCTGTCTTCGCCGATTCCGACCTTGATCGTCTGGGGTTTGTTGCCTTGGGCGATCTGTTCGAGCAGGGTGCGGGAGATTTCGGGAAGAAGCGAGTTAGTCAGGATGTTGTCGACGTTGCGGGCGCCGCTTTCGACTTCGGTGCAGCGCTTGGCGACTTCCTCGACGAGGATCGGTTCGTAGGAGAAGGCGATGCGGTGGGTCTCGTTGAGCCGGCGCTGGATTTTGCCGAGCTTTAAGACGACGATTTTTTTCAGGGCTTCGTCGCGGACCGGGAAGTAGGGGATGATGACCATGCGGCCGAGGAAGGCGGGTTTGAAGATCTTGTCGAGTTCGGGTTTGAGAGCCTTGACGAGGCCTTCGGAGCTGGGCATGGATTCGGGGTCGGCAACGAGTTTCATGAGGGTGTCGGTGCCGGCGTTGGTGGTGAGGATGATGATGGTGTTTTTGAAGTCGATCTGGCGGCCTTCGCCGTCTTCCATCTGGCCTTTATCGAAGACCTGGAAGAAGAGTTCGAGGACGTCGGGGTGCGCTTTTTCGACTTCGTCGAGCAGGACGACGGAGTAGGGTCTGCGGCGGACGGCTTCGGTGAGGACGCCGCCTTCGCCGTAGCCGACGTATCCGGGAGGCGAGCCCTTGAGGGTGGAGACGGTATGGGCTTCCTGGAACTCGCTCATGTTGATGGTGATGAGGTTGCGCTCGCCGCCGTAGAGGAGGTCGCTCAAGGCGAGGGCGGTTTCGGTTTTGCCGACGCCCGAGGGGCCGGTGAGCATGAAGACGCCGATGGGTTTGCCGGGGTCTTCGATGCCGGCCTTGGAGGTGCGGATGCGGCGGCTGATGATTTCCAGGGCATGGTTCTGGCCGATGACGCGGGCGCCGAGGTGGGACTCCATGGAGAGGGCGACGGCGACGTCGTCGCGCATCATTTTGCCGACGGGGATGCCGGTCCAGTTGGAGATGACCTCGCCGACCAGCGATGCGTCTACGGAGACGCGGATGAGCGGGTTTTCGCCCTGGAGGGCGGCGAGTTCCTCGTTGAGGGTCGAGAGGGAGGCGCGGAGTTCTTCGGGAGACTCGGCGGGGGCGGTGGTGGCGGTACCGTTGGCGGCGCCGGCGGTAGCGGCCTGGGCGGCGGGTGCGGCGGCGGCGGCATTGGCTGTGGCGGTGGCGCCGGCTGCGGTGGCTTCGAGCTTAGCGCGGATTTCGCGGATGCGGGTGACGAGGTCGCGCTCTTTCTCCCAACGCGCGTTGAGTTCGGCCAGGTGCGCTTCGGTTTTCGCCTTGAGTTCGGCGAGGTTGGCGAGGCGCTCGGAGTGGTCGTGGCCGACGGCGGATTCCCGATTGAGGACGCGGGTTTGGACGGCGATGTCGTCGAGGAGGCGCTGGGCGTCTTCGATGGCCGGAGGGATGGAGTTCTGGCCGAGGGAGAGGCGGGCGCAGGCGGTGTCCATGACGCTGACGGCCTTGTCGGGCAACTGGCGGTCCGGCAGGTAGCGATGGCTGAGCTTGACGGCGGCGGCGAGGCCTTCGTCGAGGATGCGGACGTTGTGGTGATTTTCGAGGGCCGGGACGACGCCGCGGAGCATGACGACGCAGGACTCTTCGCTGGGCTCTTCGACCTTGACGAGTTGGAAGCGGCGGGCGAGGGCGGGGTCTTTTTCGAAGTACTTTTTGTACTCGGACCAGGTGGTGGCGGCGATAGTGCGGAGTTCGCCGCGGGCGAGGGCGGGCTTGAGGAGGTTGGCGGCGTCGTTCTGGCCGGCCTGTCCGCCGGCGCCGATCATGGTGTGAGCTTCGTCGATGAAGACGATGATCGGGGCGGAGGAGGACTTGACTTCCTCGATGAGGCCCTTGAGGCGGTTTTCGAATTCGCCCTTGACGCCGGCGCCGGCCTGGAGGAGAGCGAGGTCGAGAGTGCGGACGGTGACGTTTTTGAGCGGGGGCGGGACGTCGCCCTGCGTGATGCGCAGGGCGAAGCCTTCGACGACGGCGGTTTTGCCGACGCCGGCCTCGCCGACCAGGATGGGGTTGTTCTGGCGGCGGCGGGTGAGGATGTCGACGACTTGCCGGACTTCCCAATCACGGCCGAGGACGGGGTCGATTTTGCCTTGTTTGGCGCGCTCGGTGAGGTTGATGGTGAACTGGTCGAGGTTGGGGGTTTTGCCTCCGCCGGGTTTGGGCGCGCCGCCGGCTTCGCCGGGAGCGCCGGTGAGCGAGGGCATGGAGTCGTCTTTTTCGCCGGAAGCGGCGATGACGTTGAAGAACTCGGCGCGGAGGGCGTCGCCGGAGAATTTGTTGAATTCGCGGCTGATCTCTTTGGCTACGCGATTGAGTTCCTCGTTGAGGACGAGGGCGAGGACGGTGTGGCCTGTGCGGACCTGGCCGCCGCCGAAGTCGATGGAGCCGATGGTCCAGGCTTCGGTGAACATTTTGGTGAGCGTCGGGCTGAGCGACGGGTTGCGGGCATTGCCTGTTTTGAGCTGATCGAGGCTGCGCGCCAGGTCGGAGGCCAGGCGCGAGCGGTCGATGCCGGCATGCTTGATCATCAAGGCGAAGTCGCTTGCCGTATTGTCGAGCAACTTGGAGAGGTAGTGCTCGATTTCGACGTCGTAGTGCGTGCGGGACATGCATAAGCCCGCGGCGCCTTCGAGCGCGTTCCGCGTATCGCGATTCAATTTCCCAATCAGCGAACGTAAGTTGACACCCATGGTAGGTCCTTATTCTGCCAGTTGCAGGATTGCGTCGTCGGGATCGTGGTCGAGCGCTTCGGGTGAGAGCCAGGAGCACAGACCGAGAGGAAGCGCACGCTCTTCCTCAGAGCCGAGTTCGTATTCGGGAGCGTCTTGGCGTGAAAGTACGAGCTGGGCTTCGAAATCGAATTGTCCCTGGCCGTAGAACAGCACGAGGGAGGAAAGTTGTTCCCAGGCGCCGCCGCCGGGGAGAAAGCGTTTGAACATTTGGAGGCTAAGCGGGCCGATGCGGAGGCGGAGGCGGGCCTGCTGGTCGAAGATGGCGTCGCCGGCGATAGCGCCTTCGCCCAAGCGGCGGGAAGGGGAGTCCTCGTCGTCCATCCAGCAGAGCGCATTGCGTTCCAAATCATACCAGCCTCCGACGAATTGCTCGACCTTCACGTCGACGCCGAAGTGATCGGAGAGCAGTTGTTCGAGGGCGGCGGCGGAACGGGGTTCGGGGCCGAGGAGGCCGGCGTAGTAGACGAGGGAGTGATCGTGAACGGACTGGCGGTTCTGGAGGCCGGGGGAGCCGATGCCCGCGATGTCGAGTAAGTAGCCGGTGAATTTATCCTGCTCGTGTTTGCGGTAGGCGAGGGCGAAGTGATATTTGCGCCAGGCGAGATAGAAGAGGGAGACGAGGCGGTGATGGAAGAGGTCGAGGAAGTTGCGGAAGGTACGATCGCGGGAGCGGTCGCGTTCGAGGATCAGGTTGGTATAGACATTGGGCAGGGCGCCGTGGACGCCTGCGGCGCCCATGAAGTTGACGGTGAGGCGGGGTTGGCCGTCTTCGCGCAGGGCGAAAGCGTGGATATCGCTGGGGGGGAAGGCGAGACTGGGGCGGGTTTCGAAGCGGACGGTTTCGCTCGCCGGAGAGCCGTATCCGCCGACGAGGTCGCGTTCGGGAAAGATTTGTTCGAGGGCGAGGACGGCCTGGAAGAAATTGAACGCGTAGGGTTCGTCCTCGATGGCGCGGAACAGGTCGGGCTGGTTCATACGACCACCCGGTCGCCGGCGCGGGGCGGCCATTCTTTGAGGGGATTGCGGCGCTGCTGGGTGCGCGCGCTGAGGACGATGAAGCTGTTGAGGGAGGTGTAGAGGCCGAGGAAGCGTTCGAGGATGCTGGAGAACAGGAAGGCGCCGCCGCCGGTGAACTGTTCCTCGTCGAGGGTGATTTCGACGCGGCGGCCGCGGACGAAGCTGACGCCGTTCTCGGAGGCGACCTGGAGCATGGAGGGTTTGCTCGAGACGGCGGCGACGCCGGAGATTTGTTTGTCGGCGTAAGCGGCGTTGGAGAAATTGTTAATGCGGAGGATTTCGCGCAGGGCTTCGACGCCGCCGTCGACGAGGGAGAGGTAGTTGAGGGAAAGCTGGGAGATGAGGCGCCACTGGAGGGCGCCGCCGAGAGGGGGCTGGACGACGGAGGTGGGTTTGACGAGGCAGACGATGCGGCGGATGGGGCCGCCGGTTTCGATTTCGAGGTCGCCGTTTTCGTTGCCGAAGGGGAGGCGGGCGGGGAGGTCGCGATTGAAGCAGAGGAGGCGGCAGGTGATGGAGTCGGCGTCGGGGCGGACGGGGCGGTTGCTTAAGTCGGTGAGGGTGAGGTAGACGTCGGTGCCGCCGTCGGAGGCCCAGCCGCTGGGGCGTCGCGTGCCGTACCAGAAGGTGCGATCCGTGCCGCCGGTCGACTCGTGGCGGTAGGCGTAGAAGGGCTCGAAGGGGACGACTTCGCGCTTGCCGCCGAGGACGCCGGTGACGTCTTCGACGGAGAAGACTTCGGTGCTCTGGCGGCGGCGGGCGTCGGGGACGATGAGGTATTCGGGTTTGCGCTGATCGAGGAGGATCGGTTCGGAGACCTGGGGGAAGAGATTGACGATGGGGGAGCAGCCGGTGCGGAGGGTGTCTTTGTTGACGGAGGATTCGAGGGTGAAGTGGCGCTCGGCGCGCTCGAAGGGGCTGATGAGGAAGATGAACTCGGCCGCGGCGCCGAAGCCGGCTTCGTGGAGTTTGGAGAAGCCGCCGAGGTCGAGGAACAGGAACTTCTGCGGCATGGCGAAGTATTCCTGCAGGAGGCGGTAGCCGCGGAAGGAACGGCGCGGGTAGGGGAGCATGGCCTCGTCTTCTTCGAGGCCGGCCTGGCGGAGGACGGAGCCGGGGAGGGTGAGGTTCGGGCGGCGGGTTTGGGGGTCGAGATCGCGGACGAGGATCTGGCGGCAGTTGTTGAGGAGCAGTTCGTGGAGCGAGTAAGCGAGGTTGCCGTCGCCGGAGAGGTAGAGGCGGAGCGAGTCGAGGGTGAGGGTGGAGAAGCTTTCCGCCTGGCAGCGGACTTCGACGCGGAGGGCGGCGACGGAATCGGGCGCTTTGATGGCGGGGTGGATGCGCTCGACGGTGGTCCACTGGGCAGCGGTGACGGAGACGGGCCAGAGGACGGTTTCCTGGCAGGTGCGGAAGCGGCAGGGGGCGCCGTTGACGGGGCGGGAGAAGAGTTGGACGTCGCGGGGGATGCGGTAGCCGGTGGTGAGCTTGCCCTGTTCGGGGTCGAGGTGGAACTGGACCAGCGACATCGAAGGGATGGGGCGGACGTAGTGGGGGTACAGAATCTGGAACAGGCCCTCGGTGATTTCGGGGAACTGGTCGTCGATTTTGAGGTGGACGCGTGCGGCGAGGAAGGCGAAGGATTCGATGAGGCGCTCGACGTGGGGGTCTTCGCACTTATTGGGTTCGAGTTGGAGGCGCGAGGCGACTTTGGGGTAGCGCTCGGCGAATTCGGCGCCCATGCGGCGGAGGAAGCTGAGTTCGCGCTCGTAGTAGAGCAGCATTTCGTCGCGCATGGTTTAGGAGGAACCTCGCACAGAGTATTCTTTGCTTCCGAGGTCGAGCACGGTGTCGAAGAAGACGAGTTCGGTGCCCGGGCTGAGCATGAGGGTGGCTTGAATGGTGAAGTGGACGCGGCGGGATTCGATGGCGGTGGAGTCACCCTCGCTGACGATGACGTTGGTGAGCCTTGGTTCGTAGTTGGCGATGGCGTTTTCGATGAAGTGGAGGAGGCGGACGCGGTCGTCGGAGCTGTCGCCGCTGAGGCTGCTCAGATCGGAGACGCCGAAATAGAGAACGGAGCGCGCGGCGTTTTCCATGTCTTCGGGGGGAGCTTCGGGGGTGCGGCGGCTGTTGAGGAGCCATTCGAGGTCGCGGCGGACGCCGGCTTTGAAGTCGCGGATGGATTCGGCGCGGGTGGGCATGGGTTCGACTTTGGAAAGCGGGTCGAGGTCGATCAGGCGATCCAGCAGGGATTGCTGGATCGGGCGCTCCATGTCCTGTTTTGCCATGTGTTTATCCGGCGGTGCACTGCAGCGCCTGGAGCGGATCCAGACGGCAGATCCGCAAGTAGAGCGCCTGCAAAGCGGCCGCGTCGGCGTTGGCCTTGGCGCGGCAGCGGTAGAGAAGAACGAGCGGCTGGGCGACGACGCCGCCCGATTCCCAATCCTCCAGTTTGTTTGCGTCAATTTGTTTTTCGAGGTCTTCGAGGATGGGCATGGCGATGGTTTCGCGGCCGGCGGCGACGAGGACGGCGGCGAGTTCGGTACGGCGGCGGAAGCGTCCCCGCGGGCTGGAGGCGCGCGCGAGTTCGTTCATCATGAGCTGGATGCCGCGTTCGGCGTTGCCGCCGCGGACGGCATCCATTGCGACTTCAAACGGGTTTGGCGGCTGCATTCCGGACTCCTGTTCCTCGGGGTCTCCGGCGTTCGAAGATGAATTTTGGGCCAACTCGAGTTCCGTTTTGAGCCAGGCCTGCGTTTCTGCGTTTGCGGTGGGCGTGTCGTCCATCATGGTCATGGAGGGCAGGTCGGGGGCGGCGCGGAGCATTTCGAGGAGGGCGGCGCGGAGGGCTCCGCCGACGAGGCGATAGGGCTCGCCGAGGTGATCGCAGGCGGTGATGGCGTAGCGCTGGAGGTCGAGCCAGCCGCGGGCGCAGCCCTGGGCCATGGCGGCTTCGGCGGCCTCGAACAGGTCCGGCCATTTCTGGTCGAGCAGGAGGGACTTCAACTGGGTGCGGAGCAGCGTGGTGGGGGCTTCGAGCGTGCGCGC
This sequence comes from Bryobacterales bacterium, assembly GCA_027459465.1. Classification (GTDB taxonomy): domain Bacteria; phylum Acidobacteriota; class Terriglobia; order Bryobacterales; family Bryobacteraceae; genus JAJYKC01. The sequence continues at coordinate 10,822 of DAIDIH010000057.1, read as the reverse complement.
CCTGGGCTGGAGGCCGTTGGAGCGGAGTTCGCCCCAACGCAGGCCGCGCATCATGAGGTAGGCGGCGGGATTGGAGGGTTCGGTTTTGCGGAGATACTTGGCGGCGATGGCGACGCGGGAGACGGCGTCGTTGTGGCTGGTGGGCTCGGGGGTGAGGGCGCCGGGTTCGGCAGGGGCTTCGCCAACGGCCGCGGGTTCGGAAGAGGCGGCTTCTTCGGCGGTTTCGGGGACGGGTTCGGCCTCGGGCGGATCAGGGTCGAGTTCGAGTTTCTTTTTGAGGACGGGATGGAGGACCATCCGGATGTCTTCGAGGGATTTGCGCAATCCGCTGAAGCTGGGCGAGGCGTCGCCGAACTTGTCGTCGCATAGCTTGCCGAGGGACTTCAGGAGATTGAGGCTGCCGTCGATGTCGCCGATGAGCTGCTTGTAGAAGGCCTTGGGCGCCTGCTCGACGGCTTTGTCGTATTCCTCGGGGGCGAGTTTGCCGGCGTCGAGCGCTTTTTTCCGGTCGGTCGCCTTCTTTGAATCCTTCTTGGCTACGTCTTCGGTGGGGATGGCCCGGCAGTCTGCCTGTTGAAAGAAGCTATGGCCGGCCGGGTTGATGGGCACGGACTTGACGGCGAAGTCGAGTTTTGAGCCGAGCCACTCGAGGGGGGCAGCGCGCAGCTCCGCATCCCCGTCTTCGAGCTCCGGGTAGAGGTTGTCCCAGTAGGTTTCGATGAGCTTGGAAAGGTATTCGAGGCCGGAACGGAGTGGGGGCAGACCTTCCAGACGAATATTGGCTTCGATGTACCAGACAGCGACCTGGAGGTCTTTCGTTTTCTTGGCGAGGAGGTCGCCACACAGCTTGGCGACGAGCGGCCAATCGGCTACCTTGCGCTCAGAAGCCCAGGCGCCCTGGGGGGCGTCAATGTCCTCCCGGCGCGCCTCTTTGATGTCGTCGTAGACAGCCTCGTAGCGCAGGTCCGCGCCACAGGGATTATCGCCTGGAATGGGGTCAAGAAGGTCGGTACGCCAGCTCATGATGTTTCACGAAGCGGCAGCTTCGGAAACCTGAATCTCCAACTGCCGCACCTCGAGGATGGGGATTTCTTCATCGTCGACCAAGAGCATTTTCTGTCCGAGCGGGATCTGACCGCCGTCGGCATGGTCTTCCCAAACGGTGGAGCGGCCGAGGCGCACGTTGTTGTCGCTGTGCTTCCAGGAAAGGGGAGCGATGACAGGAAAGAGGATTTCGCCCAATTCAAAACCTTCGTAGGCCGGCCCGGGCGTAACCTTGGCGGGAGACCAGAGGAGGTCCCGCAGGCGCTTGGGGGCTGGGATTTCGATGGTGGAAAGCTGGGCGAAGGGGATCCACATGTACTGGCCGGCGACGAAGATTTCGATGCGGGCGCCGATACGCGGGTCGGCGTCCTCGATGGAGGAGAAGGGTTGGCCGTTGAGTTTCCCCGCCACCGGGCCTGGGGCGCTCGAAAGGGGGAACGTTCCTTTTTCGAACATCTGCTGGCGGTCGCGCTCGGCGTGGAGCGCGCTCTTGTAGAGCAGGCCGCCCATGCCCGCTTGGGGAGTATCCTTGGTGAGGATATCCAGTTGTTTGTCGGCGCGGTCGTAGTTTCCGGCGAAGCAGAGAAGCTCGAACAGGAAAGTACGGCGCTGAACGTCGGCGGGGTTGTCCCGCAGTTCGACGTTCAGCGCCTCGATCGCTTCCGGCAGCTTTCCGGCCTGAAAAAGTGCCTTTGCGTCTGGCATGGATGGCTACTTCGCGCTTAGCTCTTCGCGTTCAATCGGAGGTCCCAGCTTCCGATCTGCGTGTCGTCTTCGGCACCCTCCTTGCCCTGTTCCTTGTAGGTGAAATCGACCTTGCCGAAGGCGAAGGAGACACTCTCTGTCGGGGTGTCGTCACCACCGGCCGAACCGGACCACTGAATGCTTTCGACGAACACCTCCTGGAAGGCGTACTTGATGAACTCAAGCGGCGTTTCGGTGCCGCTCGCCTTCGTGAGCACGACGTCGGCGGTGTCGAAGTGCTTGCCGAGGCAGCACTGCTGGAAGAGTTCCGTGCTTGCGACGTCGGCCTTTTTCATGACGTTGAAGCTGCTGATCGATACCCGGCCCGAAGCGGCTCCCTTGCCGGCATTGATGCTGGTCGGGTTGCTGGCGCCCCAACTGAAGCTGTAAATCTCGAACCAGCCATCGGAGCCTTTATAAACCTTGTCCTGCGACTCGCCCTTCTTGATGGGCGCGCACAACTTCATAAACGAACTATAAGCCATACTTATCCTCTCCTTGTTCTGACCTTTGTTTGTGTTGCTAACGGAACGCTATTTGGCCGGTTGCGGAAGATCAGCGACCAGCCGCATGGAAACCGACAATTCATCGAGCTGGAAGTGTGGACGGAGAAACGCGACAGCGCGGTAGCAGCCGGGCTTTCCGGGAATCTCCATCACGTCGATGCGCGCTTCCTTCAAGGGCTTTTGGGCCTTTATGGCGAAGGAGGCGGTATCATTGCTAACCACGTAGTTCTGGATCCAGCGGTTGAGGAACGAACTGGCCTCATCCCTGGACATGTAGCCGCCGATTTTGTCGCGCATCATGGACTTCAGGTAGTGCGCGAAGCGGGAAACGGCGAGGATGTACGGCAGTTGGGCGGAGATGCGGGCATTAGCGTTCGCCGCGTCGCTGTCGTAGACCTTTGGTTTCTGCGCCGATTGAACGCTGAAGAAGGCGGCGTAGTCGGTGCCTTTGCAGTGGACCAGCGGAGCGAAGCCCAAGTCGGCGAGTTCTTTCTCGCGCCGGTCGGTGATGGCGACTTCAGTGGGGCACTTCATGGCGACATCGCCTTCGTCGGTTTTGAAGGTATGGACCGGGAGGCCTTCGACGAGTCCGCCGCTTTCTACGCCGCGGATGCAGGCGCACCAGCCGTAGAGGGCGAAAGCGCTGGTGAGGCGGCTTCCGAGCGCCCAGGCGGCGTTACCCCAGAGGTACTTGTCGTGGTCGGAGCCGTCGACGCCTTCTTCGTAGTTGAAGCCATCGACCGGGACGGTGTCTTTGCCATAAGGCAGGCGCATGAGGGTGCGCGGCATGGTGAGGGCCACGTAGCGGGAATCTTCGCTTTGGCGGAAACCCTTCCAGCGGGCGTACTCGGTGGTGTCGAAGATCTTGCCGAGGTCGCGAGGCTGGTCGATCTGGCTCCAGCTATCGAGATTCATCATCTCGGGCGAGGCGGCAGTGAGGAACGGCGCGTGGGCGGCCGCTGCCACCTGCGAAACTTTCTCGAGCAGCTCGATGTCCTGGCCGCTCTTGCCGAATTCGTAGTCGCCGAGGAGGGCGCCGAAGGGATGGCCGCCGAAGACGCCGAATTCTTCTTCGTACACCTTCTTGAAGAGTGCGCTCTGGTCGAATTCGGGAGCGCGCTGCAGGTCGCGGAGCAGCTCCTTCTTATTGACGTTGAGCACCTTGATTTTCAGCATGGCGCTGCACTCGCTCTGGCCGATGAGGTAGCGGAGGCCGCGCCAGGTGGCCTCGAGCTTCTGGAACTCGGGCGCGTGCATGACTTCGCTCAACTGCAGGGAGAGCAGGTGGTCGATCTGGGCGATGCGGGCGTTGATCATCGCCTCGGTGTCGCGGGCCATGGTGATGGACCCTTCGAGCACTTCGGCGACGAACTGCTTAATCATGTCCTTGCCGCGCTCTTTGGCCGCGGCATCTTTTCCGAAGCGGCCTTCTTCGACGATCTGGTCGAGCAGGCCGAGTTCGGTCGTTTCGGCCGCGGCGGCCTGGGGAGCCTTTTGGGCTTCGCTACTCATTGGCGCCTCCGGTCAGGCCGATTTCTTCCTTCAGCTTTTTCATCTTGTCTTCGTTGCCGACGGTTTCCTTCAGGATGTCGTCGAGCTTCTCGTTGCCCTGCAGGGTGCCGCGGAGGTCGGAGAGTTTGGTGCGCAGTTCGAGGAGTTCGCGCAGCGGCTTCACCTGGCGCGCGATGTTCTCGGGCTCGAAGTCGTCCATCGAGTTGAAGCGGAGGTTGACGCCGAGCTTGCCGGCGTTGGGGTCTTCGCTGAGTTTGTTCTCGACCGAATACTGCAAATGCGGTTTCATGCTGGCCAGAACGTCGTCGAAATTATCGAGCGTGACGTCGACGAATTTCCGGTCTTTTAAGCGGGCGAGCGGTTCTTCGGGTTGTCCGGTAAAATCGGCTAGTACGCCCATTACGAAGGGGAGTTCTTTGAGTTCGATCGCATTGCCGACTTCCACGTCGTAGCTGATATGTACGCGCGGCGGTCTCACGCGTTCCAGCTTCTTATTTACGCTTTCTCGTGCCATCCGTACTCCTATCTATCTCGGCGTAGTCTCCCCGAAGGGCCTACGTTGGCCACCTTGAAACACCGGACAGCCTGGAAGTGAAACCGGGCCGCCCATCCGTTTCAACCCGTGGTCCGCCTCGAAGGAAATTTTCGAGACTTCCCGAGTATATGGGACGAGTGGATAGGAGTCAAGGTAGGTCAGATGAATTTTCCTATCCGGGTCAGGGAATAGCCTGGAGTGGATGAGAAATGGTCATCGGGCCAATAAGAAATGGTGTTACTCGCGAGTTACTCTTGCGTTTCGCCGCGGCGTGCCTTGCGCCAGGAGACAGTGATTGACGACACGGTGCGGCCTTCGTTGACGAGGACGAGTTTGTAGCCGTTATCGGCGCTGGGCGCCTCGTTGACCTGGACGTCGGGCGGGTCGACGGTGACGATGACCGGGGTGCGGCCCGGCAGTCCTTTACCGCTGACGGCGCCCTGTGTGGCGTCGTGGCCGGTAATTTCGATGGAATCTCCGTTGGCCAGGGTGCCGTTCCAGGTGAAGGAGCCGCCGGCTTCTTTCGGAGGGGCCTCAGGCGAGGACGCTTTGAGCTTGGGCGGCGCGGCGGGAACGGGCTTGGCCGGCGCGGGTGCGGGCGAAGTGGTTTGAGCCTGGGCTAGCGGAGGCGCGGCGGCCGGTGTGGACGCTTGGGTTTGGGGAGCGGCCGCGGGAACGGCGGTCTTACTGTGATAGACGAGAGCCGCCATGATGACCAGGACCGCGGCGGCGATTCCGATGAAGACCTTTCGACTGGTGGAACGGCCGGGGCTGGGTGGAGCGGCGTATGAGGGAGGCGGGGTTTCGACGGGGGCCGGGGCGGGCGGCGGCGGAGCGGCGGGCTGGACTGGCGGCGCGGCGGGTTGTGGGGGAGGGGCGACCGATTGCGGCGCCGGAGGAGGCGGTGGGGTGGCAGCGGCCGGGGGTTCGGGCGCGAGGGGTTCGATGTTGAGCGGAACGCCGCGCGGGTTGGTGAGGCCCTGTTCAAGGTCCTGGATGAATTCCAGGCAGGTCGGGTAGCGCTGGGCGGGTTCTTTGGCGAGCGCGCGAAGCAGAGAGGGGAGAGCGGGGAGATTGATGATGGAACTGGTGGTGTCTTCGCGGATCGGGTCCTCGTTGACGATCTGGTACATGATGCTGGTGATGGAGTCGCCTTCGAAGGGACGCCGGCCGGAGAGCAGTTCGTAGGCGATGACGCCCAAGGCGAACTGGTCCGTGCGGCCTTCGACGGGCTTGCCGAGGACCTGCTCGGGCGCCATGTAGTGCGGCGTGCCGACGGCCATGCCGGCCTGTGTGAGGCCGACGGTAGCGTCGCCGAGCATCTTGGCGACGCCGAAGTCGGCGATTTTGACGAGGTCGCCTTCGGCGATCATGATGTTGGCCGGCTTGATGTCGCGGTGGACGACGTTGCGGGCGTGGGCGAAGTCGAGCCCGTCGGCCACCTGTTTGAGGATCGCGATGATCTGAGGGCTGCGGAGCCGGTCGCTTTCGTGCATGAGGGCGCGGAGGGTTTTGCCCTCGACGAACTCCATGACGACGTAGGTGAGCGGGCCTTGGTCGTCCATTTCGTAGACGGTGACGATGTTGCGGTGGGTGAGGGCGCCGGCGGAGCGGGCTTCGCGCTGGAGGCGTTTCCGCAGCGTTTCGTTGGCGCCGCCGGCGGCTGAGATGGTTTTTATCGCGACGCGGCGGCCGATTTTGGGGTCTTCGGCGAGATAGACGACGCCGCCCGCACCGCGGCCCAGTTCGCGGACGATCTGGTAGCGGCCGATAGTTTCCATTCCACGTGTCTCCTGGCCGACGCTTCTTGGGGCTCCGGCCCTACTGGTTTTAAGAATAACGGCAGCGAGACAGGAATGCTACTAAAAAGCTCCCGCACGCCGCAACCCAAATTATGTATTCGCTGACCGAACAATCTTCTCAAAAAGAGAGTCGTAGATGGCGGTCATGCGCTCGACGGCGGCGGTGGGGGAAAAATGCGCGCGGATGCGCCGGGCCGCGGCTTGGCCGAGCTTCGCGCGCAGTTCGGGGTGGGCGAGGCAGCGGCGTAGTTGATGCGCGAGGCCGTCTGCGTCGCCGGGTTCGAACAGGAGGCCGGAGATCTCATTCTCGACGAGTTCGGGATTGCCGCCGGCGCGGGAGGCGATGACGCAGCATCCGCAGGCCATGGCCTCCATCAGGGAGTTTGACGAGGCCTCGGAAAGGGAGGGCAGGACGAAGATGTCGAAGGCGTGGAGCCAGGCGGTCACGTTGCGGGCGGGCGGTTCGAAGCGGCAGGCATCGTCGAGGTTGAGAGAGGCGGCGCGGCGGCGGAGCATGGGTTCGCATTCCCCGCCGCCGACGATGACGAGGCGGGCGCCATCGGCGGCGGCGCGTGAAGCGGCGAAGGCATCGATGAGGGTCTCGATGTTCTTTTCGGGCCGGAGCATGGCGACGATGCCGACTTGCGGTGGGCCGGAGGGCCTGGAGTCCGGGGGGTGGAAGCGTGTGGTGTCGACGCCGTTCGGGCAGTAGTGGATCTTTTCGGGCGGGACGCGGTCGCGGTGCATGAGGTCTTCGGCGACGGCGCGGGAGTTTACGACAATGGCGTGGGCGAGGCGGTCGGTGAGGCGCAGCAGAGGCCGCTTGTCCGGGGTGAGGGAGCGGAAGGCGCGCTGGCTGGAGAGGACGAGGGGAGTTCGGTACCAGCGGGCGGCGGGGACGGCGAAGAGGACGCCGGGTACGTCGAAGGCGTGGACGATTTCGATGCGATGGCGGCGGAGGTAAGCGCCGAACTGACGCCAGGCGCGGGCGTGGGAGGGGCGGAAGAAGCCGGAGACCGGGAATCCGGCGAGCGGGACTCCGGCTTCGCGCAGATCGGCGAGGCGCATGCCTTGCAAGCGCAGGCAGGCGACGTGGGGCTCGAAGCGGGCGCGATCGAGCCCTTTGGCGATTTCGGTGAGCTGGCGCTCGGTGCCGCCGCTCTCCAACCAGAGGTTGACGAGCAGGATGCGCCGGGGCTCAGCCATGAGCCGGGATCACTGCGCCACTTTCGCCGGGCAGCGCAGCGCGAAGAATCCGGGTGCGAAGACGTCGATGCCGTTTGGCGGATCGGTGATGTCGATCTTGACGACGATCGGGTTGTTGTTGGAGTCCGTCACCGGGGAAGGCAGGGAGGCGCCCTGGCCGCGGACCGTGCTGAGGACGGCGGTGCGGCTGCCGGGCGGCCGCGGATCGGCGTTGGCCATGAGGCGGAAGATGGCCCAGAGGCCCGTGTAGTCGGCATAGGGTACGCTGGCGCCGACGTTGACGCGGAGGTGGGCCTCCTGCTGGCCAGCGCCGGGCCAGGAGAATTGCTTGGGCGTCGATGCGGTCTTGGTGGCCGAAGCGGTTTCGCCGTCGGCGGTGAGGGTGATGCCCTGGGTGTTCGGATTGGGTTCGATCTTGAGGGTGTAGCGGAGGCGCGCCTGGCCGTTGGCGTCGGCCGGGAAGAAGGCGTCGGAGATCGAGGCGACACGGTTGAGGAACTGCAGGTATTCCTGGGTCAACTGAGGATCGGCATCGGGAGGGGAGATCCACAGGCGTCCCTGTTTGGCGACCGACTTGCCGAGGGACTGGATGAGCAGGGAGTAGGCGCTGTTCTGGGGGGCGAAGACGGCGGCGAACTCGTCGAGCGAGGCATCGGTGCTGCTGGTGGGATCGAAGGGGAACTTGCGCTGGAGCTTGGCGAGGGCGGCGCAGAAGGTCTTTGCGGCGGCGCCGGCCTTGTCGCGGCCGATTTTGCCAGCGTCGGTGACGACGAAGCGCATGGCGTTGCGGAAGGGCGACTCGAGGATGCGCTGGACTTCGGTGTCCATGCCGTCCGAGCCGTTGATGTTGAAGGTTTGCGCCATTTGCCGGACGGCGTTCATGCCGGCGTCGGAGGCCTGTTTGGCGGCCTGGTTGAGGTTCAGGTCGGGATTGTTGGGCCGCTGATCCTTGAGGTTGTCCATGGCCTGGGCCATGTTGGCGAGCGCGGACATGTAGTTCTGGTTGGGTGAGCTGATGAGGCGGTCTGCGCTCGAAGGGGGTACGACCTGGCGCGCGGGCTGGAAGACCCGGACGGCATCGGCTGGGGTGAGGGCGGGTGGCGCCTGGGCGGCGGATCCTTCGGTGGCTTTGGCCGCGGAGGAGATGGTTTTTGCCTTGGTGGCGGTCTGCTGGGCTTTGTTGAGGCCGAGGGCGGAGAGCAGGCCGGAGCTACTGGCGCGTTCCGCGGTGGCGAGGCCGGACTGGGCGTTGGCGGCGGCCGCGGGCACGGGGAGGTTCGTGTTGCGGGAAATCAGGTAGATTGCCGCCAGCAGGGGGGAGCGGTTGTCGGCGAGTTGGGACAGTTTCTGGGCGGCGTCGGCGGGACTTGCAAATTCCTGCACGCCGGTTTGGCGGGTGAAGTCCTCCCACTTGGCGACGAAGTCCTTCAAGTAGAGGTTTTCGAGCGCGGCGGAATCGGCGCCACCGGGCATGAGGGAGGAGAGGGTTGCGCCGGGCCCGAGCACGCAAACTTCTCCGATCGGTTGTTTGCCACCGTCCTTGAGCGCTTTCTGGAAGGCCTGCCAGCCTTCGAGCGTGAAGGCGGCGTCGACCTGGCCGGGGCCGGTGATGGTCTGGCGGAAATTCGGCGCGAGGTCCGCGATGCGGGCCGGCTGAGCGGCGGCCTGGGAGGCCACTTGCAGGAGGCCGCGGTAGATCTGATCGAGGCCGTGGAAGGTGGACAGATACTGGCGGGCGCGGCTGACGAGGTCGTCCTTCTCCTGGATGGTGTACGGGTTTTCGTGGGCCAGTTCTCCGGCGTAGAAGTCGATCTGCTTGAAGGCGAGGCCCTGGCGTTCCTGGTCGAGATTGCGGCCGAGGTTCCACTGATTGAGCATCAGGGGGGCGAGGAACGCTTTATCGGGTTTGCATTTGCAGGAGGTCACCATGCGGTAGGCCTTGAGGGTGTCAAAGGCGGTTCCGTAGGGGACCGAGCCGTCGGAGGAGGTGGGGAGGCGCTGCAGGCCGCCAACGAGTTTGGCGTGGACGTCGTCGAAGAACATCTGGCGGAAGCGCTGGAAATAGAGGTGGCGGAGGGAGGGCAGGACGCTCGAGCCGGAGTAGAGGAACCAACGCATGCGCCAGGGCGGGCCGTTGCGGTCGTAGTCGAGCAGAGTTTCGAGCTGGGAACGGAGGCCGTCCATGGCGTGAAGGTCGTCGAGGGAGGGCGAGGCCATGGGGCCGGGCTGGAAGGAGTAGGGAGCGAGTTCGGCCTGTTTCACGGCGTGGAGCAGTTCGCGGTTGTCGTACCAGGAGCGGAGGAAGAGGAGGCAGAGGAGGAAGGCGAGGGCGGTGGCCGTGCCGAAGACGATGCGGCGGTAGAGGTCGAGCTTGCGATGGCGGAATCCGGCGACGGCGTCGAGGCGGTCCCCGAGGATGACGCGATGGAACAGTTCGCTGACGAAGCTCCAGCGGGTGACGGTGGGTTCGGCGCCGGAGGGTTCGGGGGTGGTGATGCCGACCTTCTTTTGGTAGTCGGCGAGATTGAACAGCGAGGTGGCTTCGCCGGCCGCGGGGCCGCGCGCGACTTCGCGGACGCCGCCGGGAGCGGCGGCGGAGGCGGCGACCTGGCGGGTTCCGGTGAAGTAGTAGCCGCGCAGGAGCGGGCCGGGCTGAAGGGGATTGGGGCGGAAGACGTCGACGAGGAACTGGACGAGGGTGTCGCGGATGCGTTTCACTTCGCGCGGAAATTCGTAGATGGGGACGCGGCGGGTGGTTACGGGCTCGCGGCCCAGGAAGAGGGTGCGTTTCTCGGCGAGCGAGTAGTAGAGCTGGTTGAAGGCCTCGGCGAGCCTTGAGGATTCCGATTCGGCGAAGACCTCGCCGGCGGGGCGCGCGCCCTGGAGGGAGAGCGGGAGGGTGCAGCCGAGGATCTGCTGGTCCTCGTTTTCGGCCATGCGGCCGAAGTATTCGGCGAAGTAGGGGATCGTGTCGCTCTTGGTGAACAGGACGTAGACGGGGAAGTGGCTGCCGAAGACTTCGCCGATGAGGCGGAGGCGTTCCTGGAGCTTGCGCGCGATGCCGCCGAGGCGCGCGTTGTCGGGGATGCCGAGGAAGGGGGAGACATCGACGCAGAGGATGGCGCCGCGGAAGTTCGATTTGGTCTTGCCGCTGAGTTTGGCGAGCAGGGAGCCGCCGCCGGGCCGGAGGTGTTTGAGGAGGCGGAGCCAGCGGCCGGGGTCCTGGTTGAAGATGCTGCCCGAGGGTTCGATGAAGATCGACTCGCCGGCGTACCAGAAGTTGCAGAGTTTGGTAGGCAGAACGGTGGAGTCGCGATAGACCTGGCCGGCGAGGAGTTCGGGTTCGAGGCCGGCGCCGAGGAAGGTGGTGGTTTTGCCGGAGCCTTCGGCGCCGAGCAGAAGGTAAGTCGGCAGGCCGCTGACCTGCGTGCGGATGCGGCGGGCGGAGAGGGTGGGGGACTGGGCGAGGCGCG
>DAIDIH010000056.1 GCA_027459465.1 Bryobacterales bacterium | reverse complement strand
GTTTCTGAGACTCGCACAAGCCGTAGAGACGGCCCGTCTGGTCGCGGTACCTAATCGTCCGCTGGCTCGATCCGTTCGCAAACAAAATCCATGCCGGTGGCCCCATCGTCAAAACGCCACTTTATCCACGGGCTGCTAGGGATGAATCCGGAGGGGGCTTGCAGCCGTTTCGCGCCTCATTGCGTGCGAGAGAAGGGCGAAAGTATTCGCAGGACTGCGTTCGCGGCCGTGATTGCCGCGAGCTTTATTTTCGGACTTCGAGCCGGCGCCCAGGGCGTACAGACCGGTCCGGTGGTGATTCAGGCGGCGCAACACGATGTGAGTCCGCCCTTGCGGGACATGGCTCCGGGGCGGGAAGTGGCTGGAGAGACGGTGCGGGAGATGCCACTGCGGCTGTTCCACGCCACCGGGCCGACGAAGAACCAGCCGGATCCGGTGCTGCAATCGACGGTGGGCACGAGTTCGTCGATTACGCCCGGGACGAGTTTTGCCGGGTTGGGACAAGGGGATTACGGGTACTCGGACGTTGCCGCGCCGCCGGATACGAACGGCTCGGCCGGGGCGACGCAGTACGTGCAGTGGGTGAACCTGGCGTTCGCGGTGTTCGACAAATCCACGCATGCTCTGCTGTACGGGCCGGCGGCGGGGAACACGTTGTAGTCGGGCTTCGGCGGCGGATGCCAGAACAACAACGACGGCGACATCGAAGCGATATGGGACAAGGCGGCGCAGCGACGGGTGATGACGCAGTTTTCTGTCACTACGACTCCGTACCTGCAGTGTGTTGCGGTGTCGACGACATCGCATGCGACCGGCACGTGGTATCGCTATGCGTTCCAGATGCCGAACTTTCCCGACTATCCGAAGTTGGGCGTATGGCCGGACGCTTACTACATGTCGTTCAACATGTTCAGCGGGACGACAAACCAGTTCCTGGGGGCGCAGGCGTGCGCGCTGAACCGCAGCGCGATGCCGAGCGGCGCGGCGGCCACGGCGCAGTGCTTCCAACTGAGTTCGGCGTATGGTGGGCTGCTGCCGACGGATCTGGACGGGAGCACGGCGCCACCGGTGGGTTCGCCGGACTTTTTTGTGGCGTTCGGCAACAACGACCTGCAGCTTTGGAAGTTTCACGTCGACGGGACAAATTCGGCGAACACGACGTTTACGGGGCCGACGAACATCGCGGTGGCTTCGTTTAGCGAGGCTTGCGGCGGAGGAACGTGCATTCCGCAGCTAAAGTCGTCGCAGCAGTTGGATTCGCTGGGCGACCGGTTGATGTACCGGTTAGCGTACCGGAACTTCGGCGACCATGAGTCGCTGGTGGTGAACCATTCCGTGACGGCGGGATCGAGCGTGGGCGTGCGGTGGTATGAGCTGCGTTCGCCGAACGGGACGCCGGCGATTTATCAGCAGGGAACGTACGCGCCGGATTCAAACTACCGGTGGATGGGCAGTATAGCGATGGATGGATCGGGGAACATCGCGTTGGGCTATAGCGAGTCGAGCAGCGGGATCTATCCGGAGGTGGCGTACACGGCGAGGGTGCCGAGCGACCCGCTGGGAACGTTAGAAGCCGAGACGATCGTGCAGATGGGCGGCGGCTCGCAGCAGCCCAACCTGAACCGCTGGGGCGATTACAGCGCGATGAGCATCGACCCGGTGGACGACTGCACGTTCTGGTACACCAACGAGTACCTGATGAACAGCGGGACGTTCAACTGGAACACGATTATCGGGACGTTTAAGGTGAATGGGTGCGGGACGGTAGCGAGTCCGGACTTCTCGATGAGCGCGAGCCCGACGACGGTATCGGTGACGCCCGGCGGGACGAGCGGGAGTTCGACGGTGACGGTGACGTCGCTGAACGGGTTCTCGAGTTCGGTGGGTCTGACGGTGAGTTGTCCGACCGGGTTGACGTGCGCGATGAGCCCGACTTCTGTGACGCCGGCATCCGGCGGGACAGCGACTTCGGCGCTGAGCGTTAAGGCGAGTGCCGGCGCGGCGGCGGGAAATCACACGGCGACGGTGAGCGGGACGAGCGGGACGTTGAGCCATTCGACGAACGTTACGGTGGCGGTGCAGGACTTCTCGATGGGCGCGAGTCCGGCGTCGGTTACGATCACGCAGGGCCAGAACGGGACGTCGACGATCAGCGTGACGGCGGTGAACGGGTTCACGGGATCGGTAACGCTTGGGGCGTCGGGTTGCCCGACCGGGGCGACATGTTCGTTCAGCACGAGTCCGGTGAGCCCGGGTTCGAGTTCGGTTCTGACGGTGGCGACGACGAGTTCGACACCGGGCGGAACTTACACGGTGACGGGGACGAGCGGGACGTTGAGCCATTCGACGAATGTCAGCGTGACGGTGGTGGCGCAGGCGGCGAGTTTCACGCTTGGGGCGTCGCCGGCGTCGCTGACGGTGAGCCGGGGCAGCAGCGGGTCGACGACGGTCACGGTGACGGGAGCGAACGGATTCAACGGATCGGTGTCGTTCGCGGTGAGTGGGCTGAAGAGGGGCACGTCGGCGAGTTTCAAGCCGACGTCGGTGACCGGTTCGGGATCGACGACGTTGACGTTCAAGGCGAACAAGAATGCGCTGACCGGGACGTTCCCGGTGACGGTGACGGGCTCGAGCGGGTCGCTTGCGAGTTCGACGACGGTGAGCCTTACGATCCAGCAAGCCAGCGATCCTTTTCGACACAAGGGAAGCCACTTCGGTGGCTTCCCTTCTTTTCGCCGGGCGAGTTGGGCGGGCGGCGGGTGTACGATTGACAATCGTATGACTCGAACTCGATGGATGACGCGGCGTGAGGTGCTGGCGGCGGCGGCCGGGGCGATGGCGGCGGGGCGGTTGCGCGGGGCGCTGCCGGTGATGGGGACGAGCGGCGGCGCGGTGGCTGGGGAACCGGCGTATCTGAGCAACGGGATGCTCGGGATCCGGCCGGGAGCGCTGGCGGTGACGGGCGCGCCGGCGTATGCGTCGGGGTATGTTTACGAGCATCCGGTGCATCGGGTGGAGTGTCTGGCGCCGGCGCCGTTTCCTTTGGGGGCGGAGATTCGGGTGAACGGGTGGAGTCTGCTGGACGCGCCGGGGCGGGGCGTGGCGCGGAGCCAGAAGCTCGATTTCGCGACCGGGGGACTGGAGACGGAGTTCGAGTTTGCGGGCGGAGGCGGAGCGAAGGCGCGGGTGCGGGTGCTGCAGTTTGCCTCGCGGAGCCTGCCGAGTGTGTTGTGCCAGAGGGTGGAGTTACTCGCGGATGCGGGGGTGAAGTTAGGTTATGCGCCACGGATTTTGTTTGACGCGGCGGCGGGGACGGTGGTGCAGGGAGGGTTGCCGCCGGGGGCGGAGGCGGATGCGGCGGCGGAGGCGACGGCGAGCAACGGGAAGAGCCGGCTTGGGCTTGCGGTGCGGGTTGCGCCGGGCAGCGGGTGGAAGCGGGTGGAGGGGTTAGGTGGATGGGAGGCGGAGGCGCGGGCGGGGGAGGTGCTGGTGATGGAGACGATCGCGTCGATGGTGCCGAGTTTCTATCATCCGGAGCCGGGGCTGCAGGCGGTGCGGATGGCGAACTGGGGGTTGCAGACGGGGTTCGGCACGCTTTGGCGGGAGAACCGGCGGCTGTGGGGGGAGTTATGGCGGTCGCGGGTCGAGATCGACGGGCCGGCGGCGGATCAGAGGGCGCTGGATGCGGCTTTCTTCTACTTACATTCGAGCGTGCACCGCTCTAACTTGAACGGGATGCCTCCGTTCGGGTTATCGCAGAGCGAGCACTACTACGGACATAGTTTCTGGGACACGGAGACGTGGTCGTTTCTGCCGGTGTTACTGGCGGCTCCGGAGGTGGCGCGGTCGCTGCTGGAATTCCGGGTGAGGGGGATCGAGTGGGCGCGGCGGGATGCGGCGCTGTTCGGGTACCGGGGGATTCAGTTTCCGTGGGAGGCGGCGCCGATCGGAGGAGACGAGGTGACGCCGGTATTTGCGGCGACGGGATGGGCGGAGCAGCACGTAGTGCCGGACGTGGCGCTGGCGTTCTGGCAGTATCAGAAGGCGACGGGAGATGCGGATTTTCTGCGGCGAGGGACGTGGCCGGTGCTGCGCGGGGTAGCGGAGTGGATTCTCAGCCGGGGCGAGCGGACGCAGCGCGGGTTTGAGATCACGAACGTGATGGGGCCGAACGAGAACGAAGACAAGGTGACGAACAGCGCGTATGTAAATATCGCGTGCAAGATGGCGCTGGAGGCGGCGGTAGGGTGCGCGCGGATGGCGGGGGAGAAGGCGCCGGCGGAGTGGGCGGAGGCGGCGCGGGGGATGGTGCTTCCGATTGACGGGCGGGGGATGTTAGTAACCAGCGACGGGTCGAAGCGGAATGCGTTTGCCGATGTTAGTTTTCTGTATGTGCTGGAGCCGCCGGTGGATGAGGCGGTGATGAAGCGGACTTACACGGAATTCCGGAGGGCTCCGCGCGAGCACGGGATCGGGTTTGCGACGGCTTCGCAGGCGGCGATGGCGGCGGGGGTTGGGGATCGCGGGGCGGCGGCGGAGCTGTTCCGGGCGGCGTGGGAGCCGTTCTGGCTGGAGCCGTTCGGGATGATCCGGGAGGCGGAGCAGCAGGGGTATGCGTGTTTTGTGACGGACGAGGGGTCGCTGCTTCAGGCGGCGATGCTGGGGTTCACGGGGTTGCGGGTGCGGGAAGGGGATTGGGCGGCGGGCGAGGCGACGCTGCCGGAGGGTTGGAAGGGGATCCGGATGGGGCGGATTTTTGTGCGGGGGCGGGCGATGAAGGTGGAGGTGGAGCATGGGCAGAGGGCTCGGGTGACGGAGGGTGAGGGGGCGGCGGGAGTTTGGCGGGGTGACGGGAACTTGGCGGGGTAGGGAGGATGGTGGTGGAGCGGGGTTTCAAGGGTTTAGGTTCATGGTTTGGCTGTGGCCGCCGAAATGCGAGATGAGGGGCATGACTATCTCTCCCCTCACCAGTGCGGTGCAAAATTTCCTGCCGTCGATTCCCGGCATGGCGAACGGGAATTCGGCGGCGGCCAGCGGGTTGTCGAGCCTTGGGCTACCTTCGATCGGGATGCCGCAGGACCAGGGCGGCATGTCTCCGTTTGCACAGATGCTGAGTACGCTGCAGCAGCTTCAGCAAAAGAATCCGGCCGAATACCAGCAGCTAACACATCAGATTTCGACGAACCTGGGAAAGGCGGCGCAGCAGGCGCAGTCGCAGGGCAACACGGCGGCGGCGAACCGGCTGAGCAAGCTGGCGGCGGACTTCCGGACGGCGTCGCAGAGGGGGGAGTTGCCTGAAAGCGGCGGCCTGGCAGCGGGGCTGCGGAGCGGGGCGAATACGCTTTCTGGGCAGGCGACGTCGGCGTTTCTGGCGAGCCTGACGCAGAGCAGCGCGTTGAATCCGGCCACGATTATCATGGACACGATTTCGGGGGCGGGCGGGTCCGGTTCGATTTACTGAAGTTACTTTGCCGAAGCGATTTCGTCGCGGGTGGGGAGTTTGGAGGTGTCCCACCCTCCGCCGAGCGCCTGGACGAGCGCGGTGCTGGCGATCATGCGGCGGGTGAGGAGGTCGATCGAGGTGCGTTGATCCTCGAGTAAGATCGCCTGCGTGGTGATGACAGTGAGGTAGTCGACGGTGCCGGCTTTGTACTGATAAGTGGCGATGTCGAGGGAGCGTTGCGCGGCGGCGACGGCGAGGTCCTGGGCGCGGGACTCTTCGGCGAGGATGCGGAGGGCGGCGAGGTTGTCTTCGACCTGCTGGAAACCGGTGAGTACGGTTTGGCGGTAGGTGGCGATGGCGGCGTCGAAGGCGTCGCGGGCCTGCATTTCGACGGCGTGGCGGCGGCCGGCGTCGAATAAGGTTTCCGCCATCTGAGGGCCGACCGACCAGAAGCGGCTGGGCCAGGTCCACCATTTGGTGAAATAGACGCTTTGCAGGCCGGCGGTGGCCGAGAGGGTGACATCGGGGAAGAAGGCGGCGCGGGCGATGCCGATTTGCTCATTCATGGCTTCCATGGTGCGTTCGGTGGAGGCGATATCGGGGCGGCGTTCGAGGAGCGTTGCGGGTAAGCCGATGGGGATGGGCGGAGGAGTGATGGTGATGGGGCCGCCGCGAACGGCGACGTCCGCCGGGGGCTTTCCGGCGAGAACGGCGATGGCGTGTTCGAGCTGGGCGCGGGTGACTTCGAGGTCGATGAGTTGCGCCTTAGTGGTGTCTAACTGCGTTTCGGCCTGTGCGACGTCGCCGCCGGAAGCGACGCCGGAGGCGAAGCGGTTCTTAGTAAGTGTGAGATAGTCCTGGTAGGATTTGACGGTGCGATTGAGTAAGTCGATATCGCCGTCGGTTCCGCGGAGCTGGAAGTAATCCTGCGCGAGTTCGGCCTGGTAGAGGAGGCGGGCGTTCTGTAACTGAGCGAAGGTGGCTTGCGCGGTTTCCTGGGCGCCGTGGATGGTGCGATGGATGACCCCGAAGACGTCAGGTGTGTAGGAAGCGGTGAGCGGGAAGGTGAAGGTGTTACGGACGCCGAGGTTGCCGAAGGGGCTCGTGGTGAGGGTGGCGGAGACTCGGGAGTCAGAGTAAGTGGGGCTTGTGCTGGCGAGAGGGAAGAGGTTTGAGCGGGCGATGCGAACGGATTCCTGGGCCTCACGGAACTGGGCTTCGGCGAGGAGGACGTTCTGGTTGGAGATGCTGACCTGTTCTTCGAGGGCATTGAGGGCGGGGTCGTTATAGATTTCCCACCAGTTGCCTCGGATGGCGCCGTCATTGGGATGGGCCTGCTGCCATTCCTTGAATTCGGCGGGCGGCGGTTCTTTGTACGCCGCGGGGACGGGCGCGGGCGGACGCTGGTACTTCGGGCCGATGGTGCAGGCGGCGAGGGTGAGCAGCAGAGCGGCTGGCAGCGGGAGGGTTTTCAAAGTCCGAGTAGGAAGCAGCATGGTTGTGTGGCTAGGCGCGGGAGGCGGCGGGCGCGAAAGTGCGGCGGGTGGCGCGGCGCGAGCGTCTCCAGGTTTGTAAGCGGTCGAAGTAAAGATAGACGACCGGGGTGGTGTAGAGAGTGAGTAATTGGCTGACGATCAAGCCGCCGATGATGGTGATGCCGAGGGGGCGGCGCAACTCGTAGCCGGTGCCGGAGCCGAGGGCGAGGGGAAGAGCGCCGAGGGCGGCGGCCATGCTGGTCATAAGAATGGGGCGGAAGCGAAGCATGCAGGCTTCGTAGATGGCGTCGTGGGAGTTTTTCCCTTCATTGCGTTCGGCGGCGATCGCGAAGTCGATCATCATGATGGCGTTCTTCTTGACGATGCCGATTAAGAGGATGATGCCGATGATGGCGATGACGCTGAGTTCGGTGTGGGTGACGATGAGGGCGATGAGCGCGCCGACGCCGGCGGAGGGGAGGGTGGAGAGGATGGTGACCGGATGCACGAGGCTTTCATACAGCATGCCGAGGACGATGTAGACGGTGAGGAGGGCGGCGGTGATGAGGAGGGGTTCGCTTTCGAGCGAGTCGCGGTAGGCCTGGGCGGTGCCGGCGAAGGCGGTGTGGATGGTGGGTGGGAGGCCGATTTTGGCGGCGCGTTCCATGATGGCGTCGACGGCCTGGCCGAGGGCGATGCCGGGTTGGAGATTGAAGGAGAGGGTGACGGCGGGGAACAGGCCCTGATGGGTGACGGCGAGGGGCGCGGTGGAGGGTTCGAAGTGGGCGAGAGCGCTCAAGGGAACCTGTTGGCCGCCGGGGGCGCGGACGTAGATGAGATTGAGGGCGAGGGGATTTTGCCAGTAGGGCGGGGCGGTTTCCATGACGACGTGGTACTGGTTGAGGGGGGTGTACATGGTGGAGACCTGGCGCTGGCCGAAGGCGTCGTAGAGGACGTTGTCGATCAATTGGGGCGAGATGTTGAAGCGGGCGGCGGTGAGGCGGTCGATGACGACGTTCGATTCGAGGCCGCGATTTTGCTGGTCGCTGTTGACGTCGGTGATGAGGGGGATGGTGGAGAGTTCGCGGAGCATGCGAGGGGCGAAGTGGTTGAGGTCGCGGAGGTTGTCGCCCTGGAGGGTGAACTGGTACATGGCGGCGCCGAAGCGGCCGCCGACGCGGAGGTCCTGGGCGGCCTGTAGGTAGAGGCGCGCGCCGGGGATGCGGTTTAGCTTGGGGCGCAGGCGGGCCATGATGTAGTCGACGGTGATTTTGCGTTCGGCGAGCGGTTTGAGGGAGACGAACATGCGGGCGGAGTTGGAGGCGTTGCCGCCGGGTCCGCCGCCGCCGATGAATCCGTTGGCGGTGTCGACGGCCGGGTCGGCCGCGACGATGCGGACGATGCGGCGCAGGATCTGGTCCATGGACTGGAAGGAGATGTCCTGGTCGGCCTGGATGGC
>DAIDIH010000055.1 GCA_027459465.1 Bryobacterales bacterium | reverse complement strand
GTTTTGAAAGATCTCCCACGGTGTGGCCCAGCGGCGGTACACCCGCTTCGTTTTGCCTTTGGGCGAGGTTTCGATTTCGGGTATGGCGCAGGGGCGATGGAAGTTCAGATACGGATTCAGGCACTGGCGCTGGAAACGGTTCATGGCCTCGGCGTGCTGGCTGGGGATGTGGCCCCAGCCGACCAGTTTGCGGATGACCGCCCCGTTTTTGCATTCCACCAAGCCGTTGTCATTGGAGTGCCGCGGCCGCGACTTGGTCTGCTCGATGAACAGCTTGTTGAGCAGCCTGGCCACTGTGTGGTTGATGAACTCGCTGCCGTTGTCGGAGTGAAACCCGTGTAGGCGGAACGGGAACTGTTCCAGCATCGCCGTCAGCACGGGAAGCAGAAAAGCCTCGGAAATCTGCGGCGCCGCGCCCACCACCTGCCATTGCGTCACTTCGTCCACCGCGTTGATGTGATACAGACCCTTGCGTCCTTCCTGGTCGCCTTGATGCACCGTGTCGACCCGCAGATACCCAGGCCGGCCGCCGGGATCCGGACGGCGCCGCTCTCCGATCGCCACCGGGGTAGGCCGCGTGGGCTGATACGTGGTGTTCTCCCGGCGGTACACAGCGGTTTTGCGAAACCGGTACATCTGCGCCACCGAGATCTTCGACAGCCGCTCGTATACCGCCTGGCCATAGTCGCTGAACTCCCGCTCCAGAATCCGCCTGGTGGCCGGCCCACTGAGCGTGGCGTGCATCCGATCCACGTAGGCCAGCAACTCCACATCCGCCTTCGTGTACCGCGCGGGAAACCGGCGCCGCTGGTAGGGGCGCGCTTTCACCTCGCCCTTGTTTCCATACATCGTAATCAGCCGTGTCACCTGCGCCCGGCTCAACCCCGTCACCTTCCCCACATACCGCCGCACCAGCCCCTTATCGGCCCGGCCGAGCCGGCCGTATTGCTGCCGCACCAGCGTCCGCTCCACCCAGGCGTACATCTCCTCCCGCCGCAGCCCCTGAAACTGAACCGATTGGCTGCCCGCCAGAAACGCCCGGATCTCCCCCAGGCCAAGGTCCTTCGAATCGTCCATGCTGAGCATCAACTCCCAGCATCCCGACCCTCCCCTTCAGGCTCATCTTGTGTGAGAAACAACCCCTCGCTTCAGGCTCATCTTGTATGAGACAAGACTATTCCTCGACGGTAGCGGCCGGGCGATATATACTGGCCCGGAACACCTATGTCTATGCCAACGCGCCGTCAGATGCTTGCTGTGAGCGGGGCCGCCGCCGCGATTTCGCGGGTGGCCGCGCAGAGTGCCCGGGACTGGAGCGGGCGGGAACCGATGCGGTATCCGGACCCGGATGTGGTTGTGCTCGACCCGAGTTTTGAGAAGTACCGGATCAAGTCCGCCGAGATTCAGCGGGTGACGACGGGGATGCGGTGGGCGGAGGGTCCGGCGTGGAACGGCGCGGGGAATTACCTGGTATGGAGCGACATTCCGAATAACCGGCAGATGCGGTGGCTGGAGGAAGACGGTCATGTGAGCGTGCTGCGCAAGCCGTGCGGGAACAGCAACGGGAACACGTTCGACTACGAGGGGCGGCAGGTTTCGTGCGAGCATCTGAATCGGCGCGTGGTGCGGTACGAGCAGACGGGCGAGGTGACGGTGATCGCTGATAAGTTCGAGGGCAAGCCGTTCAATGCTCCGAACGATATTGTGGTGCATCCGGATGGGGGGATCTGGTTTTCGGATCCGGGGTATGGGTCTCTGTCGATGTATGAGGGGGCGGTGCATAAGTTCGAGTTGAAGGAAGCGGTGTACCGGGTGGATGGGAAGACCGGGGCGATCGCGAAGGTGGCGGACGATCTGTATAAGCCGAACGGGGTGTGTTTTTCGCCGGATTACAAGCTGCTGTATGTGTGCGACACGGGGGCGACGCATAATCCCGCGGCACCGAAGGTGATTCAGGTTTACGACGTGGTGGATGCGAAGTCGCTGCGGAACAGCCGGCGGTTTGTTTCCACGGTTTGGCCGGGGAAGGGCGAAGGGCTGGCGGACGGGATCCGCGCGGACAAGGACGGGAATATCTGGGCGGGGTGCGGATGGGCCGGGCCGGGGTACGACGGGGTTCATGTGTTCTCGTCGCAGGGGCAGAGGATCGGGGCGATCTTTTTGCCGGAGATTCCGGCGAATTTGTGTTTTGGCGGGACGAGAAGGAACCGGTTATTTATTGCGGCGAGCCAGTCGATTTACACGTTGTATGTGGAGGCGACGGGGGCGCATATCGCTTAGTAAGTGGGGAGTTAGTTGATGGGGCTGATGGCGTTCTGGCGCTGGGGCGAGTCGGAGTTCCCGAAGTCGAGTGTGTGGATCTAAGGTTTTTCGGGCGTTTTACCGATAGAGGGGCAGGTGGTTATGGTTGCTCCTCTGAAATTGGCTGGGATCGAGAGCGGCGTGGAGGCGTCGCTGGACCCGCGGGATTGGGAGGAGTTCCGGGCGCAAGCGCACCGGATGCTGGACGATATCCTCACATACACCGAGCGGATTCGGGAGCGGCCGGTGTGGCGGGAGAGTCCGAAGGCGGTCCGGGCGAGGTTCCGGGAGGAGTTGCCGCGGAGACCAGTGGAACTGGCGGCGCTTCACGAGCGGTTTCTTCACGAGATTCTGCCTTACGCGGCGGGGAATGTGCATCCGGGGTTTTTCGGGTGGGTGCATGGGGGCGGGACGCCGGTGGGTATGCTGGCGGAGATGCTGGCCGCGGGGTTGAACGCGAACCTGGCGGGGCGGAATCAGATCCCGGTGCTTGTGGAGCGGCAGGTTGTGGAATGGATGCGGGAGTTGTTCGAGTTTCCGCCAGGGGCGGGCGGTTTGTTTGTGACGGGCACGTCGGCGGCGAATTTGATGGCTGTGCTGGTGGCGCGGGCGTTGGCGCTGGGGACGGACGTGCGAAGCGAGGGCGTGAGCGGGAAGCGGCTGGTGGGGTATGCATCGGCGGCGGGACACGAGTCGATTGCGCGGGCGATGGACGTGGCGGGGCTCGGAATGCGGGCGCTACGGCGGATTCCGGTGGACGGGGCGTTTCGGATCGATGTGGGGGCGCTGGAAGAGGCGATTGCGGCGGACCGGCGCGCGGGGCTGGCGCCGTTTTTCGTGGCGGGGAATGCGGGGACGGTGGATACGGGCGCGGTGGACGATTTGGCGGCGGTGGGGAGGGTTGCGCGGCGGGAGAGGGTCTGGTTCCACGTGGACGGAGCGTTTGGGGCGCTGGCGATGCTGGCTCCGGATCTGGCTCCGAAGCTGGCGGGGATTGAGCGGGCGGATTCGATTGCGTTCGATTTTCATAAGTGGGGGCAGGTTCCGTATGACGCCGGGTTTGTGCTGATCCGGGACGGGGCGTTGCTGGAGCGGACGTTTGCTTCCGAGGCTGGGTATTTGCGGCGGGAGGGGCGCGGGCTGGCGGCGGGTTCGCCGTGGCCGTGCGATCTGGGGTTCGATCAGTCCCGCGGGTTTCGGGCGCTGAAGGTTTGGTTCACGCTGCAGGCTTACGGCGCGGAGCGGTTGGGGCGGGTGATTTCGCGGACGTGCGAGCTGGCGCGGTATCTGA
This sequence comes from Bryobacterales bacterium, assembly GCA_027459465.1. Classification (GTDB taxonomy): domain Bacteria; phylum Acidobacteriota; class Terriglobia; order Bryobacterales; family Bryobacteraceae; genus JAJYKC01. Next base: position 33,974 of record DAIDIH010000055.1, on the reverse strand, counting down.
AGGGGCGGATCGAGGAGGAGCCGGAATTGGAGTTGGCGGCGCCGGTCGAGTTGAATATCGTTTGTTTCCGGTACCGGTGCGAGGATTCGGACGCAGTGAATCGGGAGATTGCGGCGGATTTGCAGGAATCCGGGATTGCGGCTCCTTCGACGACGTTGATTGGGGGGCGGGTGGCGATCCGGGCGGCGATCGTGAATCACCGGACGCGGAAGGAAGACATCGACAGGCTGGTGCGGGCGACGCTCGCGCTGGGGGCGGCGAGAGTGCCCTGTGGTGCGTGGTATGCGGGCGCATGAGGAAGCCGCAGAGACGGCGGGAGGCGAAGCGCGGATCGGGCTGGCGGCGCTGGCGAAGATGGCGTTCCGGGGTGGGAACCTTGCGCCGGTGGGGGCGGAGTTGCTCGCGCGGGCGGCGCGGCGGGAGGACGATGCCGACGCGTTGATGGATCTTTCGGTGGTGATGCAGCTTTTGGGGCACCGGAGTTCGGGGCTGTCGCTGCAGGCGCAAGCGCTGGGGATCCGGCAGGTTTACCGGCAGGGGTGCGAGACGGGGAGTCCGGCGGCGAGGCTGCTGGTGATTGCGTGTCCGGGGGACCTGGCGGAGAACAACGCGATCGAGTTTCTGGTGGAGGGATCGGACATCGCACTGGACACGCTTTACGTGGCTCCGGATCTTCCCGTGCCGGATCCGATTCCGGAGCATGACGTGGCGATGGTGGCGATCTGCGAGTCCGGGCGGAACGGGCCGGTGCTCGAACATGCGGCGCGGTTACTGGAGGGGTGGGCGAAGCCGGTGTTGTGTCCGGCGGGGCGTATAGCGGCGCTGGGGCGCGACGCGGTTTCGAGGCTGCTGGTTGGGGCGCCGGGCGTGGCGATGCCGGTGACGGAGCGTGTTTCGCGGAGGGCGCTTGGGGAGATGGGTGGGTTTCCGAAGATCGCAAGGCCGGTGGGGTCGCATAAGGGGCAGGGGCTGGCGAGGATCGAAAGCAAGGAGGAGTTGGCGGCGTATCTGGACGGGCGGAAGGAGGGTGAGTTTTACGTCGCGCCTTATGCGGACTACCGAAGCGCGGACGGGCAGTTTCGCAAGTATCGCGTGGTGCTGATCGACGGGCGGCCGTATGCGTGCCATATGGCGGTTTCGCGGGACTGGATTGTGCACTACATCAGCGCAGGGATGGCGGAGAGCGCGGAGAAGCGGGCGGAGGAGGCGCGGTTTTTCGAGACGTTCGAGGAAGATTTTGGCGCGCGGCACGGGGAGGCTTTGCGGGCGGTGGCCGAGCGGGTGGGGCTCGAGTACTTTGGCATCGACTGCGGGGAGACGCGAGACGGGAAACTGCTGGTGTTCGAGGTAGACAGCGCGATGACGGTTCACGCCATGGATCCGCCGGAGTTGTATCCGTATAAGCCGGGGCAGATGCGGAAAGTTTTCGGGGCGTTCCGGCGGATGGTGCTGGAGGCGCGCGGACTCAGGGCGTAAGCCGGTCCGAACAAAACTCGCCGCTTCGGCGTCTAAAGGTTGCATGGCAGCCTTTTGGACGGATCTGTCGCTGGACTTTCGGCATACGCTGCGGTTGTTGCGGTCGAGTCCGGGGTTTACGCTGACGGCGGTGGCGGCGCTGGCGCTGGGGATCGGGGCGAACGCGGCGATTTTCTCGGTGGTGGACACGGTGCTGCTGAAGCCGCTGGCGTATCCGGATCCGTCGCGGATTGTGGTGCTGATGAACACGTCGCCGCAGGGATCGTTTCCGGCGGCGTCGGTGACCAAGTACAACGTGTGGCGGCGGCAGACGCAGGTGCTCGAGGACGTGGCGGCGTTCGACACGGGCGGGCCGGGGTTGAACCTGACGGGGGGCGACCATCCGGAGCAGCTTAAGGCGATCCACGTCTCGTACGAGTTCTTCCCGCTGTTTGGCGCGAAGGCGGAACTGGGGCGGACGTTCACGGCGGCGGAGGACCGGCCGCGGGGCGGGAACGTGATTGTGCTTTCGGACGGGCTGTGGCGGCGGCGGTTCGGGTCGGACCCTTCGATGGTGGGGAAGTCGATCACGCTGGCCGGGGCGCCGTACACGGTGATCGGGGTATTGGAGCCGGGGTTCACGTTCGATCCGCAGCCGGAGTTGTATCTGCCGTTTCAGGCGGACCCGAACAGCGTGAACCAGGGGCACTATTTCCGGGCGGCGGCGCGATTGAAGCCGGGGGTGACGCTCGAGCAGGCGAATGCGGGGATGGCGTTTGCGGCGCAGGAGTTCCGGAGGCGGTTTCCGCAGAACATCGGTCCGAAGGACGGGTTCGGCGTCGAGCCGATGCAGGAGTTGCTGGTGCGGAACGTGCGGCCGGCGCTGTTCCTTTTGCTGGGGGCGGTGGGTTGCGTGCTGTTGATTGCGTGCGCGAATGTGGCGAGCCTGCTGCTGGCGCGGGCGACGGTGCGATCGCGGGAGATTGCGATCCGGGCGGCGATGGGAGCGGGACGCGGGCGAATTGTGCGGCAGCTTCTGACGGAGTCGACGGTGCTTTCGGTGGCGGGAGGGCTGGTGGGGTTGCTGATTGGAGTGGTGGGGGTGCGGGCGCTGCTGGCGTTGAGTCCGGGAGGGATTCCGCGGATCGGGCCGGAGGGTGCGAACGTGACGCTGGACTGGCGGGTGATGGCGTTCACGCTGGGGTTGTCGGTAGCGACGGGGATTCTGTTCGGGCTGGTTCCGGCGCTGCACGCTTCGCGGGCGGACCTGAACTCGACGTTGAAGGAGTCAGGGACGCGGTCGGGGTCGGGACTGCGGCATAACAAGACGCGGGCGAGCCTGGTGGTGGTGGAGACGGCGCTGGCGATTGTGCTGCTGACGGGGGCGGGGCTGTTGATCCGGACGTTTTCGGCGCTCCATTCGGTGAACCCGGGGTTCGACCCGCACAACGTGCTGACGATGGACACGTCGCTCGGGGGCGGGCACTATGACACGACGGAAGCGATCGATTCGATGACGCGGCAGGTGTTGGACCGGATACAGGCGATACCGGGCGTGGAGGCGGCGGCGGCGACGGATTACCTGCCGCTACAGGGCGGGCTGGGGCTGGGGTTCGTGATTCAGGGGCGGCCGCTGACGAACGGGCAGGCGCATGGCGGGGCGGCGTGGAACTACGTGACGGCGCGGTTCTTCGACGTGTTCAAGATCGCGATTGTGCGCGGGCGGGCGTTTACGGAGCACGACACGGCCGCGACGCCGCCGGTGGTGGTGATTAACGAGGCTTTGGCGCGGCGGTTTTTCAAGGATGGTAATCCGCTGGGGCAGCATTTGATTATCGGGGTGGGGATGGGGCCGGACTTTGTGCAGGCGCCGCGGGAGATTATCGGCGTGGCGGCGGATTCGCGGGACGGGGGATTGAACAACGATCCGATTCCGGCGACGTTCATTCCGATCGCACAGGTGCCGGACGCTTACATGGCCTTGAATAACCGGTTCATGCCGCTCGACTGGGTGGTGCGGACGCGGGTGGAACCTTACTCGGTGTCGGCGGCGATTCAGCGGGTGTTTGCGGAGACGGCCAACTTACCGGTGGCTCATGTGCAGACGATGGGACAGATTGTGATCGATTCGACGTCGCGGAACCGGTTTAACACGATCTTACTCGCGGTATTTGCGGGGCTTGCGGTGTTACTGGCTTCGATCGGGTTGTATGGGCTGATGACTTACTCGGTGGCGCAGCGGACGCTGGAGTTTGGCATAAGGCTGGCGCTTGGGGCGGACCGGCCGGCGCTGCGGAACATGGTGATCCGGCAGGCGATGACGCTGGCTGGAGCGGGGATTGTGGTGGGGCTGGGGGCGGCGTATGGACTTACGCGGCTGATGAGCAGCCTGTTATTCAGCGTGAAGCCGGCGGATCCGCTGGTGTTCGGCGGAGTAACTGTATTGTTTGTGGCGGTGGCGCTGGTGTCGAGTTACTTACCGGCGCGGCGGGCGCTGAAGGTGGACCCGATCGTGGCGCTGCGGTACGAGTGAGGCGAGACGGCGAGCTTACTCGGCGCGGAGGGCGATCATCGGGTCGATGTGGGAGGCGCGGCGGGCGGGGAGGTAGCCGGCGAGGGCAGCGACGGCGAGCATGAGGGCGATGACGCCCAGGAAGGTGACGGGGTCTTCGGGGCGGATGCCGTAGAGCAGGCCCTGGATGGATTGTGTGAGCGCGGCCGAGACGAGGGCTCCGAGGGCGAGGCCGATGGCGGCGAGGCGGAGGGTTTCGCGGAGGATGCCGTTTTGCAGGGCTCCGGGGGAGGCGCCGAGAGCCATGCGGATGCCGATTTCCTGTTTGCGCTGGCCGACGGAGTAGGAGACGACGGCGTAGATGCCGAGCGAGGCGAGGATGAGGGCGAAGGCGGCGAAACCGGCGAGCAGGAGGACGATGAAGCGGCGCGGGGAGACGGAACGATCAACTAACTGCGTCAGGCTTTCGAATTGTTCGCGGGGCATTTCGGGGTCGAGCGGAAGCAGGGTTTGGCGGACGGCGGAAGTAAGTGCGGCGGCGGCGAGGCGGGAGCGGAGGACTAAGTAGATGGACGGGAGGTCGTGGACCTGGCGGAGGGTGAAATACATTTCGCTTCCCGAGGCCTGTTCGAGGGCGAGGTGGCGGACGTCACTTGCGATGCCGATGACGCGGCAGGGCGTGTTGAAGGGGCCGGCGTCGACCTGGCGGCCGAGGGCTTCTTCGCCGCGAAACAGGCGGCGGGCGAGGGTTTCGTTGATGACGATGGCGGGTTCGGTTTCGGTGGTGTCGCGTTCGGTGAAGTCGCGACCTTCTATGATGCGGATGCCGGCGGCCGGTATGTAGCCGTCGCTGACGATGTGGACGAAGGCTTCTGGATACTCGTTTGGTTTGTAAGTCATGCCGTGGGCGGCGATGCCCCACGTGCGGTTGCGGCCGAGGGGCAGGGAGTCGATGATGCCGGCGGCTTTGACACCCGGGAGCGAGCGGACGCGGCCGAGGACGTCGTTGAAATAGGCGTCCCTGCGAGCGATGGCGGTTTTCGTCATGTTTGCTTGGGTAAATTGGCTTGGCAGGTCGATGCGCATGGCGGCGGCGCGGGCGGGCTGGAAGCCGAGGTTGACGTCGAGGACGCGGAGGAAACTGCGGATGAGGAGTCCGGTTCCGACGAGGAGGACGCTGGCGAAGGCGATCTCGGCGACGACGAGGACGGCGCGGAGGGTGCCGTGGCGGCGGGAATCGGTTGCGGCGCGGCTTTGTTCTTTGAGGGCATCGCCCAAATCCCCGCGCGGGACGTGGAGGGCGGGCGCGAGGCCGAAGACGACGCCGCTGAAGACGGCGAGGGCGATGGTGAAGGCGAGGGCTGTCCAATCCAGGCGAACGGAGGAGAGGAGGGGGACGTTGAAGGCTGTGAGTCCGGCGAGGGCGCGCGTGCCAAGCCAGGCGAGGCAGGATCCGACGGCGGCGGCCAAGAGGGCGAGAAGGAGGCTTTCGGTGAGGACCTGGCGGGCGAGGCGGGCGCGGCCGGCGCCGAGGGCGGAGCGGATGGCGAATTCCTTCTGGCGTGCGGCGCCGCGGACGAGGAGTAAGTTCGAGAGATTGGCGCAGACGATGAGCATGACGGCGACGACGGCGAAGGCGAGGGTGAGTAAGGCGGGGCGGAGGCGTCCACTTACATGCTGTTTGAGGGGAGTAAGTTGGGGAGTGATATCGTTGCCGCGGTGCGGCTCGCGGGTGATGAGTTGGCCGAGGACAGTGGCTTCGGCCTGGGCGGATGGGACGGTTACGCCGGGCTTGAGGCGGCCTACGACGGCGAGGGTATTGCCCCAATGGTCCGTCTCGTCGGTTAACGGGAAGGGGACGTAGAGGTCCATTTGGATGCCGGGAGCGAAGACGGCACCGAAGTCAAAGGAGGCGGGCAGGACGCCGACGACGGTGACGGGGGAATCGTCGAGAGGGATGGTGCGGCCGACGATGTGGGGATCGGAGGCGAAGCGGCGGACCCAGAGGCCGTGGCTCAAGAGGGCGGCTTTGGGGCCGTTCCATTGGCACTCCTGGGTGTTGAAGCCGCGGCCGATTTCGGGCTTGACGCCGAGGAGGGGGAAGAAATTCTGCGAGACGGGGAGGACGTTGAGGCGTTCGATGCGGCCGTTCCAGTCGAGGGTGCTATCGCCGGCTTCGTAGAAAGCGAAGTAGGCGGCCATATCGGCGAAGGAGTGGTTCCGATTGCGGAAAGAGAGGAAGCGGCGAACCTGGAGGGTTTGATCGCTGAGGCCGTTTTCGGGCGGGGCGTTAGCGACCCAGACGAGGCGGCCGGGTTGGGAGAAAGGGAGAGGGCGGAGGAGCAGAGTGGAAAGGACGCTGAATACGGTGGTGGCGGCGGCGATGCCGAGAGCGGCTATGGCGACGGCGAAGAGGGTGAAGGCGGGTTCGCGGCGCATGGTGTGCAGGGCGTAGCGGAGGTCCTGGGCGAGGCGATCCGCCCAGGGGAGGCCGCGGGCTTCACGGTGTTGTTCGCGGGCGGCTTCGACGCCGCCGAATTTTGCGAGGGCGAGGCGGCGGGCTTCGCGAGGATCGACGCCGCGACTTACTAAGTCGTCGATGGCGAGTTTGAGGTGGGCGGCGATTTCGGCGTCGAGGTCCTGCTCGCGGCGGGAGCGGCGGAAGGCGGAGAGAAGGCGGGCGAGGAGTTCACGCATTGCCGTTCTCCCGGGCGCGCGAGGCGAGGACGCGGCCCATGACATCGGCGAGGCGCTGCAAGTAGGCGACATCCTGGCCGAGGCGGACGCGGCCTTTGGGGGTGATGGAGTAGAACTTGGCTTTGCGTTTGTTTTCGGAGGCGCCCCATTTGGCGCGGATCCATCCGCGCTGCTGGAGGCGGACGAGGGAGGCGTAGATGGTGCCCTGGTTGAGCAGGATTTCGTCGCCGCTCACCTGTTCGATGCGGCGGGCGATTCCGTAGCCGTGCTGGGGGCCCATGGCGGCGAGCGTCTGGAGGACCATGACGTCGAGCGTGCCCTGGAGCAGGCCGAGTTTCGATTCGGGCATTTGTCCCTCCTGTGGGGTGGCCACATGATAGGATACCGCGTTCCTGTGGTATGGTTACAGGCAGAATGCGCGGCGCGGCAAAAATCGCGCTGGTGGCGGCATTGGCAATGCCCGTGGTTTTGCGGGCGGGGTTCTGTTCGGCCGATGACGGGGATCCGCGGCAGGATATTCAGGTGTTCGCGGGGTTTTCGCCGACGCCGGCGACGCTGATCGGGACGGCGACGAACCGGCAACTGGCGGTAGCGGGGATGGCGTACGGTTACCGGTGCTGGATACACCGGCATGTGTCGATCAGTTACACGGCGACGCTGCTTCCGGCGATGGTTTTGTTTCAGCCGGCGCAGTTTGTCTATGGTTTGCGGCCGGCTGCGACGGTGTCGCCGGCGCATGCGGTGTACGGGTTTGGCGTGGCGCCACTCGGATTTACGTTCGAGTTCGCACGGGGGCGGCGTGTGTATCCGTTCGCCGAGACGATTGAGGGGCTGATTGCGTCGACGGAGCCGATTCCGGAGTTGGGGCCGAATGCGACGGGTCTGAATTTTCTTTTTGACTTAGGCGGAGGGATCCGGATCCGGGTGCGCGAACGGCAGACCCTGAGTCTGGGGTACCGATTCCTGCATGTGTCGAACGCGGACACGACGAATTTCAATCCGGGGTTGGACAACAACGTGTTTTACGTGGGGTATTCGTTTTCGCGGTAGGGGCACGGGCGGTTGTGCAGCATTTTGCGGCGAGCGGGTATATGCTATAGGCCAGAAAGCATTCAAACCGAGTTTCACCGCGTAGGAAAGGAGTCATCCATGAGACGAGATGGCTGCAAGACCGCCGTGATTCTAGCCGTGCTTGCACTAGCCGGATGCTCGGGCCCTTCCAGCACATCGAGCCCGAAAACCGAAACGAAAGAAGCTGCCGCGCCGCCAGTTCCGGTGACCGCGAAAACCGCCTATTGGGAGATGTACAAGCTGGCCTACCAATGGGACCACAATGTCCATCCGTTGTCGATGAAGGAAGGCAGTGTGCCGGGCATTAAGAATGCGGATGGGAAAGCCGGACTGTGGGAAGCGCAGTTCGGCGCAATCGACAAAAAGCAGGCGCGGAAGTTTACCTACTGCGTGCTGGACAAGCCGCCGGACTATTCCAAGGGTGTGAGCGTCGACGATCCTGTGCCGTGGCTGGGGCCGACGCGGGATGCGATGACATTCACATCGAGCGATTTCGCGACGGACTCCGACGCGGCGTACGCGACCGCGCACGAGGAGGCGTCGAAGTGGCTGGCGAAACATCCCGACGCACCGCGGACGGATATGGCGCTGGGCAGCAGTTACCGCTACCGCGGTCCGGTGTGGTTCATCCTGTGGGGCACGAAGAAGGACGGTTACGTCGCGATCATCAGCGCGACGAGCGGCAAGCCGTTCAAGGAGAAGGAATAGCGTCGTTGGGGCCGGCGCGCAGGATGCTGCGTATCAGCTTGTGTGTCCTCGCGCTTGCGTTCACCGTTCGTGCTCAGCCGACGCTGAGCGGGGCGGTGAACGCGGCCAGTTGGATGCCGCCGGAGATGCCTTCGTCGGCGATCGCGCAAGGCTCGCTGTTTTCGGTGTTCGGGACGAATCTGGGGCCGGCGAGTTACACGGTTGCCAGTTCGTTTCCATTGCCGACGAACTTAGCGGGGACGACGCTTTCGATGACGGTGAAGGGCGCGACCAAGCCCGCGATTCTGTTGAGCGCCGGCCAATATCAGATCAACGCCATCCTGCCTTCCGACGTTCCGGCGGGGACGGGAACGTTGACCGCGACGGTGAACGGGCAGGCGAGCGGGGCGCTGCAAATTCAGATTACGGGCGCCGCGTTCGGGATCTTTACGTTCGGGTCGTCCGGCGTCGGGCAGGCGGTTGCGACGGATCGTTCGTACGTTCCGAACTCGGTCATTCATACGTTTCATCCGGGCGATGTGGCTATTTTGTGGGGCACGGGTCTTGGGCCGATCAACGAGAGCGACGCCGGGCTGCCGCCGACGGGCGATCTGCCGGGCGCTGTTCAGGTGATCGTTGGGAACTCGCAGGCGAAGGTTTCTTACCACGGCCGGTCCGGGTGCTGCGCGGGTGTGGATCAGATTGTGTTTACGGTGCCGCCGGGGGTGGAGGGCTGCGCGGTTCCGGTGTCGGTCCAGGCGAATGGGCAGACGAGCAACTTTCCTACGATCGCGGTGTCGGAGTCCGGCGGTACGTGTTCGGACTCGCCGCTGGGTTCCGCGCTGCTGGAGAAACTTGCCTCGGGGCAGGACGTCGCCTTCAGTTACATCCGGCTGGAGGATGCGATCATGCGCTTCCAAAAGCTTTCCCTTGCGGCGTCTTACTCCGACTTCGCGACGGCGACATTCAGTAGCTATTCCCCGTCGACGGCGGGCCTGGTGCAATATGGCGTCTCTTCGGGGTATTGCATCGCGGTTCCCTGCCCGGGCTTCCGGTGCGCCGTGAACGGGGCATATACACTGAGCGACATGAGCCCGGCGAACCTCGACGCCGGGTCCGCGCTGAGCCTTACGTCGGGCGGTCCGATTCCGGTGCCGAAGGTGAATGGGGCGGGGGAATACTGGGCGATTCTGAACAGCAACAGCAACCCGCGATATCTTTGGCCGGGGGCTGCTTATAGTGTCAGCGGGACGGGTGGGAAGAGCGTGGGGACGTTTTCTGTTTCCGGCCGCGGCGGGCTGGCCGGGGTGCAGTTCACGAACGTGACGGCGGCGCAGGGGATTCCGCGGAATGCGGCTTTCACGGTTCAGTGGTCCGGCGCGGATCCGTCGATTCAGAGCGGGCAGGTCGCACTGGGTGGATACTCGGCGGCGGACACGACTTACAAGCAGGTTACTTACTTCCAGTGCCAGGCGCCCGCGTCCGCCGGGCAACTTACGATACCGGCTTCGATTCTGTCGATGCTGCCCGCGACGGGGACGGGGCAGGGCGGTAGTATTACGTATCCGCTTGGCTGGCTGTGGATTGGCCAGTACGACAACCCGGTTTCGTTTTCGGCTCCGGGGCTCGACTCGGGCGTCATCACAGACATTTTCTTAAACGGGTTTGGCGTGTACTTCCAATAGCGAACTGCTCTGCAAGGAAATCGCGGCCGGACGGACTATCTACGTTGAGAATGGCCGAATTGCCTAGCGGCGTGAGTCCGAGCCGGGAGCAGGTGTTTGTGCGTCTGGTGGGGGAGTTCGGGCCGGCGCTCGGGCGGCTGACGTGCAGCTATGAGGCGGATGCGGCGCCGCGGGAGGATCTGCTGCAGGAGATTTTGTTGGCGATCTGGCAGGCGATTCCGCAGTTTCGCGGAGAGGCGAGCGAGCGGACCTGGGTGTACCGGATTGCGCATAATACGGCGATTTCGGCGGTAATTTCGCGCAACCGGCGGCGGGCGCGGGAGCGGACGATTGCGCAGGCGTTCGATCCGCCGTCACAAGGTGAGAGGCCGGATGACGAGGCGGCGCAACAACTGAACTGCGGCGCGAGGCTTTGTTTGCGGCGATCCGGGAGCTGCCGCTTGCGGACCGGCGGGTGGTGACGCTGCATTTGGATGGGTTGAGTTACGCGGAGATCGAGCAGACGACGGGGTTGTCGCAGTCTGTGATTGGGACGCGGCTGAGCCGTGCGCGGGCGAGATTGGCCGAGAGACTGAACGCGAAGGAGGCGCGGAAATGAATAACGGCAAAGACGAGCGGGACGAGCTTTGGGCGTGCGGGGCGGGGGCGATTGAGCCGGAACGGGCGCTGCGGACGGTGCGCGGACGGGCGGAGCGATTTGGGCGGACGATCCGGAGGCGGGACTGGCGCGAGACGATTGCGGCGGGGTTGGTGGCGGTGTTTTTTGGATGGATCGCATTTCATGAGCGCGATGTGTGGGCGCGGGCGGCGGCGGTGTGGATCGCGTTGAGCGGGGTGTGGATTGCGGTGTATCTGTATTGGCAGTCGCGGACGTCGCAGACGGCGGCGGCGACGGTGACGCTTGATGAATACGGGAAGGCGTTGCTTGAGTCGTATGAGCGGCAGATCGCGTTGTTGAAGACGGTGAAGTACTGGTATGTGGGGCCGATGTGGGTGGGGTTGATCGGGCTGGCGGCGGCGCGGTGGCGGCTTGACCACAACACGGCGGCCTGGGTGACGGCGGGGGTAGTTTATACGGGGTTGTTGGGGTTTCTGGCGTGGTTGAACGAGTCCTGGGGGGCTCGGCGGATTGAGGCGCAGCGGACGAAGTTAGTGGAGATGATGGGCAAAATGGAGGCGGCGGGGTAGGGGGTTACAGGAGGGTTAGGGGGTCGACGTCGAGGATTAGGGCGGCGGCGGGCCATTTTTGTTGGGCGGCGTGGTGGCGGATGGAGGCGAGGATTTCGCCGAGGCGCTGGCGGCTGGCGGCTTTGATGAGCATCTGGTAGCGGTGTTCGCCGCGGATGCGGGCGACGGGGGCCTCGGCGGGGCCGAGGACTTTGACGCCTTCGGGTGAGGGTTCGAGCAGGCGGCCGAGTTCGGCGGCCCAGGCTTCGGCCTGGTCCTTGCGTTCGCTGCGGACGAGGATGTTAGCGAGGGCGGCGAAGGGCGGGTAGCGCATGGCTTGGCGGAAGCCGGCTTCTTTTTCGTAGAACTTAGTGTAGTTCTGCTCGGCGGCGAAGCGGATGGCGTAGTGGTCGGGGTTGATGGTCTGGATGAGGACTTCGCCGGGACGGTCGCCACGTCCGGCGCGGCCGGCGGCCTGAGTTAGTAACTGGAAGGTGCGTTCGGCGGCTCGGAAATCGGGGAGGCTGAGGCCGATATCGGCGCTGACGATGCCGACGAGGGTGACGTTGGCGATGTCGTGGCCTTTGGCGATCATTTGCGTGCCGGTGAGGATGTCGTATTCGCCCGAGCGGAAGGCGGCGAGGATGCGCTCGAAGCTGCCTTTGCCGCTGACGGTGTCGCGGTCAATGCGGGCAACGCGGGCTTTGGGAAAGGCGGAGCGGAGTTCGTCCTCGACGCGTTCGCTGCCGGAGCCGAGAAACTGGATGTGCTCGCTGTCGCATTTTGGGCAGCGCTCGGGCGGGCGTTCAGCGTAGCCGCAGTAGTGGCAGAGCATGCGTCGTTCGCGGCGGTGGAAGGTGAGGGTGACGGCGCAGTTGGGGCATTCGACGCGCTCGCCACATTTGCGGCAGGCGGCGAAACTGGAGAAGCCGCGGCGATTCATGAGGAGCATGGTCTGCTCGCCGCGTTCGAGGCGTTCGGCGATGGCGGCGGCGAGGCGGCGGGAGAAGGTGGCCATGCGGCGGGTTTCGAGGAACTCTGCGCGCATGTCGACGATTTCGACTTTGGGGAGCGGGCGTTTTTCGACGCGTTCGGCGAGTTCGAGGCGGGTGTATTTGCCGCGCTCGGCGTTGTAGCGGCTTTCAAGCGAGGGCGTGGCGGAGCCGAGTACGACGCAGGCGCCGATATCGAGGGCGCGGACGAGGGCGACGTCCCGGCCGTGATAGCGGGGGGTGTCCTGCTGCTTGTAGCTTTGGTCGTGCTCTTCGTCGACGACGATGAGGCCGATGTGGTCGAGGGGAGCGAAGACGCCGGAACGGGTGGCGACGGCGACGCGGGCGCGGCCTTCGCGGAGGCGCCGCCATTCGCCGGCACGCTCGGCGTCGCCGATGGCGGAGTGGAGGATGGCTACGCCTTCGCCGAAGCGCTCGAAGAACTGGGCGGCGACGGCGGGTGTGAGGCCGATTTCGGGGACAAGCATGAGCGCGTTCTTGCCTTTTTCGAGACAGGCCTCGATCGAGCGGAGATAGACTTCGGTTTTGCCGCTGCCGGTGACGCCTTCGAGGAGAAAGGCACGGTAGCCACCCAAGTCGAGGGCTTCGCGGATGCGGGCGCAGGCTTCGGATTGGGCGGGGGTGAGGATGCGTTCGGCGCGGGGGCCGACTTCGCGGAGGGCGAGGCCGACGGCGGGGAGTTCGGGTTCGACTTTGAGGAGGCCGCGGCGGCCGAGGGAGCGGGCGGCGGGTCCGGCGCCTTTGACGGCGTCTTCGACCGATTTCAAGTTATGCGGGCCGGGATGGAGTTCGAGATAGGCGAGTAACTCGCGTTCGGCGCGGCGGAATTTCGGGGCTTCGGGGCGGGTGGTGAACTCAACGCGGAGGCGGTCGCTTGCGGCGCGGAGAGGATCGCGCTCTTCCTCGGTGGTCTGGCGGGCGATGAAGCCTTTCTTTTCGAGGGTGCGGAGGATGTTGGCGGCGTTTTCGACCTTGGCTTTGATGGTGGCTTCGGCGAGGGGGCGGGCTTCGAGGAGGCGGAGGATCTGGAGGCCGCGGTCGCCGGTGAGGTCGCCGATGACTAACTGGCGGGCGGTTTCGCGGCCGGCGTCTGTAAGTTCGAAGACGCGGCGGCGGTGGACTTCTCCGCCGAGGGGCGTCATGGCGCGGAAGACTTCGCCGGGCGGGGCGCAGTAGTAGTTGGCGATCCAGGCGCCGAGTTTGAGGAGGTCTTCGTCGAGGACGGGTTCCTCGTCGAGGAGGCGGGCGATGTCGCGCGCGCCGCCTTCGGGGGCGTCGGGGTTGAGGCCGACGACCATGCCGGTGAGGAGGCGGCCGGCGAAAGGGACGGAGACGCGGCAGCCGAGTTGGACGCGGTGTTCGAGGGTGGGAGGCACGCGGTAGGTGAAGGCGCGAGTTAGTGGGACGGGGAGGCTAACATCGGCGTACACCTTATGCGAGGGCTCCTTTTATGGCCGGGTAGAGGGATTGGTAGGTTGTATGGCCTACAAGGTACACGTCGCGCCACTGCGTGTCAGGCGGGACGATGTCGCGCTCATTCACAGCCTCCCCGCAGACTCCTCGCACGTCCCCGCCACGCTCGCACCCGGCCAGAGCGAGGAGTGCCGCTCCGTAGGCCGAACCTTCTTCGGTTTCGAGGCGGACGACTTCGCGATTTAACACACTGGCCAATACGCGTCGCCAGAACTCGCTTCGCGCGCCACCACCCGAAACCCGCACGCTCTCCACCCTTCCGCCGAGGATTTCGACTAAGTCGAGGCAGTCTTTTTGGCTGTAGCAGACTCCTTCGATGAGGGAGCGGATGAGGTCGGCGCGTTTGTGGCTGGCGGTGAGGCCGATCCAGCCGCCGCGGATGGTGGAGTCGAGGTGGGGGGTGCGCTCGCCCATGAGATAGGGGAGCCAGAAGAGGCCTTTGGCGCCGGGTTCGGCTTGCGCGGCTTCGTCCATGAGGGCGTCGTATTCGACGCCGGGGGAAAGTTCCTTGCGGAACCACTGGAGGCTGAGGCCGGCGCCTTGGGTGACGCCCATGACGTGCCAGGCGCCCTGGACGGCGTGGCAGAAGGTGTGGACGCGGCCGCGTTCGTCGTAATTGGGTTCGCGGAGATAAGAGAAGACGACGCCGGAGGTGCCGAGGGTGCAGGAGACGACGCCGGGTGTGACGATGCCGTTGCCGACGGCGCTGGCGGCCTGGTCACCGGCTCCGCCTACGACGGGGGTGCCGGGTTTGAGGCCGGTCGATTCGGCGGCCTGCTTCGTAACATGGCCTGTAATCTGGTCCGATTCGTAGACGCGGGGGAGGATGGCCGGGTCGACGCCTAACTTACTTGCCAGATCGAGAGCCCACTGGCGTTTGACGACGTTGAACAGGGCGGTGCCGGAGGCGTCACTTACATCGCTTGCGTATTCGCCGGTGAGGCCGAAGCGGACGTAGTCCTTGGGCAGGAGAACGTGGCGGACGCGGGCGTAGTTGGCGGGTTCGTTGTCGCGGACCCAGAGGAGCTTAGGGAGGGTGAAGCCGGTGAGGACGGGGTTGGCGGTGGCATCGAGCATGCCGCGGGAGCCGACGATCGCGTTGATGGCGTCGACCTGGGCCTGGCTGCGCTGATCGCACCAGATGAGGGCGGGGCGGATGACGCGGTTCGAGTCGTCGAGGAGGGTGAGGCCGTGCATCTGGCCGCTGAGGCCGATGCCGCGGATGTCGTCGCCGGTGGCGTGGGCGTTTTTGAGGACGGCGCGAACGGCGGCCTGCGCGGCGGCCCACCAGTCATCGGGGTCCTGTTCGGCCCAGAGCGGCTTTTCCATGCGCATGTCTTGGTGGGCGTGCATGGCGGTGTGGCGGACGCGGCCGTGTTCATCCACGAGAAGCGCTCTTGTTCCGCCGGTACCTACGTCGATTCCCATCCAGTACACTTACTTGTCCTCCGTTAGTGTTTTTGGTCTTCCAGCGCCTGGAAGGGCAGGTAAGCGGCGCCGTAGAGGCCGGCTTCGTTGCCGAGGGCGGCTCTTTCGATTCGGGTTTTGGCCTCGCGGAATGTGTAGGAGCGTTTTTGGACTTCGTGCATCATGTGGGGAGCGAATAAGTCCCAGGCGGGGAGGGGTCCGCCGCTGAGTAAGTAGAGGGGGTAGTTGAAGATATTGATCAAGCCGGCGAGGGCGATGCCGAGGGCTTCGCCGACGGCGGTGAAGATCATGAGGGCGCGAGGGTTGCCTTCGACGGCGAGTTTATAGACGCCTTCGCTGGTGATGCCGTCGCCGAGATGGAGGAGTTTGGCCATGGCGACGATGGCGGTGGCGGAGGCGTGTTTTTCGAGGCAGCCGCGGTTGCCGCAGCCGCAGGGGTTGCCGTCGGCCATGACGGTGATGTGGCCGATTTCGCCGGCCATGCCGAGGTAGCCGCGGAGGATTTTGCCGTGGGAGATGATGCCGCCGCCGATGCCGGTGCCGAGGGTGAGCATGACGAGGTCGTCGACGTCGCGGCCGGCGCCGATCCACTTTTCGCCGAGGGCGGCGGCGTTGGCGTCGTTTTCGAGGATGAGCTTTTCGCCGAGGAGGCGCTCGAGTTCGTCGCGGATGGGGAAGTCTTCGAAATCGGGGAGGTTGTTGGAGCCGACGATGATACCCTCGTCGAAGCGGATGAAGCCGGGGACGCCCATGCCGACGCCGATGAGATTGCGATCGGAGTTCTGCTCGATGAGGCGTTTGATGGCGGAGACGATATCGAGGAGGACTGCGTCGCGGCCGGCCTGCAATTCGCTGCGGCCGGCGATTTTGCCGAGCATTTTGCCTTCGCGGCTGACGGCGGCGGCGCGCAAGTTGGTGCCGCCCAGGTCCACGCCGATGGAATATTCGGTCATCGAGCCGCATGATAGCAGGAACGGGCGGGCGACTTCCCCGCCCCGCGCGGCGGGATGTGAGGCGAGAAACTTGCAATCGATGGGCGACATCTATTATGTTGCGGAGATACGAGTGATTCCGACTTCGTCGTCGATAAGAAAGGAAAGAGGCGAACGATGGATATCGTAGGCGAAAGGCGTTTTGTCGAGGTGCCCGGAGACAAGACTCACGAGCTTCCGCCCCTTCTTGTGCACAGCGCGCCCAACGTGAAGCGGTTGGACCGCGTGGTGGGCATGGCCAACAACATCATCGAGTCAGAGGACATGATGGCGGAGACGATTCCGACGTCGATGGACGATGCCGAGCGCCGGCGGATGGACCTGGCGATCAACCTGGTGGACCAGTACCTGGCGTTCGTGACGCACTGGCGGTGGGGCGATTCGATTCTGGAATGGATCCGGCAGTGCGAGATCACGTTCGGGGCGCGGATGGAGCTGCGGAACCTGCTGCGGGCGGACCTGTGGCCGCACGCGGGGCGGTCGAGTTTCGTGCAGCTTCTGGAGGACAAGATGCAGCCGAGGCCGGAGGTTGGCATTGAGACAGCGGTGGGGACGCGGCTGACGTTCCGGCAGCCGCCGCCGATTTCGTGCTTCTCGAATCAGTTTCTGTTCTACCTGAACTCGACGCTGGCGAACACGGCGTACCGGACGTGGGCGCATCTGAGTCCGGAGCCGGTTTCGTCACTGCCTCCGGAGCGGTTCACGTTCGACGTGGTGGACATGAACATCCAGTAGCGGCGCGGCGGGTGCGGCGCGCGGCCAAGCGGTACCATACTGGATTGAACATCGCCGTCCTCGGCTTCGGCTTCATGGGCGCCACGCACGCCGCGGCCATTGCAAAACTCCCCGGCGCCAAGCTTGCGGCGCTCGTGACTTTGAATGCGACGCGACGCGCGCAGGGCAATCTGGCCACGGGCGCCGAGTCGCTCGATTTGTCGAATACGCGCATTCTGCCGGCGGCGGACGCGCTGTACGACGACCCGTCGATTGACGCGATCGACATTTGTCTGCCGACTCCGATGCACGCTCCGGCGGCGTTGGCGGGGCTCGCGCATGGAAAGCACGTGCTGGTGGAGAAGCCGATGGCTTTGACGGAGCACGACCTCGATGCGATGCTCGAAGCGGCGCGAGGTTCCGGGCGGGTGTTGATGGCGGCGCACGTGTTGCGGTTTCATCCGGCGTACGATCCGCTGCGGGCGTTTGCGGCGTCGGGGGAACTGGGGCGGTTGCGGGCGCTGACGCTGCACCGGGCGTGTTCGGCGCCGACGTGGTCCGAGTGGTTTGCCGATCCGAACCAGACGGGCGGGGCGGCGGTGGATCTGCTAATACACGACTTCGACATTGCGCTGAGCCTGCTGGGGCCGCCGGCGGCGATTCGTGCACGGGGGTATGCGGACGCGGGGCACGGCATCGATGTGCTGGATGCGGGGCTGCTGTATCCGGGCGGGGTGATCTGCTCGGTGTCGGGAGGATGGCGGGGGCGGATTGAGTATCCGTTCCGGGCGGGATACACGGCGGTGTTCGACCGCGGCGTGCTGGAGTACGCGGGCGGCGTCACGCTGTACCGGGAGGCGAAGGCGGAGAAACTGGCTGTGCCGGACGAGAATGGGTACGCGACCGAGATTGCTTATTTCCTCGACTGTTGCCGGACGGGGACACAACCGGAGCGGTGCATGCCGGAGGATTCGGCCCGCGCGGTGCGCCTGGCGATGCTGGCGCGGGCATCGCGCAACCAGGGGGGACAGGAGCTTGTATGCCAAATCTGAGACCACGCGAACCGGGCGTTATGTTTTGGGCCGAACGCGACCCGATCGAGACGATTGCCGCGTTGGGGGTGAGGTGCGGGCAACTCGGCTTTGAGCCGACTTACGCGCTGAGCGAGGAGAACGCGCTGCGGTGGCGCGAAGAACTTGCTTCGCACGAGTTCAAGCTGGTGACACTGTTTGCGGCCTACGCGGGGGAGAGCTACGCGGATATTCCGACGGTGGAGGCGACGGTGGGCTTCGTGCCGGCGGCGACGCAGAAGGAGAGGGTCGCGCGCACGCTCGAGCTGAGCGATTTCGCGGCTCAACTGGGAGTGGGTTCGATTGCGTGTCATATCGGGTGCATTCCGGCGGACCGGAAAGACGAGCGATACGGGCGGGCGGTTGAAGCGGTGCGCGCGGTGGCGGACCACTGCGCGAAGTACGAGCAGACGTTTGCGCTGGAGACGGGGCAGGAATCAGCGACGGCGCTGCTGGCGTTTCTGGATGAAGTGGAGCGGGTGAACGTGGGGGTGAACTTCGACCCGGCGAATATGATTCTGTACGGGTCGGGGCAGCCGCTGGCGGCGCTGCGGATTCTGGCGCCGCGGCTGCTGTCGGTTCATTTGAAGGATGGGCTGTGGCCGCCGTCGGCGCCAGCGGGGGCGCTGGGCCACGAGGTTCCGCTGGGCGAAGGGGCGGTGAATATTGCGGCGTTTGTGGGGAAACTGCAGTCGCTTGGGTTCGCGGGCCCGCTGAACGTGGAGCGGGAGACGGGGGATGAAGCGGCGCGGCGGCGGGACCTGGCCCGCGGCATCGCTTTGCTGCGCAGTCTCGTTGGGGAGACGCCGTGAGCGGACGCGCCAAGCCCCGCCCGGCGAAGGGTGACGGGGGCTGGGGCGCTTACCTGCTGGCCTTGGTGGTGGTGTGGGCGGCGCTGGCGGCGGGCGGATTCGTTTACGCGCAGCAAAAACATTTCTCCCAGTCTTTGTTGTGGGCGGTTTTGCCGGCGTTTTGCGCGGAAGCGGCGCTGTATCTGATTCCGGGTTTCGACGCGCCGCGGCGGGCGTTCACTTCGTTGGGGTCCGCGGCGGCGCGGGCGGCGTTTTTGACGATGGCCGCGGCCGTGCCGTACCTTCTGCTGACGCTGCGGCTGGGCGGGTTCCGTTTGCCCGAGTTCGGGCTGCTGCTTTTGTTGGCCGCCGTGCTGTCGTTCTGGTACGCGGCGACGCGGCCGAATGCGCTGTCGGACGTGCTGTTTCTTGGAGCGGCGGCGGCGGTGTATCTGACGCATGTGTTCGCTCAGATTTATCCGCACCCGGCGCCGCATCTGTCGCTCGACATTCTGGGGCGGCTGATGTGGATTCACACGGGGATTCTGGCGGTGCTTGGGGTGCGGGGATGGGAGGCGCGGTTCCGTTTTCTGCCGGAGGCGGAGGACTGGAAGGTGGGGTTCGAACATTTTGTCGTGTTTTTGATTCCGGCGGGGGCTCTGGTGTGGACGCTGCACCTGCTTCATTTCGGGATGCGCGGGCCGTGGTACCGCGCGCCGGTGACGGCGTTGGGGGTGTTTTTCGGATTTTTGTGGACGGTGGCGCTGGCCGAGGAGTTTTTTTTCCGGGGCTTTCTGCAAGCTCTGCTGGCGCGGGCGTGGAACAGCAATTTCGCGGCGCTGGTGGCGGCGTCGGTGATTTTCGGGGCGTGCCATCTGCCGTTCCGGGGGTTCCCGAACTACCGGTGGAGCGGATTGGCCACGCTGCTGGGTCTGGCGTGCGGGGCGGCGTGGTGGCGGACGGGGTCGATCCGGGCGCCGATGGTGACCCACGCGCTGGTGGTCGCCGCGTGGAGAACTTTCTTCGCGGGGTAGAGTGATGTCTGCTACACTTTCAAGATCCATGGCCCTATTCCGACGGAAATCGCTTGCTACCCTTCTGGAACAGGCCTCCGATCAGGCGCACGGTCTGAAACGCACCCTAAGCGCCACGGGGCTGATAGCGCTTGGGGTCGGAGCCATTATCGGCGCCGGATTGTTCGTCCGCACGGCTGCCGCGAGCGGCGAGGCGGCCGGACCCGCCGTTACGAGTTCTTTTATCATTGCCGCCGTTGGCTGCTGTTTCGCCGGACTCTGCTACGCCGAGTTCGCGGCGATGATGCCGATCGCCGGCAGTGCTTACACTTATTCCTACGTTACGATGGGCGAGTTTGTCGCCTGGACGATAGGATGGGCATTAGTTCTTGAATACGCTCTTGGGGCTGCCACCGTCGCCATTTCCTGGAGCGAGTATTTGAACAACTTAGTCTCTGGACGAATTCCGTTTGAATGGTGCCACTCGCCGCTTGAAGTGTCGTCCGGCGGAGTGCATGGGATCGTGAATGTTCCCGCGCTGTGCATCTTAGTTTTACTTACGTTGTTGTTGATCAAGGGCACGCAGGAATCTTCGACCGTCAACGCCGTCATTGTGGCGCTGAAGGTGTCGATCGTGATTGTTTTCATTCTGGTGGGCTGGCATTTTGTGAACCCTGCCAATCACACGCCGTATCTGATTCCGGCGAGTGAACCCGGGCACGCGGGGACGTTCCATCACGGCTGGGGCGGCGTGCTCGGCGGAGCGGGCATTGTTTTCTTCGCCTTCATTGGGTTCGACGCGGTTTCCACCGCCGCGCAGGAGGCGAAGAATCCGACCCGGGACATGCCCATCGGCATTCTCGGTTCTCTCGCTGTCTGCACGTTTCTTTACGTGACGTTCAGTTACGTGCTGACGGGCGTCGCTAACTGGCGCGAGTTCCTGACCGTGGGGAAGGAAGCCTCTGTCGCCTACGCCATCCAACACCACATGCCGGGCTTCGGCTGGCTGGCGACGCTGGTCACCATCGCCATTTTGCTCGGCTTCTCGTCGGTAATTCTGGTGATGCTGCTGGGCCAGAGCCGCGTGTTTTACTCGATGTCGACCGACGGTCTGCTGCCAAAGTTGTTTTCCGATCTGCATCCGAGTTGGCGCACACCGTATAAGAGCAACATCGTACTTCTGCTGTTCGTCGGCCTGTTTGCCGGACTGCTGCCGGAGTCGCTGGCCGGCGACCTTACGAGCATCGGCACGCTGTTTGCGTTCGTGCTGGTCTCGATCGGCGTATGGATTCTGCGGCGGCGGCAACCGGACATTCCGCGTCCGTTCCGGGTGCCACTCGTTCCGCTGGTGCCGATTCTCGGAGTCATCGTCTGCTCCGGGATGATCGTTTCGCTCGACCTCCGCACGCAACTTACGGCGGGCGGCTGGATGTTAGTCGGCTTCCTGATATACTTTCTGTACAGTCGCAGCCATAGCCGGCTTGCGGCGGCGCCCGCCGAGGCGGCTGTTCAACAGCCCGCCGGCCGGTAAGCGCCGTCCCGCCGGGGTGGCGGGTTTTAGTTGGGGTCATTTCCGAAGGTATAGATAACGCGGCGCGTCCTCGCTGGCCGCCTGGGTCTTTGGCTTCCTCGTGCGAAGACATTTGTAAGTCATTGTTTATTCACCCCGCTCGAGCCGAGCGGTGGTGAAGGAGGAGAGTCGATCATGAAATTTCACTCGCTCGTTCGAGGCGCCGCGACGGCGCTCTTGATGCTCGCAACGATGGTTCCCGGCGCGCTGGCACAATCCACCGGCACGATTCAAGGAACGGTTTACGATCCGGCCGGCGGGACGATCGCCAACGCGAAAGTTGTGGTGACGAACACGGGGACCGGAGAAGCCCGAAATACCGTTACGGACACGGCCGGTTCTTACGCGGTACCGTCGTTGATTCCTGGCAGTTACAAAGTAGAGGTGTCCGCGCCGGGCTTTCAGACCACGAGCACGACGAGCCTCAACCTCAGCGTGGGGGTGACGGCGACGCAGGACTTTCACCTGACTGTCGGGGCGACGAGCCAGACGATCGAAGTGGCCGCGGCGCCGCCGCTGGTGGACACGACGACGACAGGCATCAGCGGGGTGGTAGGCCAGCGGGAGGTGCAGCAACTTCCCCTGAACGGACGGCATTTCGTGGATCTCGGCCTGATCATTCCGGGCTCGGTGACGCCGCCGCAGAGCGGCTTTCTGACGTTCCCGCTGCGCGGTCAGGGCTCGCTTTCGTTCAACACGGCGGGCAGCCGCGAAGACACGGTGAACTTCATGATCAACGGCATCAACCTGAACGACATGGTGCAGAACCAGATCACTTTCCAGCCGACGATCAACACGGTGAGCGAGTTCAAGGTAGACAACTCGACGTTTGAGCCGCAGTATGGCCGCAACTCCGGCGCGATCGTCAACATTGCGACACGCGCGGGGACGAACGAGTTGCACGGCGAGTTATACGAGTACTTTCGCAATAACGACCTCGACGCGCGGAATTACTTCAACCGCGTCGGGACGCCGATGTCGCCCTTCAAGCGGAACCAGTTTGGCGCAGATGTGGGCGGCCCGATCTGGAAGAACAAGACGTTCTTCTTTCTGACGTACGAAGGGCTGCGGCAGCGCCAGGGTCTGACGCTCGATACCGGCGTGCTGAGCGATGCCCAGCGGGCGCAGGCGCAAGCGATCGGGAACCCGACGGTTCTGAAACTGCTGCCCTTTATTCCCGCGCCGAACTTCGGGACTGCGACGTTTTTAGGCTCGGCGACGGCGCCGGTGAACATCGACCAAGGCACGGCGAACATCAGCCACCAGTTCAGCGAGAAGGACCAGTTGAACTTCTACTATGCCGGGCAGTTCGACCACCGGCAGGAGCCGACGCTGCAGGGCAACACGATTCCGAACTTCGGCGACACACGCGATGGATGGCGCGAGTTGGGCACGCTGAATGAAACGCACGTGTTCGGGCCGACGCTGACGAACGAAGCGCGGTTCGGCATCAACCACATTCACATCACCTTCGCGCCGAACCAGATGTTGAACCCGGCGAACTACTACATTAACAATGGCGTCGATACGGCGATCGGCCTGCCGCAGATAACGGTGAGTTCAATCGGGCTGAACTTCGGCGGGCCGTCGGGCTTCCCGCAAGGACGCGGCGACTCGACGGGTGTGCTGAGCGACACGGTTTCGTGGGTTCACGGCAAGCACACGTTCGAATTCGGCGGGGAGTTCCGGCGGTTCATCAACGATAATTTCGGCAACGACCCGGGGACGTTCACGTTTTCGAACGTGACTAACTTCATCAACGGGGAAGCGACCGGTTTCACGGTGAACACGCTGCCCTCGGCGAGCCGGATTGGAGTGAATTCGATGGGCGCGTTCGCGCAGGATAGCTGGAAGGTGCGGCCGTTTTTCACGATCAACTACGGCATCCGGTACGACTGGAACGGCACGCCGACGGAAGCGCTGAACCGCTTCGTGGTGTTCAATCCGGGTGCGTACCCGATTATCCAGCCGGGCCTTTCCATGACGCCAGGTGTACCTGTAGCGGGTCCATCGTTAGTTCAGGCCGGCCTCGACGGCTATCCCGGCGTCTATCAGCAGAACGACAAGCTGTTTCAGCCGCGCGTGGGGATTGCATGGGATCTGACGCATGACGGGAAGACGATTCTGCGGGCCAACTATGCGGTGCTGACCGATCAGCCGGTGACGAACCTGGTTTCGGGGCTGGCCTCGAATCCACCTTTCTCGAATCCGGTGTCGTTTGCCGGGCCTGGTACGGTAGCATTCGGGAACGCGTTGGCGGCGGCGAAAGCGGCCGGATCACTCTCCCCAAGCACGGTGAACCAGAACTTCACGGATCCGATCGTGCAGGACCGCAATCTCACCATATCGCGCGAGATCACGCCGACGTCGCTGATTTCGGTGGGCTACATCGGGCAGCATGCCACGCACCTGCGCATCTCCGAGAATCTCAACCAACCGATCAACGGGGTGCGGCCGTATCATGCGCTGTCGGCGTCGAGCCCGATCGATCCGGGCGCGCTGCTTGGCAATATTGCTGCCGCCACGAGCGACGGCAAGAGCGATTACAACGCGCTGTGGGTAACTTTCACCAAGCATTACTCGAACGGGCTGCAGTTAGACGCGACTTACACGTGGTCCAAGTCGCTCGATTTCAACTCGCTGAGCAGCCAGGGCGTGGTGGTGCAGAACAGTTACAACGTAGCGGGGGACTGGGGGCTGTCGGACTTCAACGCGACGCACCGGTTTGTGCTGGACGGGACGTATGAGCTGCCGTTCAAGGGCAACCCGATCGTGCGCGGATGGCGGATCGGGTCGATCATGCAATTCCAGACCGGCAATCCGTTCAACATTAATACGCTGAACGGCGCCTTGAGCGGCTACTTCAATTCGCGGCCGACGGTGCTGGGACCGATCGTAACCAAGCTCGGCTCAGCGCCGGACGGGAATCCGAAGTATGTGTTCGGGAACATTTGCACGACGCCGACGGCGGGGTGCTCCATGCTGATTCCGACGACATTCGGCGACCTCGGCCGGAACGTGCTCATCGGCCCGGGCTTCGCGGACGTGGACGCTTCCATTGCGAAAGACTTCCATTTCCTGGAGCGGTACATGCTTGAGTTCCGCGTGGATGCGTTCGACATGCTGAACCATCCGAACTTCGGCCAGCCAAATCACTTCCTGAGCACTTCGCCGACTAGTACGTTCGGCGAGATCACTTCGACGCGCTTCCCAGTGGGCGATTCGGGGAGTTCGCGGCAGTTGCAGATGTCGCTGGACTTGCAGTTCTGAGTCAGGCCGTGGCGGCGAATCCGGCGGCGTTCGACGGGACGCTGCCGGACATCGACGCAGTGCGTGGGTCGTCTGCTTCTCGAGGGGCGCTCCGGGAAAGCTCCTATTAACGATTGATGGGCTGTTAGCCGCACTGGACGAGATTGTTCAAGAATTCGACGGCTGCGATGGGTGCAGTGACCGCACGGGGACTTACCGTTCGTCCGGATGCGTGGCGCGCGACCGTATGTGGTTTGTTTTGTTTGAAAGCTCGGGTGCCGGCCCGGTGGACTCAAACCTGCAAGCAAGGATCTGCGGAGTCTACTGGCAAAGAACCTTCGGGTAAGCGTGAGACGCGTACTTGAGGGGGTAGCCGGTGGAGGCAGCAAGGGAGGGAGCGTATATGAAAGGTTTGAGGTTGGTGTTGGCGTTGTTCAGCCTTGCGCTGATGGGAGTGGCCTTCGCGCCGAGCGCAAAAGCGGACGCTTGGGACAAGAAGACAATCGTAACGTTTAGCGCGCCGGTACAAACGCCCGGGATTCATCAGCCGGGTTATGAGGTTCTGCCGGCGGGCACATATGTGTTCAAGATCATGAGGACAGCCGGGAACCGGCATATCGTTCAAATTTTCAACGAGGACGAGACGCAGGTTCTCGCCACAGCGCTGGCGCTTCCGAATATGCGCCTGAAACCCGCAGATCAGACGGTGCTTAACTTCCGCGAGCAACCGGCGGGAGAGGCGCCCGCGATGCGCGCGTGGTTCTATCCGGGCGAGCAGTGGGGTCACGAATTTGTGTACCCGAAGAAGAAAGCCGCAGAGTTAGCAAAGGCGAGCGCCCAGCCTGTGCTGGAGATGGAGGCGCCGGCTGAAGCTCCAGAACCCGAAGCATCGGCCGTCGTTTCAGAACTTGAACGCACGCCGGTGAATGCGGTTGAGCCATCCGGAAAGGAAGTGGCGGAAGCCGTAGAGGTGACTCCTCCGCCGGCCACGGTAGAAGTAGCACAGGCCGAGTTGCCGAAGACGGCGAGTCCGCTGCCGCTGATCGGGCTGCTTGGACTGCTAGCATTGGGCGGGGCCGCGAGTCTTCGCGTGGCAGAGCGACGCGTGCGGTAAGAGCCGGATTTGGCGCCGGTTGCGCCGAGTAGGGCAGAACAGGGGGATCCCTGTGAATGAACAACTGCGGGACTGGGAGCACAGGGCGGCGAAAGCGCTCGTGCTCCCGGTCCTTTTCTTCTTAGTAAGTGGCGTAGCGGGAGCGCAAACACAGCCACCGGCCAAGGTCGAGGACCAGGAAGACTTCCGGCTCTCTGTGGAGGTGGACCTGGTGCTGCTGCAGGCGACGGTGCGGGACAAGACGGGCCATTCGGTGGCGGACCTGAAGCAGGAGGACTTCGCGGTTTACGAGGACGGGAATCCGCAAACGATCCATCTGTTCCGGCATGAAGATACTCCTGTGACGATCGGGCTGGTGGTGGACCATAGCGGGAGCATGATCGGGAAGCTTGGCGAAGTGACGGTTGCGGCGCGCGCGCTGGTTCGGGCGAGTAATCCTCAGGATGAGCTTTTCGTGGAGAATTTCAACGAGAACGTGACGTTGGGGCTCTCCGGACCACTTCGATTCAGCAACGACCCGAATGAACTCGGAGCGGCAATCGGGCAGGCATCGGCTGTGGGGGAGACGGCGCTTTATGATGCCATCGCGACGGGCCTGCAAAGGTTGCAGAAAGGCACGCGGGACAAGAAGGTGTTAGTCGTGATCAGCGATGGCGGCGACAACAAGAGCCGATGCAGCATGGATGACGTGCTGCGGATGGCGGGGCTGTCCAGCGCGGCGATTTACACGATCGGGCTATTGGATGAGAACGATCCGGACTGGAATCCGAAGGTGCTGCAGCGCCTGGCGCGGGAGACAGGCGGCGAGGCGTTCTACCCGAAGGAAGTAAGTGAGACGATCGGGATCTGCCGGCGGATTGCGGCGGATGTGCGGGAGCAGTACACGATTGGGTACGTTCCGCCGAAAGCCGAGCCGGGGGTATACCACAAGGTGCGTGTTACGGCGCATTCCGCTGAGCACGGGAAGCTGGTGGTGCGGACGCGAACGGGCTACATCACGGGCCGGGAGCCCAAAGTAGGGCCGGGATCGAGATGAAGGGGATGGTGGCGGAGACGCCGCTAAGAACTCTTCTGCGGTGGTCGCGGTGGGTTCTGTTGTCAACCGGGCTCGTGCTGCTCGGTTATTGCGCGTATGTCATGCTGGACGCGTGGTGGTTTCAGGGGAGCGAGGCCCGCAGACTCCAAAGTCTCATCGAAGGGGCGAAGGGCGGGCGCGTGGACTTGCGGTATGTGAAGGGGCCGAGTCCGCCTCCGCGGCCCGAGACGACGATGATGCACGGCCTCGTCGGCCGGATCGACATCGCACGGCTGGGCGTTTCGGTGATGGTGATGGAGGGCTTTGACGGGAAGACCTTGCGGCGGGGAGCGGGCCACATTCCCGGCACGGCGCTGCCCGGGCAACTCGGGAATGTGGGGATCAGCGCACATCGGGACACGTTTTTCCGGCCGCTACGGAACATCCGGGCGGGCGATGTGATCACATTCACGACGCTTGATGGGGAGTATGAATACAAAGTCGTGTCGACGAAGGTTGTAAGTCCGAGGGATGTATCGGTGTTGGATTCAACCGGCAACGAAGTATTGACTCTGGTCACGTGCTATCCGTTTTACTATGTCGGCGCGGCCCCGGAACGGTTTGTGGTGCGGGCGGTGAGATTTTAGGGACGGCACCCGTTTCATTCCTCGAAGAGCCGCCCGCGTGATAGGGTAATGGGCGGTGAACTCGATGAGACGGATGAGACGATTCGGAATTTTCGTTTGTCTGGCTGTGATTGCCGGAGGAGCGGTGTGGGCAGCGGGTCCGGTGGAGGGGGTCCGTTGGACCGCGCTGGGTAAGGACCACCGGGATTCGATGCCGATCGGCAACGGCGATATCGGGCTAAACGTGTGGACGGAGGCGAACGGCGATGTGGTGATGCTGATCGCAAAGACGGACGCCTGGAGCGAGAACGGGGAGTTACTCAAGATCGGGCGGGTGAGGCTGCGACTTAGTCCGAATCCGTTTGTAATGGCGAAGGGGTTCCAGCAGACCCTGGACGTGCAGCACGGGGTGTTGGATGTCGACGATGGGTCGGGGGCGCGGGTAGAGATTTGGGTGGACGCGAACCGGCCGGTGGCGCATCTCGAGTATGAAGGCGCGAGGCCGATGGAGGTAACGGCGACGGCGGAGTTGTGGCGGCTTGCAGCGAGGAAGGTGGGGCCGAAGAGCGAGGAGTTCCGGACGGGGTTGCGGGAACTCGAAGGAAATCCGAGCGGCGCGGACCTGGTGATGGATCCGGACACAGTGCTGAAGGCGCGGGGCGGGCGGGTGGCGTGGTGCCATCACAATGCGCGGAGCGTGTATCCGGAGGTGTTAGAAAATCAGCATCTGGGGGCGCTGGTGAGTAAGTATCCGGACCCGTTGCTCAACCGGACGTTTGGCGCGGCGATGGAAGGGACGGGGATGGCGGCGACGGGCGACCTCGAGATCCGGACCGTGCGGCCGATGAAGGCGGGGCGGGTGGATCTTTATGTGATGACGGAGCGGGCGGCGACCGCGGAAGCGTGGCGAGAGGACATGGACCGGAGGATCGCGCGGGAAGCCCGGGTGAGTCTCGCGCAGGCGCGGAAGCAGCACGAGGCATGGTGGAGCGAATTCTGGGACCGGAGTTGGATTCGGGTAAGCGGGGACGCGGATGCGGAGGCAGTGACGCGCGGGTATTCGATGCAGCGTTGGATGATGGCTGCATCGGGGCGCGGGGCGATGCCGGCGAAATTCAACGGCGGGTTGTTCAGCATCGGGGACTATAACAGCGACGGGAAGCCGGCGGCGGGACCGCACGATCCGGTGAAGGGAGAGCTGACTCCGGATTTCCGGCGGTGGGGCGCGGAGTACTGGTTTCAGAACAACCGTCTGCTGTACTGGCCGGCGGTAGCAGCGGGCGATGAAGACCTGCTGCGGAGTTTCTTTGGGATGTACCGGAAGGCGCTGCCGCTGGCGGAAGACAGGAACCGGCTGTATTACAAGCATGGCGGCGCGGCGTTTGCGGAGACGATTTACTTTTGGGGTACGCCGAGTAATGTTGACTTTGGCTGGGGGAATCCGGATGTGACGATGGTGAACCCGTTCATCCGGCATCACATCAACGGCAACTTAGAGCTGACGGCGATGATGCTGGATGCGTGGGACGATACCCGGGACGAAGCGTTCGCGAGGCAGACGCTGCTGCCGATTGCGTGGGCCGTGACGACTTACTTCGATGAGCATTGGAAGAAAGTAGACGGAAAGCTGCATTTCGATCCTTCGCAGTCGCTCGAGACGGACCGGCCGTCGGTGAATCCGGCTCCAGACATCGCGGGGTTGATGTTTGTGCTGCCGCGACTGCTGGCGCTGCCGGAAACATTGACGACGGCGGAGCAGAGGGCGCGGTGGAAGGAGATGCTCGCCAGTCTGCCTCCGCTGCCGCGTGGGACCACGAACGCGGAAGGCAAGCAGCCAGAACCGGAGACGCAGGCGGATCCCGCGGGTAAGCCGATACTGTGGACGGCGGCGCATTGGACTCCGACGCGGAATGGGCGGCCGGGAAATGTGGAGAACCCGGAGTTGTACGCGGTGTTTCCGTATCAGTTATTCGGGGTGGGGCTGCCGGATTTGGAATTGGCGCGGAACACGTTTGCGGCGCGGCGGTTTCCGGCGATGACGTGCTGGACGCAGGGAGGGATGGACGCGGCGGTGTTGGGGCTGGCGGAGGAGGCGCGGCGGCACGTGGTGGCAAACTTCACGGCGTATGGGGTGGAACGGTTTCCGTGGTTCTGGCGGCAGGGGCACGACTCGGAGCCGGATCTGGATAACGGAGGAGCGGGATCGGTGGCGCTGCAGTTGATGTTATTACAGGAGCGAGGAGATAAGTTACTGTTGCTGCCGGCGTGGCCGAAGAGATGGGATGTGGAGTTCAAGTTACACGCGTCACGGAACACGACGGTGGAGGGACGGTATGTGGGTGGGCGGCTCGATAGGTTAGTGGTGACACCGGAGAGCCGCCGCAAGGATATCGTTCGTGTGGACGGCGAGTAAGTTATTGCGCTCCGCTGGGAGGCGGGGGAGGGAAGCCGCCGGGGCGGGTGGGGCGCGGTGGCGGCACGTAATTGATAAGTTCGTCGACGGGGCGGTTGGCGGCCCAGGCGATGCCCCGGAGGAGGGTGCGCTGGACCTGATAGTTGGCGAAGTCGGCGTAGGTGTGGCCCTGCATGAAGACGAAGGCGCGGGCGGGTTGGCCGCCGGGGAGGGTGTGTTCGTAAGTCCAGATTTGGGGGACGACTTCGCCGGTGTGGCCTTCGGTCCAGCGGGTTTTGGGGATGGTTACGTTTGCAAGGACGTGGATGGCGGGGTCCTTGGCCCAAATCATTTTGAAGAAGGCTTCGTCCCAGATGGTGATGTCGGACATGTCCTTCATGATCGGGTTCGAGCTATCCACGACAGTATAGTGGATAGGGGCGTCCAGAGTAAAGTTCACTTCTCCGTGTTTCTTAGCGCCGCCGAGTAAGGTAGCGAGATAAGCGGGGTCGGGACCGCAGAGGGAGTCGTGGAGGCTGACTAAGCCGCCGCCTCGTTTGATGTAGGACATTAGCGCCGAATTGTCGGGGCCGGTGAGGTAACCGGCGTCGCCTTTATAGATGATGACGACGTCGGTGTGTTCGAGGTCGGCGGCGGAAGGCGGATGGAGGGCTCCGTCGACGATGGCTCCGTGGTCGGTGAGGATCTTACTCCAGTCGGCGAGGAACTGGGGGTAGTCGTGCTGGCCGGCGAGGTGCGACTTGAGGCCGGCCCAGATGTAGACGTGCATGCCGTTGGGGTTTTGGCCCCAGGCGCGCGGGGCTTGGGCGGACTGGGCCGCTGCAAAGGTGAGCGGCAAGAGGGCGATTAGGGCGGTACGTAGCATCACCGGGAGATCGTATCAGAACTGGAGAAAGGCCGCGTAAAGGCGGGTGATAGAGTGCTTGAGTGAGCACAATGCGGAAGATGACAGTCGGGTTAATTGCGTTGGCGTTACTGGCGGCGGCGGGATGGGCGGCGAACGTGGATGCGGTGCTGCCGAACGGGCGGCAAATCCGGCCGATGGGGACGTGGACGAAGTTGGCGCCGTACCCGTTTGCGCTGGCGGTGCGCGGGGATGGACGGCAGATTGTGGTTCCGTGCATTGGGTGGCCGTTTTCGTTGAACATCGTGGACCGGCCGGGAACGGCGGAGGAGAGTGTGAGACAGATTCCGGAGGGACGGGAGAACGATCCGGGTGTGGAGGTGCACGCGGGCGTAGCTTATTCGCCGGACGGAAAGATGCTGTACGACGCGACGGGGGATTCGGGGGCGATCGATGTGTGGGAGACGCAGGAGTGGACGAGGGTGGCGCGGATTCGGCTGGGAGCGGAGAGGTTTGCGGCCACGGTGGCGCTTTCGCGGGATGGAAAGTTCTTGTATGCGCTCGACCAGGGGAACTGGCGGGTGGTGGTGGTGGACACGGCAACGCGGCGGGTGGTGGGGAGCGCTTCGACGGGGGTGAATCCGCTGGAGATGACACTGGCCCCGGATGGGCGCCGGTTGTATGTGACTAACTCGGGGTTGTTCGAGTATAAGAGGGTGAAGGGAGCCCGTAAGGAAGATACTTTGGCGACGGGGCTGCGGTTTCCTTTGTTCGGGTATCCGTCGAAGGAGGCGCGAGCGGCGCTGGGGGATGAGAACAGCGTGCGGGGAAGTTCGCTGTGGACTTACTCGGTGGGTGGGGATGGGGAGCTGGAAGTTAGGGCGAAGTTGAGATTGGGGAAGAGGATTGCAGGCGATACGGTAGGCGGGGCGGCGCCGGCGGGGGTGGCGGTGGATGGCGGGCGGGTGTATGTGGCATTAGCGCATGAGGACTCGCTGGCGGTGGTCACGGGGGACGGGGAAAAGGTGGAACGGGAGATCGCGCTGACGCCGTTTTCGGGGAGGGAATCCGAAGATGGGCATGGGCGGGCGTTGCGGGGCGTGATGCCGATCGGCGTGGCGGTTGGTGGGGGACGGATATATGTGACGGAGGCGGGGATTGATGCGGTAGCGGTGGTGGATGGGGCATCGGGGAAGGTGCTGGGACATCTGCCGGTCGGGTGGTATCCGGCGGCGGCGGCGATTTCGCCGGACGGGAAGACACTGTGGGTGGTGAATAACAAGGGGAAAGGTGCGGGGCCGAACGGCAAAGAAGCGGGGGAGACGAGCCGGGAGAAGGGGAATTACATCGGGACGTTAGAGTATGGAAGTCTGTCGGGGATAAGGATCGGCGAGGAGGTGGACTTAGGGCAAGAAACGAGGGAGGTGCTGGCGAACAATCTGGCGGCGCGCGGCGGAGCGGGTCGGGTGCCTCGGGTGAAGCATGTGTTTCTGGTGATTCGCGAGAACCGGACGTTTGATGAGATTTTGGGGGATTTGCCTGGAGTGAACGGGGCTCCGGGATTGGCCCGGTGGGGACGTCAAGTTACTCCGAATGCGCACGCGATGGCCGAGCGGTTTGGGACAAGCGACAATTTCTACGTCGATAGCGACGTTTCGGCGGATGGACACCGGTGGGCGATGGGGGCGGCGCCGGCGCCGTGGATGAACATGTCGTGGACGAGCGACTATGGCGGGCGGCGGAAGGAGGACTGGTTCAGCGAGGCTCCGGGGCGGAGGGCGCTGGGCGGCGGTTCGGACGCGCCGATGCCGGAAGATGAGCCGGAGTTTGGGATGCTGTGGGAGCATATCGCGGGGTCGGGGTTGACGCTGCGGAATTATGGCGAGGGGTTGGAGTTAGAGGGAGCAGATGAGATGGACGGGTCGGCGCCGGAAGGGCAGAGGTTGATTCTGGACTCGCCGGCGCCGGAGCCGGTGTATGTATCGACGGACCGGAAGTACCCAACTTTCAACTTAGGGATTCCGGATCAGTTCCGGTACCAGGAGTTTGTGCGGAATTTTTCGGAGTTAGTGAAAGAGGGGCGGGCGCCTGCGCTGACGGTGATCCGGTTGCCTGACGATCATACGGCGAAGCCGAGGCCGGGGGATGGGTATCCGTACCGGGCGTCCTATGTGGCGGACAACGACCTGGCGTTGGGGGAGATTGTGGACTGGATATCGCACAGCGCGATATGGAAGGACAGCGCGCTGTTTGCGATCGAGGATGACGCGCAGGGGGGCGTGGACCATGTGGACGCGCACCGGAGCGTGCTGCTGGTGGCGAGTCCCTATGCGAGGCGGGGTCATGTTTCGCACCGGCATGGGAGCATGGGGAGCGTGCAGAGGACGATTTACGAGATGCTTGGGCTCGGTCCGTTGAACTTAGAGGATGCGCTGGCGGGTGACTTAGGGGATATGTTTCAGGCGGCGCCGGATGTGGAGGCGTATACGGCCAGGCCGCCGGATAAGCGGGTGTTCGATCCGGGGAAGGCGCGGTTGGCTCGACCGAAGACGGCGGCGGAGGCGCGGGAGTTGCTCGAGTGCGACGATCCGCGGGAGATCGAGCGGGAGTTCGGGCGGTGAGCGGGCCGCGGGATTATCCGAGGATCTGGAAGCCGCCGGCGGCGGGTTCGGTTTCCGGCGATAACGAGGGATATGCCGGGCGTGCGCCGGGGACCTGGAGGTCCGGCATGGGGGCGGTGCGGAAGAGGCGGCGACAGGGTTTGGAGAGCCAACGCGCCCAACGGTTGGCGCGGCCGCGGCGGGCGCTGTCGGTGGCGATGCCGGTGTTGGCATACATCTGGCGGTAGAGCTTGGAGATGAACAGGAAGGCGAGGCGGGCGCGGAGGCTGGGGGTGCAGCGGGAGCGCTGCCAGACGCTGGAGAAGCTATAGAAGCGATCCCAGACGGCTTGGGTTCGCATGCGTATTTCGTCGCAGCTCATGGTGGGATGCGCCATGAACATTTTAGGTCGCCGTGGCTGAGGGATGAGCCAGTAGCGGGTGAGCGGAATGCCGGCGATGGTGGCTCCTTCGGCGGCTTGCGCTTTTTCCCAGCGCTCGAAGTCGACGGTGCCGGCGAAGGGGGTGAGCATGACGAATTGGGCGAAGGTGAGGCCGGCTTTCCGGGCTAACTCGCAGGTGGCGTCGAAGGTATCGGGACGGTCCGTGGGGAGGCCGAAGATGAAAGAGCCGAGGACGTGGACGCCGTGTTGCCGGAAGGTTTGGAGGCGTTCGACGAGGGAGTCGCCGGAGCAATTGAAGTCCTTATAGACGGCTTTGAGTCCTTCGGCGGTGACGGCCTCGACGCCGACGAGGGCGCCTTTGATACGGGCGTT